>JAEZJR010000245.1 GCA_023415725.1 Acidobacteriota bacterium
GCCGTGTTCCCTTCGATGTCGCCGTTGGTGGTGTTGATCTGCCCGATCGTTACCTTCATTCTTCAATTGTATTAAATAAAGCTAGATTGTCGCGATCGCAAACTTTGCGAGCTTTACGTGAAATGTACTTTTCTCACGCAAAGCTCGCAAAAGACGCAAAGTAGGCAGTTTGGATCATTTGTCAGTTGGTTCCAAGTCACTATTCGCAGGGCCTTGGAAAACCTTACCGAACCGATCGAAGCGCGACCCGTGGCACGGGCAATCCCAGGATTTTTCCGTGGTGTTCCATTTCACGACACAACCTAGATGCGGGCATATCGCGGACATCTTGTGGGCGGTCCCGGTTTCGTCGCAGTAAATGGCGTATTTCGACAAACCCTCGCGGATCACCGCCCCCTCACCGGTCGGGATTGCATCTGCAGAATCGACATCTCCACCCGTGGCCAGGTCAGTATACTGGGCAGCGACGTTGACGTTCTCTTTCACGAATTCGGTAAGGTCGCGAAGGGCCGATCGGTTCGGGTCGTATAAT
Source organism: Acidobacteriota bacterium (assembly GCA_023415725.1). GTDB lineage: Bacteria > Acidobacteriota > Blastocatellia > Pyrinomonadales > Pyrinomonadaceae > OLB17. Next base: position 533 of record JAEZJR010000245.1, read on the forward strand.
TCCTCCCATGCGTTCTTGCGACCCATTATCAGGTCCGTTATCAGGATCCCTGCTATCGTGCCGTGGGTCATCCCGTTCCCGGAATCTCCGGTTGCGATGTAAACATTCTCCTCGTCCCGCGGATTGCGGCCGATATAGCCCATACCGTCTATCGGTTCCATGACCTGCCCGGACCATCGGTATACCACATCGCCCGCTGAGGCGAAACGCTCGCGTGTCCACTGCTCGAGGCGTCCAAAACGCTCTTCCGTATCATCAGCTTGTCCCGTTTTGTGATCTTCCCCGCCGACGATCAGGATCTCGGAGCCCGGAGCGTTCGGAGCATTAGTAAGGCGGACGTAATGGTACGGATCCGGTGTGTCCCAATAAAGGGCCTTCGTGATGGCTCCCTTCGGGACCTTCAAGCCGATCACGTACGTGATATACGGTCCTTGCTTAGTGTGCATCACAACGCGGTCGTTGACCGGGGTGTTGGTGGCCACGACGACTGAGTGGGCAGTAACCACGGCGCCTCTGTCCGTTTCGACGCGTCCCGGATCGCCGCCCTCGATCGTCGTGGCGTGCGTTCCCGAATGGAGTTTCCCTCCTCGTTCTCGGATCTCCTTTGCCAACCCCGCTACGTATTTGATCGGGTGGAACTGCGCCTGGTTGCGGAATCGCAGGCAACGGCCCGTATCGAAGCTCTCCATCGGTGCCCTTTCCGCCCAATCGACCTCGGAGATACCCACCCGCTGGCAAGCTTTGAATTCTTCCTCGAGCTCTCCCGTAGATTCGCCGGGCGGCACGAAGAGATAACCGTCGAGGCGTTCGAATTCGCAGTCGATCCCCTCTTCGCGAACGATCCTCTCCACGGTATCGATCGCAGCGGTGTGGCTTGCGGCCGCGATCTTCGCTCCTGGGACGCCGTGCAGCCGTTCGAGTTCGTAATAGCGGTCGTCGAGCACGTTAACTACGTGAGCTGTGGTGCGCGACGTCATTGTCCCACCGATCTCGCCGTCGTCGAACACGACGACGTTCTTCCCTTCCTTGGCGAGAAAATAGGCCGTGGTCATGCCCGCAATGCCGGCCCCGACAACGCACACGTCGACGTCAATATCTCTTTCCAATGGCCCGTCATCGGGGATGCTTTCCACCTCCATCCACACGGAAACGGTCGCGCTTGTGTCGTTTTTCATGATGTCCAACTTCCCTTTCCATTACGAGAAATCAAGTAGTTCGGAAATACGAAGATAGAACCACGCATGGACTTGAACTACAGTCTCAACGCATACAGAAAAAATATTGATTATATTTGTTAATTCTTGCCGGTCAGGCTTGAACGTCGGAATGGCTTTCGCTCTTCTTCACCATGGTGAGACGGTTGCCGCGCTCGTTGTATTTCACCTCATCCATGATGTTGTAGATGAATAGGACGCCGCGTCCGCTGGTTTTGAAGAGGTTTTCTGGGTCGAGCGGGTCGGGGATGCTGTTCACGTCGAAGCCTTCTCCTTCGTCCTCGATAGTGAAGCGGGCTTCCTTTACGGAAACCTCCGCACTGATGCGGACGAGTTTTTGCGTGTCGAACTTGTTCCCGTGCTTTACGGCGTTTACGAAGGCCTCGTCCAGTGCGACGAAGAGGTTGGATCTTTCGGGTTTGATCACGCCAAGTTTCTCGACGCGTTTCATCAGGTATTCCAGGACGATGCTCATCAGCGAGATGGCGCTGGGGAGTTCGAATTGGATATTCTCATGGAGATCCTGGACGTAATCGATCTTGTCGATGTACCGGGTCTTGAAATCGAGGATGGTCGCGACCATCTCTTTGAGTTCGTCTTCGTTGAACTCATCGCGGCGAAAATTGGCCGCACCGATCTTGAACGCCTTCACGTGTTCGCTGACGCCGGCGATAATATGTTCGGGGAGGCAAACCAGCGTGTGCCCATTCGCACCCGAACCCCCGTTTCGCGGGATGACGTCGAGGTCAGTCACGACCAGGTCGTAACGTTCGATATCATCGATGGCGAGGGCGTCCTCACGTCTTTCAACGACGCGGACGGCGTGCCCGGATGCAGAGAAGACCTCTTCCAGCGAGGTCGCCATGTCGTCGTGATCGTCAATGATAAGAATGTTTCGCTGCATAGTGCGTCGCCGCGTCGACGCTTTACAGATAGGTACGCTGGAATAACCCGCGTAGTTGCAACATAATAACTCAATTGAACCCTCCTTTGCCATCGTTGCGCGAGCGATTCCCGGCCGTCTACGAGCCGGCGGGCCTTGCCGAGTACCCATTTAAACAGCGGTTTACGATAAAACTCGCCGCTTTAGCCTTTGCTTTGCTTATACGAGCGATCGGCTCGACTCTGCGTTACGAGGTGGAGGGTGATGACCCAAGGGCGAAAATTTGGGGGTCAGGCCAAACGCCCATCTTCGCGATCTGGCACGACCGTATATTCGCTTCAACCTATTTCATGCGAAACGACGGGATCGTGGTACTGACGTCGAAGAGCTTCGACGGGGAGTACATCGCACGGTTCCTGACGAAGTTCGGCTTCGGAACGGTTAGAGGTTCTTCGAGCCGCGGCGGCGTGCGCGGGATGGTGGAAATGATCCGGCTGATCAGGGCCGGGCTGCCTATGGCATTTACCGTGGACGGCCCGCGAGGGCCGCGTTACGAAGTGAAAAGCGGGCCGGTCGTCCTGGCAAAAAAGACCGGAAATCCGATCGTCCCGTTCGTTATCGAGTGCGAACGGGCATGGCGGGTGAAAAGCTGGGACCGCCTGCAGATCCCGAAGCCGTTCTCGCGGGCGAGGGTTTTCTATACAGAACCGGTTCACGTGGATCCCGAAGGGGACGACGAGGGGATAGAGGCGAAACGATCGGAAGTGCAGGCGAAGCTGGATGAGCTTGTAGAACGCGGCGAGAAATGGCGACGGAACCTCTAAGCTACTCGATGACGAGCGGCGAGGAACGATGCGACCAGCAGCACGAAAGAAATCCAGACAAGATCGGCAAGGAGGAGGTGTCCCAGCTGCATAACTATGGGCCCGAGCGTTAACAGAGTAGCCCCGCCAAAAGCGACCTGCACTATGATGAGTATGGATACCACCTTCGACCACCATGCCGTGTCTGCATCATCCGGAACAAGGGCCTTGAGCCATCCGGCGATGAAGATGATGTAGACGCTGGTGAGGATCGAAAGGATCGGGTGACTGAGCCGCAACTTCAAAATAAGGTCGGAAGACTCCGAAAAGTCCTTCGCGATGCCTTCGGAGATCGACTGCGAGGGGAACAGCATGTTGCTGAGCGCGGCGAGGGCACCGCTGGATCCCACCATCAAGAGCCCGATCACCGCTATTGCGATCAGCACGGTGGTCTTGGCATCAGGCGTCGGACCGAGACGGCGTTCTTTCGTCGCGAACCACGCGGTCAGGGTCAGGAACGTGAGGAGGATGAACGTGTTCGCCAGATGCCCGATAGCCCAGAGCGGCCGCGTGTCGGTTATCGCTTCGGCTGTATTACCCGTCAGCACGAGCCCGGCACCCACAGCGGCCTCGGTGATGACGAACACCATCGAACCGATCGCGGCGTAAAGGATCTGACGGTTCCGCGATGTGCGGTCCGAACGCCATAGCCATACCGCCCAGCCGAGCAGTATCAGCATTACGATACCGTCCACCGCCGTTGTCATGCGGTGCGAGAACTCGATAATGGTCTTGAACTGCGGTGCCGAAGGGATCAGTTCACCATTGCAAGTTAGCCAGAATTGCCCGCACCCGTCGCCGGATTTCGACGCACGCAGGAAGACACCCCACACTA
>JAEZJR010000276.1 GCA_023415725.1 Acidobacteriota bacterium
GCCCGCAACAGCCGCGACTCTAAGAAGGAGACTGCGCGGCGCGACTCAAAGAAAGACACAAAGAATTCCAAGGCAAGCGCGAAAAACGACCGCAACTCGAAGGTTCCGGAAAAGAAGCTCACCGCAAAACAACGCCGAGCCGAGGAGGCACGCCGCAGGGCAGAAGAGGCCCGCCGTCAGGCCGCTATCGAGGCACAACGCCGCCGCGAGGAAGCGGCCCGTATCGCTCGCGAACGCAAACTGGCGTTCGAGCGAGGTTTGAAGAGCCAGACCGCTGAGAATATCGCCCGTGACAACACTGAAGGCGAAGACCTTGCGATCCGCCAGGTTGCGGTCGATGCTCTCGGTTCGCGTGCGGGGACGGTCGTTGTGATGGAGGCGAAGACCGGTAAGATCGTCACGATGGTCAACCAGGAGTGGGCGATCAAGAACAGTTACAAGCCGTGCTCGACGATCAAATTGGTCACGGGCGTCGGCGGCCTTAACGAAGGCGTGATCAATGAAGAAGGCGGCATCGGCGAATCTACCTCTGGGTTGGACCTCGATCACGCGACCGCCCGCTCGAATAATCCCTATTTCCAGCGTGTCGGCTCGAATTTCGGCAACGCGAAGATGATCACCTATGCAAAGAGCCTGGGCCTCGGTGAAAAGACGGGCATCAATGCCGAGGGCGAAACTCCGGGCAAACTTCCTTTCGGAAACAGGAACGCGCGAATCTATTCGCACGGCGATGATTTTGAGGTTACCCCACTGCAATTGGCCGTGATGGTGACCGCGATCGCGAACGGAGGCCAGAAGGTCGTCCCGCAGATCGTAAAACAGCAAAATGTGAAGGCGAGCGTTCGCGCGAGGTTCCGTGAGCCGGTATCGGTGCCTTACCGGACGGTGCAGGGGGTTCTGCCGGGAATGATCGGGGCGGCGGAATGGGGCACCGCAGCACGCGGGGTCGACCATTCGCAGGGGATCGCTGGTAAGACCGGTTCGTGCATCTTCAAGGGGTCCTGGATCGGGCTTTTCGCTTCGGTCGCACCCGTTGAGGATCCGCAGTACGCCGTCGCGGTGATCACCCGCGGAGAAGGCGAACGCGGCAAATATGCCGCAGCGGTCGCGGGCCAGATCTACCGTGCCCTCGCTCCGAGGATGCGCCGGAATCAAGAGAAGTATCTGGCGATAAAGAACTTGCGTCCGCACCCGGCACAGCCTGACAACATGGCTGCGGTGGAGGATGAAGAAGAGGATGACGACGCTGCCGTGGCAGGCGACACTCAAGAGGATGAACGCCCGGTGATCGTGGTCGGGGCAACGAAAGACGAGCCCAAGAAACTCGTGCAAAAGACCACTCAGAGCAGGCCCACTTTCGTGCCTCAGATGAAACCGACCCCGGTCCAGGACAAGCCGGCCTCCACGCCGCAGACCAAATCGGCCCCGGTGCAGCAGAAGAAGACATCGAACTTCGCTCCGGTGGTCATCCAGTACGACAAGGAAAAGGCCGCTCGCGGCGAGGGTACCCGGCCTCGGATCGTGAAGAACTAGCCTCAACGTTCAGAGTAATCTGGAAGACACCGGGAGCCCTGCCTTCCGGTGTTTTTATATTGATATAACGGCGGTTTTGCTTGACAGAGTCGCGGGCGGTGGGTGATTATTTACAATTGCGAACGGTTTGGGTTTTACCGCCCATCATAAGCAAAGCTTAGAGCACGAAATTCTGAATTCTTGCAACTTTAGCCGTATCGATTCGCATCAGAGTTTCCGCAAAACCGTGACCTTCGACGCCGGTTTTCAAGTTCCCAAATTCAGGGCGTAAATTAGAGACTCGCCCCCTCGGAGGAAGTAAAGAAGATGAAAACGATCATTAGATTTTTCAGCATGCTCGCCCTGGTAGGCGGGATAGCGGTGACCGGCGCGTTCGCCCAAAATGCCTGCGACGATCTTGATACGCCGACGGCACAGTACGAGAAGTTCACAGGGCTTTACCAGAAAAAGACTGAAGCTGAAGTGGACGAGGCGCTGAATACAGGTAAAGCATTTCTCGAGAAATTCGGAGCTTGCGAAGCTTGGAAAGAACAGGCGACGTTCGTGAAAGCTCAGGTGACCCGGCTCGAGAAGGTGAAAGCTGGCTTCGGTGATGCGAAGATGTTCACTCGGTTCGACAATGCGGTCAATTCCGATAATACGGATGAGATCTATGCAGCGGGCAAGGAGATCCTCGCGAAGTATCCCGACAATCACAACATCAAGTACGTGATGGCGGTTTCGGTCAATCGTGAGCTTGCGAAGAAGAATAATAAATTCAACGCCGATGCAGCCACCTATTCCAAGGCGCTCCTTGACGGACTAAAGAGCGGAGCGATCAAGCCTAATCGCAAAGATAAGCAAGGCCGTGACACCGTGGGCGTTCTCAAGTATGAAGTGCCGCCACAGGATGCGATCAGTGAGCTGAACTACACGCTGGGCAGCGTGCTTTACTTCGGCCAGAACGACAAGAAGGGTGGCATCCCGTATTTCTACGCAACGACGCAGAACGCCGGTTTCCGTAAGGAGTTCGCCCCGGTTTACGCGACGATCGGCAGCTACTACGTTGATGAGGCCGCTCCGATCGGTGAGCAGATCGCTAAATTGATCGAAACGATCAAGACGGCACCCGACGAAGAGAAGCCGAAGATCGATACTGAGATCAAGGCGAAGGAAGCACTCTTCAACGGCTATATGGAGCGTGCGATGGATGCATACGCTAGAGCGTCGAAGTTCGCAAAGACCGACACTCCGGCCGGCCAGACGTACAAGAAGGGCCTGGACGACGAGATCAAGCGTCTCTGGGGCATCCGCTTCCCGGATAAGAAGACGGGCGTCGACGAGTGGGTCGCAGCATCTACCGCCAAGCCGCTTCCCGATCCGACGTCAGCGGTGCAGCCGGTGGCCGATCCGGACCCAACCACGACGACCAACACCACGACCGGTGCTGGAGCGGGCATTGGGGCTGCCAGCGGCAAGGGAGTCAGTGCTGCTAACGGCACGGGCGTCGCTGCCAAGCCGAAACCGTAACAACTTCCTCCGACAAGGGGTAATTGAACGATCTAAGATCGAGCCGGGCGGGACGAAAGTCCGCCCGGCTTTTCTTTTTGGGGCATAACTCTTAGACTTTATCTCAACGCCGTGATGAGCCTTGCGAAGCTGGAAACATCACTCGGACATAGGTTTGAGAAGCCTGAATTACTCGAGCGTGCCGTCACGCACCGATCTTGGGCGCACGAGCGTCTGAAACGTGAATCCGAGGAGAAGATCCGAGGCGCTGAGAACGAATTGCTTGAGTTCATCGGCGATTCGGTACTGGGGCTGGCGATCGCGGAACAGCTTTTCGCAAAGAACCCGAACGCAGCGGAGGGCGACCTCACGTTAATGAAGCACCGCCTGGTGAGCACCGCGACGCTGGCCGGAATCGGGGATTCGCTTGAACTGGGCAGTTACCTTCGGCTCGGGCGCGGCGAGGAGGCATCCGGCGGACGCGAGAAACCGCAGCTTTTAGCGAACGTGCTGGAGGCCATCATCGGGGCGATCTTCATCGATAGCGGATATGTAGCCGCGAGGGCCTTTGTTTCAAGGATCTTCGCCGACGAACTGAAGAGCGTGACTCCGAAGTCTTCAGTAGATTACAAAACGCTCCTGCAGGAGCGTCTGCAGGCGAAAAAGATGTCGGCGCCTACATATACGCTCGTACGCAGCGAGGGGCAGCCGCACGACCGCACATTCCACGTCGAGGCGGTTTGGGCGGAGGGGAAGGCGGCCGGCTCGGGGCGCTCGATCAAAGCGGCGGAGATGATGGCCGCGAGCGAGGCCTTAAAGACTATTGACGCGAGTTCGGAGAAACGCAGCAAAGCATCCTGACGTATTAGTTACGGCATTTATGGCAGATACAGAAAAGGAAAAGGTGGAAGCCGCAAAGGAAGAATCGAAGCCGAAAGGCCCGCCGAAATCGCTTTTCCGCGAATATTTCGAATCGCTCACCGTTACGCTCGTGATGGCGTTGTTCGGGATGACGTTCATCCTGCAGGCGGTCACCGTGCCGACGGGCTCGATGCAGAACACCATCCTGATCGGCGATTACCTGATCGTAAACAAGTTCATTTTTAACCCGGGCGGGAATCCGCTTCCGTTCCTGCCGATGCGCGAGATTCGGCGCGGCGACATCATCGTATTCAAATACCCCGGTAACAGCGTTGACCCGAGGTCCGACCGCGAACGCGGGCTCGTGAAGTACCAGCTCAATTACGTAAAGCGGGTGATCGGGCTGCCGGGCGAAAAGGTCGAATTCAAGAACAATCAGGTTTACATCAATGACCAGTTGCTGCCGGAGCACCGGATGATCGGAAATAACGTCGTGCGTGATGGAGCTCTCGAGACGAAAGAGTTCGAGCCGCGCGAGCCGGAGGATAAGTGGACCGTATATTATAACGACCGAACGATGAGGGCCGCGCAAGCGGGACTGCGGTTCGACCCGGACCGATTCAATTTCGGTGTCGAGGGGAAGACGATGATCGTGCCGGAGAACAGCTTTTTCGTAATGGGCGATGCCCGCGACGACAGCGACGACAGCCGCGGATGGGGATTCGTGCCGCGAGAGTTAGTGATCGGTCGGGCAATGTTCGTTTACTGGTCATGCGACCGCGGAGCCTCGAACGGCAGCATGTCAGGGTGCCTGACGCATCCGAGATTCGATCGCATCCTCAAGTTCGTCAAATAGTCTTTCCTCCGCGTCCTTTGTGTCTTACCTTAGTGCTCTTTGTGTGACGGATTTTTATCACAAAGAGCACAGAGAGGTTCACAAAGACCACAAAGTCAAGATGAAATTCAATTTTAGCGAAGAGGTTTCCGGTGCCTTGCACTTTGGGCGGCCGGTGGTGGCGTTGGAATCTACCGTGATAGCGCACGGGCTGCCGTACCCGCAGAATATCGAAACCGCTTACCGAATCGAAAATCTCATTCGCGACAGCGGGGCAACGCCGGGAACGATAGCCGTGTTTGACGGGGAAGTTCACATTGGACTCGGCGACGAGCATTTTGAGCGGCTTGCCGATGGTAAAGATATTCGGAAGCTCTCCCGTCGCGACCTGCCGGTCGTGATCGGTCAGAGGGCGAGCGGTGCGACGACCGTGTCGGCGACGGCTTTTCTAGCCCATAAGGCCGGGATAAAGGTGTTCGCGACCGGGGGCATCGGCGGGGTGCACCGGGGCGACCGCACTGACGTTTCAGCGGACCTGCCGGAGCTTGCACGAACGCCGATCATCGTCGTTTGCTCAGGGGCGAAGATCGTGCTCGATCTGCCGGCGACGCGCGAGTGGCTTGAGACGTTCGGCGTGACCGTTCTCGGGTGGCAATGCGACGAATTTCCTGCGTTTTATTCGCGTTCGAGCGGGCTCGCCATCGATGCACGGGTCGAGACCGGCAAAGACGTAGCGAAGATCGCGGACGCACGCAACGATTGGGGATTCACAAGTTCGCTGCTCGTTACGGTTCCCGTGCCTGAGGCACAGGAACTAAAGAACAGCGAAGTCGAACCGATCCTTCTGGAGTCATTGAAACTCGCAAAAGACCAGGGCGTGAAGGGTAAAGAGATCACACCGTTCCTGCTTTCCCAACTCTCCGAACGCAGTGACGGCCGCACGTTGAAGGCCAACATAGCGCTTCTCGAAAACAACGCTAAAGTCGCGAGTGAGATCGCCCGGTCGCTCAACTACTGACCGTCTTCAGTAAATCAATTATGGTATTGCAGGCCCTCTCGACATTTTTGTCTTGAGGGAATCGAGGCGTTTTTGCGCTTCGGCGGATTCGTTTGTTGCCGCGAATTTCTTCGTCAGCTCTAGCCAGCTAGCGCCGTTGTAGTGGTATTGGCGTGTGGTGGGATTGAAGAGAAAGAGGACCCCCAGCCGCCGGTAGCGGTCCAAGCCGACGTAATTGAGGTAGTAGCTGTGCAAAGGTGCTGCGGATGCGGCCATTTCGCGGCGGTCGAGGCGGCTGTTGGCGTCCTTTGAGAGCTTCGCGGCGGCCTCTTCGAGCAGATCACCGTAGAGCAGGAGCAGGGCCGGACGGAACTGCGAGTTGGGGAAGAGATTGAAGAATTCGACCGCCGCCTCTATCTGATCGAATCCGCTCATCGATCGAACGAGCATTGCCATTCGAGCGTCGTCACCGTCGCGGAATTTGCCGAAAACTGAATCGGCTTGCACCCAGCCAGCAGCGGATGGCAGAGCCGAAACACGATAGAACTTGACGCCGTCGGCTTCCGTGACGCCGAGTATCTTCACGACACGGCCGCGGCGCATTCGTTGTACGGGCTCTGCGAAGAGGCTCGGTCTCAAACGGAGCACTGACAGGGTTTCATCCATTACTACGGCAGTGCTGCCTACTTCACGAGGTTTGAGTGGCGCCTTTGCGGTGCGCTTCGCCTGGGCTTCGGCGATGAATGTGACGGCAAAGCAGACCAATATCGAGGAGAGGATTCGTTTCATGATTCAAGGGTCTTCCTTTGCGGCCCTCTGTGTCTTCTCTCCGTGTACTTTGTGTGAAAGTGTTTTTAACGCAAAGAGCACAAAGGAAGGACACAGAGGGCCACAAAGGGGAGCTATCTTCGTATAGACTTCGCGATGCGGTCGCGCATGCCGGCGTGGTGGAAGTGGCAGATGGCTATCGCTAAGGCGTCGGCGGCGTCGTGCGGTGTGGGGATCGCCTTCAGCCGCAGGAGGATCCGCACCATCTCGCCGACCTGATGCTTTTCGGCCGCGCCGTAGCCCGTTACCGTTTGCTTGATCAGCCGCGGGGCGTATTCGGCTATCTCGAGGCCGCGCTGCTCGGCCAACAGCAGAACAACGCCGCGGACCTGGCCGAGTTTCATCGCGGTGCTGACGTTTACGGCGTAAAACGCTTCTTCGATCGACAGCGCGTCAGGTGAAAATCGGTCGATGACCTCCGCGACACCGTCGTAAATTTTCGCCAATCTTTTCGGGAAGGAAAGCTTCGGGCTGGACTTCACGGTTCCGTACTCGACGCCGGCGTACTTCAAGCCGCTGCCCTCCACCACACCCCAGCCGAGCGTCTCGCTGC
>JAEZJR010000017.1 GCA_023415725.1 Acidobacteriota bacterium
CTCCTACCCAATGCCATAAATTTCCTCCCTGGAACGCCGGCTCCCAGCCGGCGAGTCTTTTCTCCTAAACTCCTCCTGTGCCATCCCCGGCACGCAATACTATCTATAACACATGCGTTTCAAACCCCGCAACAGAAAAATCCCAACGCCCCAATCAACCGGGGCGGTCAACAGAAATCCGGTCTTCTCGTCAATATGCCGCCGAATAATTGCAAGATCGTACGCCCGGCCCCGTTCTCGATACAGTCCAACTTAAGGGTATGCGTGAATTTATCTTGAGGCTTTTTGTTCTCTGCGTATAATGTTTAGGTTTCCCGATTCTTCACCCAACCGAATGAAAAATCTAGCGTTCATTATCCTCATCCTAATGGGTACGGTTGTACCTACTGTGGCGCAGGAGTCCGCCGTCGCCTCGAAGCGGCTGAATTTCGCTTACACCCACGGGAGTCCCGACTACGTCGATCTCTCTTCCCTCGGTGCGAACGTGTTCCCGGCCGGCATCGACAACCAGATGGTCAAAGCTCGTAACCTTAAGAGCTTCGTGGTGAATTTTCGGGGCTGGCGACTCCTGGACGAATACATTGTCGACCCGGAATTCTTTTGGGAACTCGACCCGATCGCCCTTAAGGGGAAGATCCGGACGGTAAATTACGAGAAGATCTCGAAGTACCCGAGCCTCGCGAAGCGCTACAAGGCGATCAAGCCGGTCGGAGTGAACTACATCGTGTGCGTCGATCTGAACTCCATCGACCAGGACGGCGACGGTGCTGCTTCAAGCTTTCGGCCCCACCAGGTCTGCTTCCGTGCCCAGAGCTACCAGATGTTCTGGGGGCCCTCCCGCTCCGGCAGGGCGGCGAGTTACCCGGGTGCACTGCTCGGGTGGAAGGAAGGTATTTCGACCGCATCCCTCGCCAGCCGGTTCCTTGTTTCGGACAACAGCGACGTGAACCGCCTGAAGAACATCGTCAGCAAGTTCCGCAGCGTCGCCAAATATTCCGGATCCCCCACCAACACCTGGCTCGACATCCGCTGGCCTGACGAGGCTATCGACCAGATCTACGAAGATTTCGAGGAGTATGAGAAGAAGGGCAAGGACCTCGAAAAGGAATACAAGGAAGCCAAAGAGGAACCTAAGGCCGCCAAGCGCTCCCACCCTCTAGCCGCGGACGACGAGATGGCCAGGCCGTATGAGAGTGCGATAAAGACGGCCGTTGAATTCAGAGACGACACCGGAGTGGGACTGAAGACACCGAGCGGTCGCATCATCTTCTCTTCGAAGGAATACGAGTGGGCAAACGGTTTCAATGCTGAAAAGAGCATTTTCTTGTTTTCTTTGAACAACCCCGCTGGCGATGCGTCCCGAAGAGCCAAGCACTTGAGGAAGGCGTCCGGAAGACTCATGAAGATCAACAACCATGATGAGTTCTGGGATGTCATACGTCACGATGACCTTAAGGATTATTATGGGCCCTATAAGTACCATCCGAGCAAAGGACTCGTGCCGCCCGGCAGTTTCTCCCTTTTAGTCGACCTTCCAGGCTCGACGGTATACAAATCAAGGGTTTGCGAGGATAAACCTGAGCCGGTCGATCCGGAGGACTTGGCGCAGCTGCAGAATTATGAAACGAAGAGGATCAAGGATTGGGAAGAGGAGCAGCGCAAGAAACAGGCGGAAGCAGCGCGGACCGGCAAGGTCATACTCGAATATGGTTTTGGCGGGGATCGATGGAGATTCGAATATCGTCAGGGCCTTCGTATTATTGTAGATTCCAAGTTCAAGGTGATTCGTGAACAATCCGTGCTGATCCCCTTCCAAGGTGCCAAATGTTAATGAAACGACGAATCCTCGAACTGCTTTTGCTCTGCTTTTTGGCCCTGTTCAGCGGACTATCCATTCGAGACGCTGTCGCACAGGGTAAGCCGTCGGGATTCGAGGCTGCCGTTGAGGCCTTCGAGAGCGGCGAGTACGAGCGAACGATCTCGCTGCTTGAGGCTTACGAGAAGAGTAAAGGCACGAGCCCCAGGCTTGAATCGCTTCGGGCGCTCGCGTACCGTGATCTCGAAAAGCCGAAGGAGGCTCATCAGGCAGTTCTCGTTTATCTCCGGCTGACCGCTAATCGAGACATGAGCGCCAGCGAAGCGCATCAGGACATGGTCAAGCTTCGCGACGAGATGCTCGAGGCGATCGAGAAGAAATACAAGGAAGACAAAGAGGAACTCGACAAGGAACGGGACGAGGAGGCCGAGGCCGTAGTCGCGGAGCTGGAGTCGTTTTACAGTTCGCCGCAGATCAGGCGCTCGTACTCGTCCGCCCTGCCGGCGTCCCTGAAGAGCGAAGCGGACGACCCGCCGGGCGAATACATCGGCCCGCCGCCGTCCGCATCGAAGACGGCCGCACCGGGTATGGATGGTCTGGCCGAACTCGAGATGTGGCGGAAGATCAATCAGAGCACTGTGGCGATGGATTACTTCCTCTTCATCGAATCGTTCCCCAACGGGCAGTTCACCGAGATCGCGCGGAAGAAGATGCTCGAGGTCGGCGACCCAGCCTGGAACGCCGTGCGTAACGAGCACGACCCGTTCAAGTTCCGCGATTTCATCAAGAACAACCCCGACAGCCCTTTCATCGAGGTCGCGAAAACGCGGATGAACGAACTAGCCAAGGTGTGGATCGACTGGGAGCAGGTGAGGGACAGCCGCGACCCCGCGACCCTCAGGGCGTTCGAGGCCCGGCACCCCGGCCACGCCCTCGCCTCCGAATCGAAAAAGATCCGCGCCGAGATCGCCTGGCGCAATATCGAGAACGTCAACTCCCCGACCATTCTCAGGGATTTCGTGGCCGAATTCCCGGAAAGCCAACATGCCGCGAAAGCCAAAGCGGCGATCGAAGGTCTGCAGCCTAAACCCGCGATCTTGGACGGGCCTAAGAAAGAAGAAAGTGATGCAACGTTGCTCTTTCGAATGGGGTCGGTTCATCAGCACGCCGGCGGGCAGTTCGGGATTGGGGATTTGACCTTCGACGGTGCGCGGCTACTATTTCGCGAGCGCGAACAACCGGGAATGGTGGCGGATTCGACGCACGCGTTCTCCTTGGCCTGCGGTGAGCTTAAAGATGTGAAGTACAAGTATCACACGCTAACGCTCGTTACTCGGTCAGGTTTGGAAAAACAGTTGATACCCTCGACCGAAGTGGGCGGAAGTCAGGACAAGATCAAAGAAAAGTTAGAAATCCTAATGAAGGGGTGCGGCTTAAAGAAATGACTACAATTATTGGCGGTAAACTGAATACAGCGCTACTGTTCCTCGGCGCCTTTTTGGTCATAGGAGGGGTTAGCATTTCGGCATCGGCTCAGTCGAGTGCTTCGGCGTCTGCATCGGACCCCCTCGCCGAACTTGAGGCGTGGAACAAGATCAAGGAGAGTTCGGTGGCGGCGGATTATCACGCATTTCTGAAGAAGTTTCCGAACGGATCGCTCGCCGCCCAGGCCCGCGCGCGGATGAACACCATCGGCGATCCCGTTTGGAACGAATTGAAGAATTCGAAGGACCCCTTCAAATTCCGCGATTACATAAAGGCCCACCCCGACAGCCCGTTCATCGATCAGGCGAAAGCGCTCTTCGAGGTGCTCGCCCCCGCGCTTATTGAATGGGAAAAGCTCAAAGCAGCAGGGGATGGGACAGCGGTAATGCAGTTTATTCAGGATAACCCGTCCCATCCGTTCGTTGAAGAAGCTAAAGCGGACATCGAAAATAGCCTTTGGGCGGAAGCCGTCCGGACCGGCGAAGAGAGCCTATTCAAATTCTACGCGGAGCATTTCAGCACCCCGCGACGAGCGCAAGCACTGGAAAAACTTAAAGAGTTCGACGACAGGAGGAAACACGAGGTCTACGGCGAGCCGAAGGAGAGGGTAATGGCCAACAGCGGAGCCAAAGTTCCCGGCACCTATCCCTGGCTGTTCTCTTACGCGTTCGAATCCGAATGCCGGGTTTCCGTAACTGAGGTGATAGGTTTCAAGGACCACACCACGACCGATGTTTCGCGCATGCATTTAAGGTCCGTGAACTCGATCGAGGTGAGTATTTCCGGTGACGGGAAGCTCTGGTCGGTGATTTCCAGGACTTCGGAAATGATCCCCCTAAAGTCGACAACGCTTTACCCTAGATCTGGGCAGAACCTCAGTTCGGAACTGCAGCGGCCTTGGGTGAGACTCGGCTTCTTTGCCGATCAGCAAACTTCTGCGTCGTTCGCTGCGGAATGGCGAAAATTAGTTCAGTACTGTAAATCGACGGCTCCGTGATGCTCTGGAGGAGCGACACCGCCCCCGCATAGCCACGCCCTTCAGGGCGTGGTCCCGGCCGCCAAAATTCCACCTGGGCGTTTTAACGCCCTTACCCGCACCTCAAAATAGAAAGGGCATTGAAACGCCCTGAAGGAAAAGACCAAACCTAAGACCACGCCGTAAACGGCGTGGCTATGCTCGAACAAAACATGCGTCGATAACGGTTGGGCGATCATCGGCCCCTATCCTTTTCTTATTTTCTTATTTCGTGGTTAAAAATTCTTTTTTCTAAACCACGAAATAAGAAAATAAGAAACCAATACAAGAAAAGAAACTACACCCGCGAATTGAGATATGAGAACGATGGCGGCGCTGTCTGACCTCGCTGATCTGCCCGGCCACACGTTGATCTGGAAACTGGACACGTCTCACTTTGTTCTCGCGTCGGCCGCGCGCGTCTCATTCGCGTCTCATTTGTCTGCCTTTCGGTCTCATTTGTTTATCTTGCGGTCTCACTTTTCGGTAATACGACGCGCTTTTTCACGACAAAAGAGTAATTGTGAGACGCGCCGGGTTTACATCTTCCTTGTATATCGGCGCTCGGGACTCTATCATTTTTATATGTCATCCGGCCGCGACTACATTCGTGAATATCTCTCGTATCTGCGGGTGGAAAAGGGGTTAGCGGAAAATTCGCTGGTCGCGTATCGCACGGACCTGGCGAAATTGAAGGAATGGGCCGATAAGAACGGGCTCGAACTGCTCAAGATCAGCCGCACGGACCTCCGCGAATGGATGATCGACCTCTCGGGGCACATGCTGTCGGAGAACTCTAAACGCCGTCTGCTCAGCAGCTTACGGGGGTTCTACAAGTTCCTGATGTTCGAGGGGCATCTCACTGAAAACCCCGCCGAGAACCTCGATTCGCCGTCTAAAAGCTTCTATCTGCCGAAGTTCCTCAACCAGGCCGACGTGGAGAAGCTCCTATCGCAGCCGGACACCTCCACAGAAACCGGACTCCGCGACCGCGCGCTGCTGGAACTGATGTATTCAAGCGGGTTACGGGTTTCCGAGGCGGTGAATATCCAGATAAAGGACGTCGATCTGGATGGCGGCGTCCTGACCACGACCGGGAAGGGAAGCAAGACCCGCCGCGTACCCGTCGGCACCTCCGCCGCCGAATGGGTCAAAAGCTACCTCGCTTATCGCCGGAAGCACGATAATACGGGCTCGCAAAACCTCTTCGTCACCCCCGCCGGCAAGCCGCTCACCCGTCAGGGCATCCATTCTATGATCAGGGAATACGCCGATAAATGCGGCCTCCAGGGCGTTTCCCCGCACACGCTTAGGCACTCGTTCGCCACGCATCTTGTACAAAATCGGGCCGACATCCGCTCCGTCCAACAAATGCTCGGCCACGCCGACATCTCCACCACACAAATCTATACTCACATCACCGACTCCCACTTAAAGAAGGCCTACGAGAACTTCCATCCACGCTCCAAGTCAGAACCGCCCGTGGTAACGGGCGGGTTGCCGAAGGCAGATGCTGATGATAAGAACCTATAAATAGGCGCTTTCCACACTGACGCCACTGCTATTCAAAAACCGCCCGTTTAAACTTGCAACTTCGAAAAAGCGCAGTTAATATTGGAAATTTGCTAATTGGCTCAGGAAGTCAGCGTTAGCAACCAGTATAAAGGTTTGCATGGGTGGTCGAGCGGTCAATGGCAGCGGGCTGTAAACCCGCCGGGTTAATTCCCTACGTAGGTTCAAATCCTACCCCATGCACCATCGAGCGGGAGTAGCTCAGTTGGTAGAGCGTCAGCCTTCCAAGCTGAATGTCGCGAGTTCGAGTCTCGTCTCCCGCTCCAAAATATTTGATACTCAGCCCGAATAGCTCAGGGGTAGAGCGCTTCCTTGGTAAGGAAGAGGTCTCGGGTTCAAATCCCGATTTGGGCTCCATTTTTATTGGCTTAAAGACAACATAGTTCACCGGAGAAGACTGAATAGATGAGCAAAGAGAAATTCGACCGTTCGAAGCCGCACGTGAACATCGGGACGATCGGGCACGTGGACCACGGGAAGACGACGCTGACGGCGGCGATCACGAAGGTGCTGGCGAAGCACAACCCGCGCATCACCGTCCGGGCGTTCGACTCGATCGACAACGCCCCGGAGGAGAAGGCGCGCGGGATCACGATCGCGACCTCCCACGTGGAGTACGAGACCCCGAACCGGCACTACGCGCACGTGGACTGCCCGGGGCACGCGGACTACGTGAAGAACATGATCACCGGGGCGGCCCAGATGGACGGGGCGATCCTGGTGGTCGCGGCGACGGACGGGCCGATGCCGCAGACCCGCGAGCACATCCTGCTGGCCCGGCAGGTCGGGGTCCCCGCGATGGTGGTGTTCATGAACAAGTGCGACGCGGTGGACGACCCGGAGCTTTTAGAACTCGTAGAAATGGAGGTCCGGGAGCTGCTCTCCTCGTACGAGTTCCCGGGGGACGACATCCCCGTCGTGCAGGGGTCCGCGCTGAAGGCCCTGGAGGGGGACCCGGCGTGGGAGCCGAAGATCGACGAGCTGATGCAGGCGGTGGACGACTACATCCCCACCCCGATGCGGGAGACGGACAAGCCGTTCCTGATGCCCGTTGAAGATATATTCACCATCCAGGGCCGGGGCACCGTCGCGACCGGGCGGATCGAGCGGGGGATCATCAAGGTGAACGAGCCGGTCGAGATCGTCGGGATCCGGGACACCCGCAACTCCGTCGTGACGGGGGTGGAGATGTTCAAGAAGCTGCTCGACGAGGGGCAGGCGGGCGACAACGTCGGGCTGCTGCTCCGCGGGGTGGAGCGCAAGGAGATCGAGCGCGGG
>JAEZJR010000044.1 GCA_023415725.1 Acidobacteriota bacterium
GCGCGGGGACGTCTCGGTCCGTTTCCGTTGCGATGCCCCCTCTATCCGGAATCCCCTAGCATTTGCGGCAGCACTTCCGCCGCAGCACCGCGAATGGAAATGTCGCAGTCGCCCGTCAGGGCCGTGACCTCCGGATTAACCTCGATCAGGACCGCACCGTTCCGGCGTGCAACGCCGGGGAACGAGTTCGCCGGGTAGACCAGCGCCGAGGTGCCTACGACCAAGCAAACGTCACAACTCTCCGCCGCTTTCTGGGCCGCTTCAATATCTTCCACGCGAAGGAAGTCTCCGAACAGCACCACGTCCGGGCGCATCGAATCGCCGCATTCCGGGCACACCGGCGGCCGTTCTTCACCGGGGATCTCAGAAAGCGGAGCCAGGTGTCGGCATGACAGGCAGCGGGCGCGGTGAACATTCCCGTGCAACTCGACTACGGATCCGGACCCGGCGAGTCCGTGCAACCCGTCGACGTTCTGCGTCACCAGCGCGAATCGATCGAACCGCCCGCTCCGTTCAGCCTGCGAGATAGCTAAATGGCCTGCGTTGGGCTGACAATCCGCCAGCACGCCACGCCGGTAGTCGAACCACTCCCATACCAGAGGCAAATTCTCCTCCACCATCCGCGCTGACGATAGCTCCTCAAAGGGCATCCCGCGCCACACCAGCGACGCACCCCCACCCCGAAAGGTAGGAACGCCCGACTCGGCCGAGATCCCCGCGCCCGTCAGCACGAATACCCGCTGAGCGTTGTCTATCGCCTCGCGTCCACGCCGGATCGCACCTTCGATAAAGTCCATAGTTTCTTGCAGAATACCAATACATTAAGCCACCCGGTCGATGTGTTTGCTCGTGAACGAAGATTATTGCTCCAGAACGAGACTCGCCGGCACGTGCAGGCCGGAATTCGACGCGGAAAGGCCGACCACCCGAAAAGCGGGCAGCCGGAAGTCTTCGCGGATGTACGTACGGTCTGGGAATTTGCGCACGAGGCCGGTGAGTGCTTGATGCTTTACGCTGTAAGCGTTTTGCCTGCTCCGGCCGCGCAACTGTTTCGCCAAACGGTTCGCGGCACGGGCCCTGTCCATCAAAGTGGCCGAGTGCCTTTCCTCAAGCCCGCTGACGATCTCCCTGAATGATCTCCTCGTGGTCATTGTGTCGCTTCTTCCTCCTTAGGTCGTTTTCGAACTCGAAAGAGAAATGGCGGGAATGATCCATCTTCGGAAACCGGAAAAAGAAAAAACCGCAGCGAACTGCGGTTCCTATGTCGATCGGATCATCGACAGCCTAGCCGTCCGACGGGCAAATGAAAAAGTACGAGCAATGCGGGCAATTCCGGTCGCTCACCAACGGCGGGAACCGGTTCTCACCGATCCCCGCGATCGCCTCTTCGTATTTCACCTTCCGGTTCCCCGCCACCCTCGGGGTCACCTTTATGTCCATCACTACATCATCAGTTAGGTAGATCTTCCGCAAGCTTATCTCTGCGTCCGGATTCTCAAGCCCGATCGCGTGAACGATCAGCGCCTCTGAGTGTGCGATATCCTGCTTCGACGGCGACTTGCCCGTTTTGAATCGACGAACGGTGATCGCTCCTCCCGCGGTTTCGACCGAATCGGCTTTCAAACGAACGATCCCGTTCCCAAGCTGAATGTCCTTCGCGAAGCTGCTGACCTCACCTTCGCCGCTCCCGAGCCAGGCAAGAGCTCGCGAGAGCATCTCATTGGCGATCTCACGATAGATCGGAGCATAAACGTGGCCGTCAATCCCGGATTCCGCCCAATGATTCTTCAACACCTCGAGCGCCATCGCTTCGGTGAGCTTGGAGTTTTCATCTTTTGGCATCGATTCCAACGAACGGATCACCGCGTTGACGCACGAATGGAACTTCACGAAGACCGATCGCTCATCCTCCCTCCTCAGCCCCAGCATCCTGCTGTAATAATACTGCCGCGGGCAGCGAAGGTATTCGTCCAACTCGCTCGCGTAATAAACACGGTCCGCCTCCAAAGTTCCCGTAGCGACCGATGCTGGAGCCAGCTCCACGATCCCTCCGGCCGCGACCTCGTGAACGGGCAGCCGCGTAAGTCCCTCGAGAAACCTCGACTGGCTGCAGGCTTTGGTCGTGTACATTTCAGCCCGAGACAGGTGCAGCCGATCCCGAGCTCTCGACATCGCCACGAAGAAAAGGCATTCCTCCTCCTCTTCGTGCTGGTCTTCCAGCTCGGTCGCGAGCCCTTCAGGGTCCGGGCACTTGCCGCCGCCGCGTTTCGATAACGGAAATTGCCCGTCACCCAGCCACGGCATATGGACGACCGGAAACTCCAGCCCCTTGCACCCGTGGACCGTGAGCAACCGCACCGCATCCAGGCTTTCCGCCGCTGCGGGCATCTGAGCAAAGTTTCTATCTTCCCCGAACCATGCGATCGCCCTCACATGCCGCAGGAAATGATCGATCCGATCATCGCCCGTGAACCGGTCCGCAACGCTCTCGTCAAAACGCAGGAACTGATAGACCGCGAGCAATTTCGCCTGGCTCTCCACGCTGCGTTCCGCAAGCAATGGGCGCAGATATTCGCTGCTTTCGAATAGGTAATCGACCAAAAACGACCACGCCGACCGCTCTCCGCCCCCGAGGTGTTCAAGCAGCCGACCGAGACCGAGACGCCCCTGCTCCGAAAGCTCACTCGCTTCCAGGCACTTCGCGATCGCCCCTTGCGGATCGATCTGATCCACCGCCGCCGTTTGGATCACCTTTCGGACATCATCGATCGGGATCTGGTATTCAGGGAACCGTGCGACGCGTACGAGGCCGAAACCGTTCGAGTCGTGTTTGAGGTCGAGCAGCGCGAGCAGGTCGCGAATCTCGTCCCGCTCGAACAGGTCCCCCAGATAGAACACCGGCACGCCGCTCTCGGAGAGCGACTTCGCGAGTTTAGCGAGCTGTTTGTGCGTCCTGCAGATCACCGCCTGGTCCTTGAATTTCCGGCCCCGGTCGATGTGATCTCGAACCTGCCTGGCAATCGCACCCGCCTCCACCTCCGCGGTCGCAGCAACCGTATAGGTGATCGGAGCTGCTCCTTCATTTGCGGCCGCACCCCGATTCGCTTCCCACGAACTGAACAGTTCCGCACCGCCCGCCTTCATCCGGCCGGCGAATTCGGAGAACAGCCCAACGATCTCCTCCGACGATCGATAATTTACCTCCAGCGACATCATCCTCGCATTCGGGAAATCTTCGCCGAACAGCCTTATGTTCGCGGGCGAAGCTCCGCGCCAGCGGTAAATAGATTGACGCAAGTCACCCACCGCCCAAAGATTCTCGCCAGCCCCCGCAACTTCGCGCAGCAGCACCCCGCATGCCCGGTTCACGTCCTGGAACTCATCGACGAGTATCGCCTTGAATCGCGAACGCACTTCCGTCCGCACCGCTCCATTCTTCTGCAGCAGCCGAACCGCGAGGAAGGTAAGATCGCCGAAATCGAGCAGCTTGTTCTCGCGCAGGTGACGCTCATAAAACTCGTAAACCCGCGCGACCTCCAACGCCTTCTGTGCCTTCAGCCCATCATCGTCGTCCGCCGCATTCGCCAACATCCGCTCCGCCAATTCCCTGTAACGCTCCGGCGTGCAAAGTTCATCCTTCGCCCGCGAGATCGCGTTCAAGATCGCCGAGAGGTTCATCGTCGGCTCGTGCAGATTTCTGTAATGCTCCAGCTTCAGCTCAGCGAGGTGATTCTCGAGCAAGAGGATCGCATCGACCCTATCGAGCAGAGGTGAGTTCGAATCAAGCCCCGCTTCCTTCCAATACTTTCGCAGCAGGTCGAGCCCGAACGCGTGGAACGTCATCACCTGCAGCCGCGCCGCGGCCGCAGGATCTATCGCCTCCACCCGCTCGCGCATCTCGGCAGCGGCTTTGTTGGAAAAGGTTAGGGCGAGTATGCTCTGCGGATCCACCCCCTTCTTCAAGAGGTGTGCTATCCGGTGCGTAAGCGTCTGGGTTTTCCCGGTACCCGGGCCCGCCGAAACCAGCGCCGGGCATTCTACCGTTTCCGCCGCGGCAAGTTGGCTCGGATCGAGCTTGAATAACTTGTGATTCTTGCCTTCTTTTTCAACCTCTGCCGGCAGGAGTAGGGCCCGAGCGAGTTGCCCGGCGATCACCTCCACCGGCATCCCGACGGCAGCGGCGATCTGCTCCGCGGACGCCCCGTCCTCCACGAACGCTTTTCGCAAACAAACCGTTGGCAGCAGCAATTCAAGCGCGAACAGATTGGCCTCGCGCTCCCGGCGTTCCCCGGCCCCGTAACCGACCGCCGCCTCGGCCGTGCGAGCGGCGGTTTCGTCTCCCGAGAAATCCTCGATCTCCTCCCGCGAACACTGCACGCTCTGGTAATGCAGCACGAAATGTGCCGCCTCGTGCGCGATGCAGTAGGACCGGAACCACGTCGGCAGCGTGTTGTTGAAATAGATGCAGTCGTCCTCGAGCACCGCGAGCGCCCCGCGCAGGTTCGCCGAATCCGGATGCTCCGGAATGCAGAACAGCCCCAGATGATCCACGGCCCGCTCCGCCACATCCTCCGAACTCCGCAGAGCCGTCACTTCCCCGCCCATCTCGGCGACGAGCCCGAGCCGTAATTCTTCGGCCTTATTGCGTATCTTTTGCCAGTGGCTCATAAACTGCAGTACGGGCGAACACCCGAGTTCATTTCAACGATAAAAGGTCCTGCTTCTCGCTCGGTGAAAGGCTCTGGTCCTCACGCACGGCATCTGCGAAATCCTTCTGCCGCCCTTCCTCGGGGCGCGTCTTCGACTTGAAACTCGCCTCGCCCGCCATCGACGGCGGCTGTGACAAATACGCCGCGATCTCATTTTCGCTCGTCTCAAGTAGCTCCGCTAACTTCGCGACGATGGCCTTAGGAACCGTAGCGATCTTCACTCGCCGCTTCTCGAAGTACATCAGAAGCGACATGCTCAGCCCCAGCTTTCGTGCGAACTCAGGCTTCTTCCACCCCTTAGCCTCGGCCGCCGCGGTCATACTATTCAGTGCCGTGGCTTCCCTGGCCAACACTTCTTTCAACGCGTTCAGCCCGATCTCCGCGTACCTCGCTTCGTCCGGCAGCGGACCCTCGTTAACGTTCCTCGCATACGCCCGGGCCGCGGCGAAATCCATCAACTCTGCAGCGAATTCAGGGTGCGTGTCCATCCAGCGCCGCAGCGTCTCCTGATCGTTCCCTTCTGGGGTGTCGATCGCGTACCCCTCCAGCACTTCCGACAAGGTCGCATCGCTCATCGCAGTTCCCCCCTGTATTCGCCCAGCATCTCCCGGGCCTCGTTCACCCAATTCCGGATCGTCCTCGAACTGACATTCATGTAACGCGATATCGTCGGCTCCGCGGCGTCCCTACTCTCGATCTTCCAGCCCTCCGCCAGCAGGATCGCCACCACCTTCAGATGCTCCGGCAAACTTTTGATCGCTTCTTTCGCGACCATCCGTTCCAGCACCGACGCCTCCCCGGAGCTGATCTCCGAGATCGGATCCGCCCCGTCCTCGTCGCCCTCCCGCTGTGCGGCGATGTGCTGGTTCTCT
>JAEZJR010000070.1 GCA_023415725.1 Acidobacteriota bacterium
AGATGAGACTTCATGTATTCATCATTCTCAATGAACGGCACCGCCCGACGGATGCTGTCGTACACCGGCGCGGTGCCGCGGCGGAGGCTCGTCTTCGCCCCCATTTTCCTGCGCCGAAAATCGATCCCCTGGGCCGCGCAGAAGAGTTCGAGAGCGAGAACCGATTCCAGGTTTTTCGCAACCTGGCGGAGTTTCAACACCGCTGTTACGCCCATCGACACATGATCTTCGACGTTCGCAGAGCTTGGTATAGTATCCACGCTCGCCGGATGTGCAAGCACCTTGTTTTCAGTGCATAGAGCTGCCGCGGTGTACTGAACGATCATGAACCCCGAATTCAACCCGCCGTTTTCGGTCAGAAATGCCGGCAGCGTGTGAGCGTTCGAAGCCTCGTCAGTAAGCCGCATGATCCGGCGTTCGGAAATATTCGCGAGCTCTGACAATGCGATCGCGAGGTAGTCAAAAGCCAATGCAAGCGGTTCGCCATGGAAGTTTCCGCCGGAGATGACCTCGATGGAGCCGTCTTCGTCTTGGAAAATAAGCGGGTTATCCGTGACCGAATTAAGCTCTATCTTCAGGAGCCATTCGGCATAGGCCACGGCGTCGCGGCAAGCTCCGTGAACCTGCGGAATGCATCGAAGGGTATATGCATCTTGTACGTTCGTCGGGTCGAAACCGCGGAGAAACTCGCTCCCTTCTAAAATGGAGCGGAGATTACGGGCGCAGTCGAGTTGGCGAGGATGCGGACGAAGTTGATGTATGCGATCGTCGAATGCGGAGAGGGTCCCGTTCAACGCTTCTAGGCTCAGGCAGCCGGCAACATCGGCTAGTTCTGCGAGTCTCAAGGAGCGTGCGGTTTCCAACAGGCCGACCGCGGTCATTATCGTCGTTCCGTTGGTCAGGGCCAAGCCTTCTTTTGCCTTGAGTGTTATGGGAGCAAGTCCAGCCTTCGCCAGAGCTTCTGAACCTTTGAATATGTCTCCTAAAAACTCGGCCTTTCCTTCACCGATCAACACGCAGGCGAAATGGGCAAGAGGGGCAAGATCACCGCTAGCCCCCAAACTGCCCTTTTCCGGAATTACCGGGTGAACACCGCGATTCAGGCATTCGAGAATTAGATCCAGGGTTTCCGGACGGATCCCGGAAAAACCTCGGGCAAGCGTATTGGCCCGAATAAGCATTATTGCCCGCACTGTCGGAGTATCGAACGGATCGCCGACACCCACGGCGTGGCTCAGAACAATGTTCCGCTGAAGGGTTTCGACCTCTTCGAGGCTGATGATCTTATCTTTGAAGGCCCCAAAGCCGGTGGTGATGCCGTAAGCGATCTCGCCGCGATCCAGGAGCGTATCCACCGCATCCGCGGCACTCTGAACTTTGGATCTGGAGTCATCCGTGAGACAAACGTTCGGTTGGCCAGGTTTCCCGTACGCCACTTGAATTACTTGCTCGAATGTAAGGCTTTCGCCGTCGATTAGGATCTCTTTCATTTTAAACCACCCGCGTCTGCCCTCGCCCCGATCGATTCCACACATCGACACCACGCTTAATAACTCGATCCACAAGACTGCCGCCGAATTCGTAAGTTATCAGCCTGTAGTCTGCGGCGGCGAAAATAGTCAAATCTGCGATGTTGCCGACGGCTATGGAACCGTGCGTCTCCTGAATCCCGAGACTAAATGCTGCATTTATTGTTGCAGCATTAATGGTTTCGGACGGCAGCAGTTTTTGATACCTGCAGGCGATGGCCATCGCCATTGGTTGCGACGGGCACGGGGCGGAACCGGGGTTGTAGTCCGTAGAAATCGCGAGAGCACAGCCGGAGTCTATCAAGCGGCGGGCGTTTGCGAATTGAGTCTTTCCGGCATTGAAGTTTTCAGTGGGAATGACGACGCCGACCGTGTCACTCGATGCCAGTTCGTGTATTTCGCCTTCGGAGATGGCGTCGAGATGGTCGATAGATGACGCATTTGTCGAAATTGCCAAACTCGAGCCTCCGAGATTGGTGAATTGGTCAACGTGAGCCTTTAGACTAAACCCCAACGACGCGGCCGTCTCTAGCACGCGGCGGGACTGGTCAAGGTTGAATGCGTTTCTCTCGCAGAATACATCAGCGAAGAAAGGAATGTGTTCAACGGCAAAATGCGATGCCTGGTACCATGCCCAGGCCGCCGGAAGCATTTCAGAGCAGATAAGGTCGACGTAACCATCCGTGTCGCCTTTGAATTCTGGCGGAACGGCATGTGCTGCGAGAAATGTCGGCACTATGTCGATGGGGTGAATACGGTCAAGTTCCTCAATGACGTGGAGCATTTTTAGCTCGGTTTCAGTGTTTAGTCCGTAGCCGGTTTTGATCTCGGCTGTTGTGGTGCCGCAAGCGAGCATCTTGTTGAGACGCTCTCGGGCTTGTTCAACAAGCTCTTCGAATGACGCCTCCCGGGTTTTCCGGACGGTTGAGATGATCCCTCCACCTTTTTCGAGGATCTCAAGGTATTCGGCACCCTGAATTTTCAGTTCGAATTCGTCGAGCCGGTCACCTGCAAATACTATGTGGGTATGCGGGTCGACGAAGCCGGGGCAAACAACCTTGCCGCCTGCGTCGATCAACTCGTCGGCAGAATATTTCGCCTCGATCTCTTCCCGAGGGCCCACTTCAATGAACTTATCCCCAGCTACCGCGACCGCTCCATCCTCGATGACTCCTACATCACGCATCGATGCCCCGCGTTTGGGGAAACCATCGGACGCGCAAGTGACGAGTTGGCGAATGTTGGTGACGATTAGGTCCGCTTTCATGGTGGGGCCAAAAGGCGAATGATAGCACAGGCGTGGATGCCGGCCTTAACTTCACCAAAGCAAAGCTTTGATTTAGGGCCAAATAGGTGTAACGTTTGGCGGTATATTTATTTATTTGGCGGAGGGAATATGACCACACACGCACAACCCCAAGCAGATCCGCAGCCGATATGGCAAGCGATGACCGGTTATCAAATATCGGCGGCTTACAAGAGCGCAGTCGAATTGGAGATCTTCACCAAGATCGCGGATGGGAACAAAACTGCCGCGGAGATCGCCACGGCCTGCGGCGCCAGCGAGCGCGGCATTCGTATTCTTGCAGACTCGATGACGGTGATCGGGTTACTCACCAAACGGGACGGCGAATACGGTCTGACAGATGTCTCCGCAACATTCCTAAATAAACACATCCACACCTATTTGGGAGGTACGGTTGAATTTCTAATGTCCGAAGCACAGCGTCGCGGCTTTGACGACCTCACGAATGCCGTCATTAAAGGCGGATCTCAGGTGAAGGGCGATGCATCGATGGATCCGAATAGTGAGATGTGGGTGACCTTCGCTAAGGCGATGATGCCTCTGATGTTCCCGGCCTCCCAGGGCGTGGCCGCCAACGTGGGGTTTGAAAAAGACAGGAAGCTAAAAGTCCTGGATGTAGCTGCTGGCCACGGCCTTTTCGGGATAATGGTTGCCCAGCAGTACCCGAACGCGGAAATCCATGCACTCGATTGGGAGAATGTACTGCAAGTCGCTAAGGAAAACGCCCAGAGGATGGGCGTAGGTGACCGGCACCACCTGATGCCCGGCAGTGCCTTCGATGTCGATTTTGGCGAAGGTTACGATGTCGTGCTTGTCACGAACTTCCTTCATCACTTCGATATGGAAACGTGCACGAACTTCATGGAAAAGATTTACGATTCGCTGAACCCCGGCGGAAAGGCCATTACTCTCGAGTTTGTCCCCAACGAAGACCGTATTTCTCCGCCCGGAGAGGCACTATTCGCTTTGGTTATGCTCGCTGCCACGCCCGCCGGTGATGCTTATACTTGGTCGGAATTGAAGAAGATGTGCGAAGATGCAGGATTTTCGCAAAACGAGCACGTTCCGCTTCCTCCGACGCCCCAACACCTTGTAATATCGACGAAATAAATCAGGGGTTCTGCTGCGCTATCCGGTTATGGATGTTATTTACTTCCATCAAGGCGGCAGAACCATACCATTTGATGAAGTCTACCTTGAAGATTCCCGCTTTGATCGAAGGGTCGGTTTCGGTGAGTTTCTGCGCTTCCTCGATCGTTTCCACATTGAATACGTAAAGGCCGCGGAATTCTTTCTTTTCGTCATTGAAGGGCCCCGCTAGCGAAAGCTTACCTTCGCCTGCCAATCGATTTATCATCGCGAAATGCCCCTTGAACAGCTCCGCACGCTTTTCTTTATCAGTGATCGATGCATCATTCGGCCCCGTTTTTAACAGCGCGAGCACGTACTTCCTCATCCCAAATTTATCGGCACCAAGACGCTTCGCTAATTCGGCGTCATAATTGGGGCTGGGCTTAGAATCGGTTTGTCCGGATGCAATAACGGTTAAAGCAAGGATGAATGTAAAAACCGCGAAAATTCTATTAGTGTATCTCATGGCTGGAATGGACAAGGATTGGTATCGCGAATCGCACAGATGTTAGCACGCTTTGTCCGGTGACGAATTGGAAAAAATCCACCTGCTGTCGATAATTGGAGAACAAATAAATTCCACGACATATGAAACGAATCATCAAGGCACCCACGGGAACCGAACTGAGCTGCAAAAACTGGCTGATCGAGGCTGCATATAGGATGATCCAGAACAATCTGGATCCCGACGTGGCGTTCGACCCGGATAATTTGATCGTCTACGGAGGCCGCGGAAAAGCGGCCCGGAACTGGGAGTCGTTCGACGCTATCCTGCAGAGCCTCAAGGAGTTAAATGAGGATGAAACCCTGTTGGTCCAGTCCGGGAAGCCCGTTGGCGTGTTCAGGTCCCATACCGATGCCCCGCGTATCTTGCTCGCGAATTCTAACATCGTCCCGCACTGGGCGACGCAGGAGCAGTTCGACAAGTACGAGCGAGAAGGCCTGATGATGTACGGCCAGATGACGGCTGGGTCATGGATATACATTGGTACTCAAGGCATCCTGCAGGGGACCTACGAGACGTTCGGTTCCCTAGCGAGGCAGCACGGTTGGGGCGATCTGAGCGGGAGACTTGTGCTAACGGCCGGTCTCGGCGAGATGGGCGGAGCGCAAGCCCAGGCGATAACATTCAACGGCGGCGTGGGCCTGTTGGTCGAGGTCGATCCTTGGCGGATCGAGCGCAGGTTACAGCTAAAGCAAGTGGATGTAGCCACCGAGAGCATCGACGAGGCCGTACACCTCGCGAAGCTGGCTGTTAATGCCCGGGAAGCAAAATCCATCGCCCTTCTTGGAAATGCGGCAGACGTCCATTGGGAATTGATCAAGATGGGCATCATTCCTGATGTCGTAACTGACCAGACATCAGCCCATGACGTGCTTTACGGCTATATTCCATCGGGCTTCGACGTGACATCGGCGGCGGAGTTACGAGAAGCGAACCCCGTGGAATATGAAAAGGAAGCACTCGACTCAATGGCGCGACACGTTCAGGCGATGCTAGAGTTCAAGCATTTCGGCTCGGTGGTATTCGACTACGGAAATAACTTAAGACAAAGGGCTTACGACCATGGCCTGAAGGAAGCATTCGAATATCCGGGTTTCGTACCGGCGTATATCAGGCCGCTGTTTTGTGAAGGGAAAGGCCCGTTCCGGTGGGTCGCTTTGTCCGGAGATAAGGAAGATATCTACAAAACGGACGAGGCAGTAATGAACCTTTTCCCGGAAAACGATCACCTGGCTCGCTGGCTTACGATGGCTCAGGAACAGGTCCAATTTCAGGGACTTCCCGCACGGATCTGCTGGTTAGGCTATGGCGAACGGGCGAAAGCAGGCCTGAGACTCAATGAAATGGTTGCCTCTGGGGAACTTAAAGCACCGATCGTTATTGGCAGAGACCACCTTGACTGCGGGTCTGTCGCCTCCCCAAACCGCGAAACAGAGGCCATGAAAGACGGTAGCGATGCCATCGCGGACTGGGTCTATTTGAATGCGATGATCAACGTCGCGGGCGGAGCTACATGGGTTTCACTCCACCATGGTGGAGGCGTAGGGATCGGCTACTCGCTGCACGCAGGGCAGGTGATAGTGGCGGACGGAACGCCAGAAGCGGCGAAACGGATCGAACGGGTTTTGACGACAGATCCGGGAATGGGCATCATTAGGCATGCCGATGCTGGATACGATGAGGCCATCGAGTTCGCCCACGATCATGGTGTCAATATCCCTATGGACAGCGCGCGCAATTAATGGGCGAGAGGCCCTGCCCGCCTCTCGCCCAGTTGGGTTCGCCTGGAGCTCTAAGTACTAGTAACGGCGAACTTTACGATATTTACGACGCTTCGGGTTGAGCTTGTACGTATACAGTGCAGACCCCGCGAGGCCTGAACCTGCACCGATCAGAGCGCCTTTTCTGCCGCCTAACAGCCCGCCGATCACCGCACCTGCCCCCGTTCCAACGGCCATATTTATGCGGTTTCGGTGACGGCGATAATAGCTGGGTTTCCTCGTCCGGACCCAGACAACACGGCCGTTTCGATAGGTTTTACGATAATAAGTTTGAGCTTCTACCTGCTGCGGCGATGCGAAGATGAGCATACCCGCCATCAGCGTCATTAATACGAATGTGACTATACCTTTTTTCATCCTTAACCCCCAAAAATCAAATCTAGAAGAGCTACGTTATGCCGGACTACTGGCAAAGGGTGTGCCAAGCGAAGGTAAGGGCATTTTAAGGGTAAATTACTTATACTTGGCCGTTTAAGCGTCGGATTTTCGAACTCAAATCGATTTGGACTGTATCGAATTCGTTCAATACGGAGGTCGTTTCAAAAGCATTCCTATATCCGCTATAATCTAAGCAGTTCTAAGACTTACCGACATATTATGGACGATATTTTCAGCCTTACGGAGAGGCCCGATCCGGAGCTTTTCTTCACGCGCAACGACAGGAACGATCCGCGATTAGGCGAGGTCGTGGGGCAGGAACAAAGCCATTACGCAGGGGCGGAGATCGTGCTCGTGGGCTGCCCTCAGGACGAAGGGGTTCGGCGGAACAATGGCCGCGTGGGGGCTGCAATGGCTCCCACGGCGATCCGGAAGCAGTTTTACAAGCTGACGCCGTTCGGGATAAAGCGGAAGATCTTTGACCTCGGGGACGTGAAGATCGGCGAAACGCTTGAAGATACGCATGATACGCACTGTGCGGTGGTCAGGCAGCTCTTGCGGGACGGCAAGCGGGTCGTGGTGATCGGCGGGGGTAATGACATAGCCTACCCTGACGGCGTCGCGATGGCAGAGGTTTACGGGCCGGAAAACTGGATCGGGATCAATGTCGATTCACATTTGGATGTACGCATCGCACCGGAGCGAAACAGCGGCACGCCGTACCGGCAACTGTTGGAAGAAGGGCACTTAACTCCCACCCGTTTTTTTGAGGTCGGTTACCAATCGCATTTTGTTTCGCCCGTTTATTACGAATATATAAGAGGCTTAGGCGTGCAGCGGATCAGCCTGGAATTGCTCCGTTCTCACGACGAAACGGACCTGGAACTGAGGGAGATGATCAAGCAGAAATTCGTTCACCATAGTAAGGAAATGAGCGTGTTTTTCGGCTTTGATATTGATGTTGTCAGGGCCGCTGACGCTCCTGGGACGTCGGCTCCGTCGCCATTGGGCCTGCGGGCGGGTGAGTTCATACAGCTCGTTAAATATGCCGCTTCGCTCGCTAATACGCGTATGATCGAATTCAGCGAGATGAACCCCAACTATGACGTCGATGAGCGCACCGCCAAGCTCGTCGCCATCGCCATCCATCGCTTCTGCTCTCACACTACCTAAAGCAGCGCTCGTAATGTGTCCGATCACGTCGCGTGAGAGGCACAAATGAGACCGAACGGGGGACAAGTGAGACGCAAATGAGACGCGCGCGACAGACAAATGAGACGCAGTTGAGACGCGCAAGGTATTGAAGTGAGACGCGTGAGGTTTCGCAAATGGTGATCGGTTGGCAACGGCGACGACGGTGATGAATTCAACAACAACGATCGCGTATGAGGTGACCACCCTGGTCGAAGAAGAGTTCCGAAATGAGTTCGAGCGGTTCATGACAGAAACGCACATTCCGGATCTGATGGCGACGGGATGCTTCAGGGAGGCACATTTCGAACGGGCCGCTCCGGGGAGATACCGGACCCGTTACGAAGCGATCGACCGTTCTTCTCTAGGTCGATACTTTAACGAGCATGCGGCGCGGCTTCGGGCCCATGTGCTCGAAACATTCCCAGAGGGTATCACGTTCGAGCGGGAGGAGTGGGAGACGCTGGCGAGTTTCTAATGAACGAGCTTCGGACGGTTAAGGTCACGCGATACGTCACACCGCTTCGTGAGGGCGGGTCGCTGCCGGCTATAGTCGAGGCGGACGACGACGGGATGTACGTCCTGAAATTCCGCGGCGCGGGCCAGGGCCCGAAGGCGTTGATCGCGGAGCTGATCTCGGGCGAGATCGCGCGAGCTCTCGGTTTTCGGGTGCCGGAGATCGTATTCGCTGAACTTGATGTCGAATTAAGCCGAACTGAACCTGACCCGGAGATCCAGGACCTTATGAAAGCGAGCGCGGGGTTGAACCTGGGGATGGATTATTTACCGGGTTCGATAACGTTCGACCCGGTAGTCGACGAGATCGACGGGACGCTCGCGTCGGAGATAGTTTGGTTCGATACATTTATCACCAATGTGGACCGCACGGCGCGGAATTCGAATATGCTGATGTGGCATAAAGAACTGTGGCTGATCGACCACGGAGCTTCGTTATACTTTCAGCATTCCTGGGAGAATTGGCAAGAACAGAGCCGGAAACCATTCGCACCGATTTCGCAGCATATCTTACTTCCCTTTGCAGACGATCTTGCGGGAGCGGATGAACGACTCAAGGAGAAACTCAATCCCGAACTTTTTGAAAAGATCGCGGCGCTCATTCCGGAGATCTGGCTCGAAGCAGAGGGGTCAGCCGCTGACGAGAAGCGCGGCGTGTACGCAGGGTTCCTAACAGAGCGTTTAGCGAATTCACAAATCTTCCTCGAGGAGGCGCGCCGTGCGAGAAAAGCACTTGTATGACTACGCGGTGATCCGCGTGCTTCCGCGCGTGGATCGGGAGGAGTTCATGAACGTCGGGGTGATACTTTACTGCGCCCCGAAGAACTTCCTGCGCGCCGAGTGCGACATCAATGATGAGCGTTTGCGAGCGTTCGCAGGTGACGCCGACCTTAGCGAACTGAACGAACATCTCGAATCCCTTTGCCGCATCTGCAAGGGAGGCGAAGACGCAGGGCCCATCGGAAAACTATCGATCGGTGAGCGATTTCGCTGGCTCACGGCCCCGCGCAGCACGATCGTGCAAACCTCGCCGGTCCACACCGGTTTCACAGAAGATCCCGAGAATACATTAATGGGCTTGGTCGCTAAGCTCGTAAATTGATCTACAGCCGCCAGCTTTGAGCTTACAGCTTTCAGCACTCACTTCGAATTACGGATTATCTCCAACTAATTTTTCTGAAATGGAGCGTAGATCGGTTTTGATCTGCGCCAATTCCTGTTTGAGTTCATCGTAGTCGGAAGCGGCGGGGATCGCCGACGACTTTGAGCGGGCGTCGGATTCGACGAAGAAGGATGCGAGTGTCGCGGTGATATAGCCAAAGACAACGAAGCCGTACAAAGCGATGATGAGGCAGAGGACGCGGCCTTCGGCTGTGCGGGGTGCGTAGTCGGTGCCGATACTCGTGATGAGCATCGCCGTGAACCAGACAGCAGAGGAGTAGGATTCGATCCCCGTTCCCTCGACTTCCCTCTCGAACGCGTACATTCCGGCCGCCCCGGCGAATAGGACGATCAGGGTAGCGGCCGACACATAGGAGAATCCCCGTCGCCCGAGGCTGGCGGCGAGAGCCTTGAGGCCGCGGTTCAGCGATGTTAATACACGGACCAACCTTACTCCCCGAGCGACACGAGCAGCGCGAAGTACACGAGCGATCCGGAATATGCGGAATATGCGAAGCGCCGGTATCGCGAGCGCAATGACCGTAAGCCAATTCGATTTGAGGTAATCGATCTTCTTCGGCGCGAGAGTGAATTTGACGGCAAAATCGATAATGAAGATCACCCATATCAGGTCCGTGAGGCCGCTGATCAGCGGCCCCGTGCCCCATACGAATTCAGCGATCAACAACCCGAGCCATACGAAGCCGAGTATCATCAAAGGCGTTTCAAGCCAGTCTTCCAAAGTTTCGAGGATCTCACGACGTTCGTTGTCGATGGTCCGGCGCGTCTCTTCCATACAACGAAACATAGCGGAATCCACAATGCTGTTCTGTTTTTCCGCGAACCCTCCGGAATAAGTGATAAGTAATAGGTGGTAAGTGTTTGGTAGTCGACGTGACAGAGGAGGGGGCGGTACCGCTTGTACTTTTGCGATATGGCGAAGGCTGGAGCGGCGGAGAAGACTTTGGAGTTTTTGCCGGACGAGCTGAGTTATAAGGCTCTCAGGGCCGCGTCGATGGAGTGTCGGGGCTGCGATCTTTACCGGAACGCGACGCAGACCGTTTTCGGCGAGGGGCAGATCAGTTCGGGTGTAATATTCGTCGGTGAGCAACCCGGCGATGAAGAGGACCTAACCGGGCGCCCATTCGTCGGGCCGGCGGGGCGGCTTTTCGATAAGGCACTCGAAGAAGCCGGGATCGACCGCGAGAAGATCTACCTCACGAACACGGTGAAACATTTCAAATGGAAGCCGAAGGGTAAGCGGCGAATCCACGAAAAGCCTAATGCCTCGGAGATAAACGCATGCGACCCTTGGCTGCGTTCTGAGATCGCCCTGATAAAGCCACGCATCCTCGTCTGCCTCGGCGCGACCGCCGCTCAGGCCCTACTCGGCAAACAATTCCGCGTAACCCAGATGCGCGGCCAATGGCTCGATTCCCCGCTCGCGAAAAAGACGATCGCGACCATCCATCCTTCAGCAATATTGCGCACGCCGGCTGATCTGAGGGACAAGGCGTATGCGGATTTTGTTTCCGATCTAAGAATCGTCGAGGAGGCCATATAAAAGCCCACGGGCCCATCATTTGTTCAATTTACAAATTAACGTTATATTCAGCACCGCATAAGGAGGCTTACATTAGTGAAAAACGTGGTGCCGTTTCTCGTCTTGTGTCTTTTTGCCCTAGGGTGCGGTCTGGTCAAAAGCGATCGGTCCGGGAGGAATGTTAATTCGGCCAACTCGGGAGATAATGCAGCTGTTGAGGCTGAACGCTCGAAGAAGTTCTATGAGATCTACGAAAAACGAGCCGAACTAGGGGCCGTCCCCCCAAAAGTTGAACTTACGGATCAGCCCTATCTCATTGGAAAGGTGTTGATACTTAAAACTCGAAAATCGCAACCGCCCGATGTTGTCAACCCGTCACCCGTGCACGACAAATATTCGCCCCCTCCCCCGCCATCTGATGCGGACCAGCTCAACCCGATAATGGCGAATAGTATTAATGAGGTCGCTACCGTCGTGCTGATCCAAAACGAACTATACGACAACGGCTGCGAGGAGGTCGATAAGGCTCTTTACGAAACCGAAGATGGGAAGCCCATGATCGGATCCGCTCAGGTATGCGAGGTCACGATCATTGATCGCTCGAAAAATGCGGTGATCTACAAAAAGAAATTTGAGGGCAAACTTAAGGAAAGAACGGTGGCTAACAAGGAGCGAGGCTATGTGCTGGCGAAGGTCGAGCCAAAAGAAATCTACGACTTTCTCGGAGGCCTCCCTCGAAAGTAGTGGCCGGAACGACTGGCAAGCTGTCAGAACGTGCGATGTTCGGTCTTTCCTCAACTACTTGACAGAGGAATAGCCATTTGGCATCTTTATAGTTCGCTCTCGAGGCGATACGTAGGCACTTAGCTCAGTGGTAGAGCACTACCTTGACACGGTAGGGGTCAGCAGTTCAACTCTGCTAGTGCCTACCATTTTTTTGTTTAAATTCAGGGTTTTTCTTGTTGTTCGGGAGCAAGTTCGGGTGGTTTGACTTCGGATTCGGGTAAGTCGGCGACGGGGAGTTCCCAGCCGTGACGGAGGGCGAAGACGCGGATGGTGAAGCAGAGGGCGGCACCGCCGAGGGCCCCGACCGTGGGTGAAATAGAAAGTTGGTTAGCGAAAACGACGGTGGCGGCGCCTGCAAGTGCGGCCAGTGCGTAGACCTCGCCGCGGAAGACGGCCGGGGTTTCGGTGACGAGGATATCGCGGAGCATTCCGCCGCCGATGCCGCTGAGCATTCCCAAAAGTGGAGCCGCAACGGGGCTTAGGCCGTAGTCGAGGGCCTTCTGCGTTCCATTTACTGCAAAGAGAGCGAGCCCGGCGGCATCAAAGAAAAGTATAAGTCGGCGCCGCCGGCCTGTTCCGGGGGAATGTGGGAACGCGAGGAAGACCAGTATCCCGGCCAGGAACGAGGCCGCAATGATCCGCCAGTTGTTGATGGCAACAGGCGGGATGGAGCCGATAAGGACGTCTCGAAGTATGCCGCCGGCACTGCCCGCGGCGAACGAGAGCACCAACACGCCGAAAAGATCCAGCCGTCTACGAACGCCCGCCACCGCGCCGCTGATAGCGAACACGAACGTGCCCAGCAGATCGAGCCACGGGAGGATGGCAGCGGTGGTTATTTCCTTTAGATCCGGAGTCGCCATGGTTTGGAACTGAGCCCGGCCGCGATATGCGGCTGCACTAGATTAACCCATATCGATCTTATACCTAATTGTCACATGGGCGATCACGTGGCAAAATCAAACTTTCTCCTCGCTCAAGATTATGGTTAGTCCCTTCGCAACCTCCGAGTCGCAGCTTGCCTTGCTTGCTGCGGTGGTGGAGTCTTCCAACGACGCGATCATCACAAAAGATCTCAACGGCATTATCACGAGCTGGAACCGCGGCGCGCAAAATATCTTCGGCTATACGCGGGAGGAGGCCATCGGCCAGCCCGTTACCATGCTGATGCCGCCGGAACGCGTGAACGAGGAGCCCGGCATTCTTGAACGCATAAGGCGAGGCGAGAAGATAGGCCATTACGAAACGGTCCGACGGCGCAAAGACGGAACGCTCATCGACGTTTCATTAACCATCTCACCGCTCAGGAACTCGCGTGGCGATGTCTTCGGGGCGTCAAAGGTCGCTCGGGACATAACGGATCGGAAACGAACGCACGGCGATGTTGCGAGGTTGGCCGCTATCGTGGAGACCTCCGACGACGCGATCATCACGAAGGACCTGAACGGGATCATCACTAGTTGGAACCGTGGTGCCGAGCAAATATTCGGCTACACGGCCGAAGAAGCGATCGGAAAGTCGATCACCATGCTCATGCCCGAGGACCGCACTGACGAAGAGCCCGAAATTCTAAATAGGATCAGGAACGGCGAGCGGGTCGACCACTACGAAACGGTCCGTTGCCGGAAAGACGGAACGAGGGTAAACATCTCCCTTTCTGTCTCGCCGCTTTATAACGAATCGGGCCAAGTCGTAGGTGCGTCGAAGATCGCCCGTGATATCACGGAACGGATGCGTGCGTATGAGGCGATGCGGCAAAAGGAGACGATGGAGCATATCATCGCCGCTCAGGAAGCCGAACGTAATCGCATCGCGAGGGACCTGCACGACCACCTTGGTCAGAAGGTGACGGGACTTCGCCTAATGGTTGGTACGCTGCTCGAAAAGTGTGGGGGATACGGCAAACAGAGCGGCGAACTTGAGGGATTGAAGGATCTGGCAGCTCAGATCGACCAGGACGTCGGGTTCCTTTCGTGGGAGCTTCGCCCGACGGAGATCGAGGTCGTGGGCCTGCCGGACGCGATGAACAGTTTCGTACGCGAGTGGTCGAGGCAGTATAAGATCAAGGCGGATTTTCACTATAACGGTCAGGCGAATGAAGTAGCGCCGCCTGTCCTCCCACGCGAGGTGGAAACGCACCTGTATCGGATACTGCAGGAATCGCTCAACAACGTTCTTAAATACGCCGAGGCGCAGAACGTGAACGTAGTGCTAAGGGTGAGGCCCCACGACGTTATGCTGACGGGCGAGGATGACGGCGTTGGATTCGATCTGGCAGAGACTGAGACGAAACGGCAGGAAGGGCGAAACGGATTCGGGCTTGTGGGCATGTCAGAACGCGCAGAACTGATGCGCGGGAAACTTAATATCGATACGTCCCCGGGCCGAGGAACGACTCTTGTGATCAGCGTTCCTCGCGATGCGACGAAACGGCGAGGGCCCGACGGGGACATTGGAGCGACAGCT
>JAEZJR010000146.1 GCA_023415725.1 Acidobacteriota bacterium
TGATATAAATGCCGTTCTCTCCGAACTGAGTGCTCACCATCCCGACGGCGGTGATCACGGAATCGAGCGAGAAAACGATGTCTAGGAGCGTTATCTGGATAATAACGCTCGTGAACGAGGCGTACACCTTCTTCGTTGCATGGCCTTCCTCGCCCTCGAGCGAACCGTGGATCTCGTGCGTAGATTTGGCGATCAGGAAAAGGCCGCCAATAAGGAGTATCAGGTCACGCCCTGAAACTGCTTGCCCAAAGATGGTGAAAAGCGGTTCTGTCAGCCCCATGACCCACGTCAGAGAGAAAAGGAGGATGATTCGCATGACCAGAGCCAACGAAAGCCCGATAAGCCTTGCCCGCTGTTGTTGCTCTTGGGGAAGTTTGCCCGAGAGGATCGATATGAAAATAACGTTATCGATCCCGAGAACGAGTTCCAGGACGGTGAGCGTAGCGAAAGCGATCCAAACGTTTGGGTCAGCGAGCCATTCCATTCAGTGTCTCTCCAGAGAAATTCGGTTTGTGAAATTACGAATAAAGTTTTACCCGTTTAAGGTGCAGATTTGCAACGTCGCTCAGAGGTTTACGGAGATTCCGTACGGCGGCACGGTCGGGATGCGGCTGAATCGGCTGCCTTTCGAGCCTCAGAGTTCTGGGTTGGCGAGGGCTTGATCACGTCGGTGACACATATCTCGTCCTTTGTGACCTTCGATACGAACAAGTAAGAGGTTCGCTTTTCCGGGTTTTCCGGATCTTCGCTAGCGTTGAATCGTGCTATCACGGCGACCGGAGTTTTGCCTTTCACCCGCCATTCTACGCGATCGCCTATATATGAAAACCCCGAAGAAATATTCCAGAAAGCGAGCTGGTGGACCTTCTTTGCTGGAGTGACTACATCAAGCGATTGGCGAAGGTCGCCTTCGAGGAGCCTGAGTTTGTACCCGCTGACCCCGGGACATTCTCCTTCGTATTCGGCTCCCTCATCCGGTTCGGTCCTTATGGTCTTGCAGGACTTCTCGCCGACGCTCGTGTAAACGCTCTTGCTTTGTGCGTGAGCCGACGCACAAAACAATACTGCAAGAACAACAACTGCTATTGATCTGTCCATTCTGTCTTAATGGTGAAATCGGAACTCGATCGATTCAGCGTTCTTCAACCTTGATACATCCACTCGAGCCGGAATCTGCCAGTTGCCGCGCTTTTGCGTTCTGGTCGGCGGATGGCGGTACAAGATCGGTGACGCAGGGTTCGCCAGTGAGCCGTGCAATCACAAGGAACGACTCGGTCTTGTTTCGATCGACCGGATCGGTGAACTTGGTCAGCCGGACGATCATTGCTTTCGGTTTCGCCGCGTCACCTTTGCCGTCCACCCGCCATTCAACCTTGTCGCCCATGACGAAATCGGCAACCGTATCCAGCGCTTGCCTGTATGGGAAGAGGGTCTCTTTCCCCTGCGGGTCGATCACCGAAAGCACTTGCGAATGGTCGCTTGCCGAGAAAATCAGCTTGTAACCTGCAATACCCGGACATTCGGCCATATACAAGGCGCCGCTATCTTCATCGGGTTCTTTTTCCTTGCAGGCCTTTTCTGAAATTTCGGTGTAGACGCTATTCCCGGCGGGTTGGGCGCTCATTGGCTCCAGCGAGGGCTTGGGAGCCCCGGGCATCGCGGCCGGTGATGGAGGCGGAACAGAGTTAACTTGAGTGACGTTGGGCTGGTTCGAGCACGAAGCGAGAAAGAGGGAGGCGATCGACATTAGAATCGCTGTACGCATTTGGGCGACCTCCGAATCAAATTCGATAAACCACCCGGCCGCCAACTATCGTCGCGACGGTGCGACCGGTGAATTCCCAGCCGTCGAATGGGCTGTTCTTCGATTTGGACCGCGAGTCGGCGTTACTATATGTCCATTTAATTTCGGGGTCAATGATCGTGATGTCCGCGTGTGAACCGGGCGCCAGGGTCCCGCGGCCCTCAAGCCGAAAGATGCGAGCGGGGTTTGTGGAGCACATCTCAACAAACCGTTCCAGGCCGATGATGCCTTTGTGGACGAGTTCCGTAAGAGCAAGGCCGACGCCGGTTTCGAGGCCGGTGATGCCGAACGGAGCACGGTCGTATTCAAGTGCTTTTTCGTCGGCATGGTGCGGGGCGTGGTCGGTAGCGATCGCGTCGATGGTTCCGTCCTTGATGCCTTCGAGCACGGCTTCGAGATGTTCCTCGCTGCGGAGGGGCGGTGCCATCTTGGTGTTCGTATCGTACCCCTCAACGGCCCTGTCGGTAAGTGTGAAGTGGTGAGGCGTAACCTCGCAGGTTACATTGATACTCTCGTTCTTGGCACGTCGAACGGCCTCGATCGCTCCTTTTGTCGAAACGTGGGCTATGTGGATATGCGCACCGGTATCATTAGCGAGAATGATGTCGCGGACCGCGTCGATGTCTTCGGCAAGTGCGGGCATTCCTTTTAGCCCGAGCAGAAGGGAGACACGTCCCTCATGCATCACTCCTCCGGATGAAAGGGATTTGTCCTCACAATGGTCAACGACGGGGAGATCGAAGTCGCGGGCGTACTGCATCGCCCGGCGCATGATGCCGGCGTTGGGCACAGGGCGGCCGTCATCGGAAACGGCAACAGCCCCGGCGTCTTTCATCTCGCCCATTTCGGCGAGTTCGGTGCCGTCGGAAGACTTTGTGATCGCGCCGATGGGGAAGACGTTCGCGAGGGCAGCCCGCTCGGCCTGTTCGATCATGTATCGGGTTATGGCAGCGTTGTCGTTGACCGGGTTGGTGTTCGGCATCGGGCAGACGCTCGTCCACCCGCCGGCAACCGCAGCGGCACATCCTGTCGCGATGGTTTCCTTATGCTCCTGTCCGGGTTCGCGGAGGTGGACGTGGAGGTCTATAAATCCGGGAGCCACGAGGAGGCCGCTCGCGTCGAAGATCTCACAGCCCTCCGGGGCAGCCTCGCCGGGTCTCAACCATGCGATCACGCGCCCGTCTTCGACGAGCACGCTCATTCCAGTGTTTTCAGGTGCGGCCGGGTCGATCAGGTGGCCGTTGTGAATAAGCAATTTCATTTAACTCAAGGAAAGTTCTATTCCGTCGGCGAGCCGAAGGGAATCAGCGTACTCAATGTGGAGCACGCGTCTGGGCATTTGCGAGGTCGACTTGCTTGAAGCATGAATCAACAATGGCCTCATCGCCAGAACGCCCCCCTTCCGGACGGTGCATATTTCAAAATCGCTCTTCTTAGAAAGTTCCACTACCTCTCTCTGGTCGAGCACTCCGTGCAGGTGGCTTCCCGGTATAACACGTAGAGGTCCGTTGTGGGCCTCGGAGTTATCTAAATGGATTCTAAATGCAACTATACGATTCATCGCCCACGTCGGGGCATGTGCGAAGTTGACTCCGCCCTTCGCCGTCCAAGGCCCCCATTCAGGGTCGACGAATCGATTTCGGATCGGCAGTACACGATCCTGATGCCAAGGTACAAGCCAGTTAGCGTTATGAGACTTGTCGAACAAAATGGCTTTATATGGTACCGCTGTTCCCGAAAGCAGTCCTTCGGCCATCTTGATCAGTCGCGCATCCCACGCGATGCTCTCTACAAATCGCCCACCTAGCAGGCTGCGATAACCCGGCGCATTCATTCGAACAGAAGGATGGAGATCACTTAAGATCGCCTTGCACTCTTGTTCGTCAAAGATCTCTTCGAAAATCTCAAACCCTCTTTTCTGAAAAGATCTCATTGGCTGACACCCTGGCCTCCCGTCGCCAGATATAGAACTGCCATACGCACCGCAACGCCGTATTTTACCTGGTCGAGGATGAGTGAGCGGGAGCTGTCAGCAACGTCGGAGGCGATCTCGATGCCGCGATTCATCGGGCCGGGGTGGAGGACGATCGCGTCCTTTTTCGCCAGGTCTAGCCGGTCGTTCGTAAGGCCGTAGTGTACGGAGTACTCGCGAAGCGTCGGGAAGTACGCGGAATCCTGACGCTCGCGTTGGATGCGGAGGATCATGACTACGTCGGCCCCGCGAATGGCGTCTTCCGGATGCTCGCACACAGTGAGTAACTTATCGATCCGTGCCGCTGAGCCCTTTTCGGCCGCGTCAGGGTCACCCTCCCTACCGGTCGAGTTTCCGCCTTCGTGGATCAGGTATTCGAAATCTCTTGGAACGAGGGTGCCCGGTCCGGCGACGCGGACTTTGGCGCCTAGTTTCGTTAGCAAGTGGATGTTCGAACGGGCGACGCGGCTGTGGAGGATGTCGCCGACGATCGCCACCTCTAGGCCTTCGATCTTACCCTTGTGCTCGCGGATGGTCATCGCGTCGAGCAAAGCCTGAGTAGGGTGCTCGTTCGCTCCGTCGCCCGCGTTAACGATGGCTGCCCTGCTGACCTTTGCGAGTTGATGCGGTACGCCAGCTGAGCCGTGCCGAACGACGATGCAGTCCGGTTCCATCGCGTCGAGATTGAGAGCAGTGTCGAGCAGCGTTTCGCCCTTGCTGACGCTTGAGGCGGACACACTAATATTCACGGCGTCGGCCGATAGGCGTTTCGCCGCGAGCTCAAAACTTGTCCGGGTGCGGGTCGAGTTCTCGAAGAAGAGATTGATCACCGTTTTGCCGCGAAGAGTGGGGACCTTTTTGATCTCGCGGGAATTGATCTCACGGAAATTTTCGGCGGTATCGAGAATGCCTTTTATTTCCGCAGCAGAAAGCTCGCGGATGCCGAGAAGGTCGCGTCTACGAAAAGGCTTTTCGCTTTGTTTGCGGATAGTGGATTGCGGAGTACGGATCTCTGGTTCCGGCGTCATCGGGTTCGCCTCCGAATCATTAAGGTCTTTCGAAAATCCCAACTGCCTCGACATCGTCAAACTCTTTAAGCATTACCTTGATTATCTCGGTTTGCTTAGTGGGGACGACCTTGCCTACGAAGTCAGCCTGGATCGGGAGTTCGCGATGTTCGCGGCCGCGGTCAATGAGGACCGCGAGTTGGACCTTTTTCGGGCGGCCGAAGTCCATAAGTTGATCGAGCGCTGCTCGGATGGTACGGCCGGTGTAGAGGACGTCGTCCACGAGAACAACGATCTTGCCTTCGATGTCTTCTTCGAGCTCGGTGCGGTTTACGATCGGACTTGCGCCCACCGTGGAGAGGTCGTCGCGGTAGAGAGTGATGTCGATTATGCCGTAGATCGGGCGTTCGCCCTCGAGTTCCTCGATCTTCTCGCGGATGCGTTCGGCAAGCGGTACGCCGCGGCGACGGATACCGACAATGTAGAGGTCCTTCGCCCCGTGGTTCGCCTCAACGATCTCGGAAGCGAGGCGTGAAATTGCCCGTTTCATCCGGGCGGCATCCATTATTCGAGATTTTTCGACCAGGTGAGCTTCGTCTGCCATTCGAGTGCAAATCGTAACAGACACGCGAGTAAACATCAAAGAAAGGTACTTTTCTGACGAGTCTTTCGATACCCAAAAGAATGAAAGGCTCAGAGAGAAGAAAAAACGGTTCACACAAAGTGCACCGAGGTGAGATACAAAGCACACAAAGAGGGAGATTCGGAAAAATCGAGTGCGTAAACTACCATAATGGTTTCGTTCATATGGCGTTTGTTTGGGATACATTTGTGCGGCGGGCGATGTTCCGGATGGAGGCGGAGCCGGCACATGAGCTTGGGGTAAAAGCCCTGCGGTCTGGATGGGCCGCGCCGTTTTATGCCGATGCTCGGAGCTTCGGAACAGGGCCTGTGCGGAGGTTCGGATTGGAATTCGCAAATCCGGTGGGGATCGCGGCGGGGTTCGACAAGAACGCGGTCGCGGTTAATCAGCTTGCTTCGCTCGGGTTCGGGTTCGTGGAGATCGGCACCGTCACCTACAAGCCGCAGATTGGTAACCCGAAGCCGAGGATGTTCCGTCTGCCTGAGGATAAGGCCATTATCAATCGGCTGGGCTTTAACAATGAAGGTGCAACCGCGGTGGCCGAGAGGTTGTCAGCTTTAAGGCGGACCTGCATCGTTGGCGTCAACATCGGCAAGAACAAAGATGTGCCGAATGAAGTGGCGACGGAAAATTATCTTGCTTCATTCAAACTCTTGCAGCCGTTTGCGGACTACGTCGCGATCAATATTTCTTCGCCGAATACGCCAAATCTAAGGGAATTGCAGAGGTCGGAGAATCTGGATGAGCTGTTGGAGGCATTGCAGGATGTGAATTGGAATGGAGGCGGGAGCCTAAGGGAAATCAGGCCTTCAAACCAAGCGGAACTCGCAGGCAGGATGCCTGCGGTCCAGTCGGAGCCGAAACCTATTTTGGTGAAGATCGCTCCGGACCTGTCGGAGGCGGAGATTGAGGCGGCGGTGGATATATGCCGGAAGCACGACATTTCCGGGATCATTGCCACGAACACGACCATCGGGCGTGAGGGCTTGCGGACTCCGAATGCGGCGAGTTTTGGAGCC
>JAEZJR010000181.1 GCA_023415725.1 Acidobacteriota bacterium
TGCCCGCCGGAGCGTGATGCCGACTGCTTCCCCGCCGAGAAGGTGCAATTCAAACCGACCGGGAACTGACTGTACGAGAAGCTATCTTTCGCACTCTCACTTCAAAATAGAAAGCCCGCTA
The DNA here is from genome assembly GCA_023415725.1 of Acidobacteriota bacterium. Lineage (GTDB taxonomy): Bacteria > Acidobacteriota > Blastocatellia > Pyrinomonadales > Pyrinomonadaceae > OLB17. The sequence goes on from JAEZJR010000181.1 coordinate 122, forward strand.
AGGCGGGCTTTCTGGATGGATTGGGCCGAGTGCTATCTCGCGATGAAGTCGAGCCCGTCGAAGCTGTCGGTCGGGGAGAACAGGCGCGGTTCGAACGCGAGGCCCGCCCGTGTCTTTACCGTCACCACGTAAGGATCCCCCGCCGAGAGATCATTGACGATGTAGTATCCGAACGTGTTCGTACGGGCGTATCTCACTGCACCGGACATGTCCGTGAAGCAAACCGTCGCTCCGTTCACGCCGCGTCCTATGCCGTTGGTGACGCGTCCGGTAACTCGCACCGGTGCCGGCGTTGACGTTTGCATCTCGAAAGCCCCGATGTCCGCCCCGTTCGATATATTCGCGTAAACGGCCCGGCTCTTCAGTGGGATATGGGCCTAAAATTAACCTTTTGACCCTGCTCACCTCACCCCGGTGCGCCTGACCAGGTCATCGAATCTGGGATCCGACCGAAGCGGCTCGAGTGTCTTATCGAACCGCATGTACGGAGCGTCGAAAGAACGGAAATTGACGGCCTTCTCCAACGACATGAATGCCTGTTCCCGGTCGCCCGTATAAGCGGACAGGATTGCCATGAAATAATGACCGGGCCAATATCCTTCCGGGACCTTCGCGGCAAGTTGCTTCTGATAAGCAGATAGAGCGGCGGGCCACCCCCCGGCACGATATGCGGCGTCCATCGGTTCGATCAAAGCGGCTCGGCCCTGGCGCATTCCCAGGTACCTCCTAAGGCTTTCGTACGCACGCGCGCCGTCCCCTTTAAGATGGTAAACCTGCCAAAGAAAGGCATCCGGCCGATCGAGGTCAGGAGCCATCTCCTTCACCCATTCAAGCTGGGTCGCCGCCTCATCAAGCCGGTTCGCCATGAATAGCCCGGCGCCGTAGAAGAATTGGTGCTGGGCCGAGGCCGGGTTCAGGTTGATAGCTTCCCGCAGATGCTTCAACCCTTCCTCCGCCTGACCTGTTCGAACAAGCCACAGGCCGTACCACCGATGCGCGTGGTCGTTGGAGGGTGCGAGTTCCAGTGCCCTCCGGAAGTATTGATCCCCTTTGTCTAAGTCCCAATGATAGTCCGTAGAGACCAACGCCAGAGCGATGTATGCCTCGGCGTTGTCAGGGTCAAGTTCCAGAGCTCGCCTGATCGCCGGCTCCGCCACCTTGAACTCCACGTCCGGCGGGGATGCGTTTATGTGAGAGTTGGCGCAGTGTGCCTGACCTTTGCCCGCCCACGCCGCGGCGTAATTCGGGTCGATCGCGATCGCACGGTCGAAGGCGGCGATCGCCTGCTCCGCGCTCGGCCCATCCTCCTTGTCCATCAGGTACAGCCCCTGCAGGTACGCGATGTAAGCTTCCTCGTTCGCCGTCCCGCGATTCGCCTTCGTCCTCGCCGGAGCGGCACCAAGCTGTCTTAAGATCCGCCCGCCAAAGTCCGCCGCTACCGCATCCTGCATCGCGAACTTCCCCGCGACGTCCAGTTCCGACTTCATCGTCTCGTCCACGCGGCCTGTCGAAACATTTATGAGTTGCCCGGTAACCCGCAGCTTCCCGTCCGCCGTCTGGTAAGTCGACGCGAGCACGTAATCTACCTGTTGCTCCCGCCCCACGGACATCGGGTCCTGATCCGTCCCGGCGTATCGACGCGTTACGCTCAGCGGCCGCACCAGCAGGTCCGGCGAGCCTGTAAGCCGCTGGATCATCGCGTCGGCGATACCGAGCTTCAAAACCTCATCGCCCTCCTTCGCGTCGATCGGCTGTACGGGCAGCACGAGAATGCTGAATTGTTTTGGCGCACGCGAAGCCGGCGCGAACCAGGAGTAAAACCCGAACCCCACCGCTGCGCAGATGATCACCACGAAGGTCATGAGTACCGGCCGCGAGAATATCTCCGCCCGCTCGACTGGCCGGTCCTCCGCTTCCGCCGGCACTACCTCGGGAGCGTGATGGCCGTTCCCGTTTGAGATCGGGCGCACGTCCGCGACGAACCGGAACCCGTGCTTCTTGACGGTCTCGACGAACCTCGGCTCCCCGTTCTGGTCCCCCAGAGCGCGGCGAATGGCGTGGATCGATTTATTTAGATTGTTCTCCTCGACGAACGAACCCGCCCACACGCTATTTAATAGTTCATCTTTCTCGACCAACCTTCCCGCGTTGCGAACCAGCACGCTCAGCGTATCGAACGCTTTGTCCGGAAGAGCGATCCTTTCGCCCCCTTCGACCTGCACGAGTATCCGCTCTCGCACGTTCAGTCGATAGCCGCCGAACTCATACAACTCGTGGTTCACATCAGGCATAACTTACTTGGATTCGACGCGCCGAACCAGGTCCTCAAATCGCGGGTCGCCGCGCAGCGAGTCGAGACGCGGCTCGAACTGCAGATGGGTCATCCAAAATTCTCGCCGCGCGTAAGACTTTTCCAGAAATTCCATCGCGGTGTCTTTGTCGCCTATCTGAGCATGGATCGCCGCGATTATGAATTGATGTTCGACCGGATTCTCTCTATTCCTTTTCGCTTGCTCATGCATCACGCCCGGCCAGCCCGAGGTCTTGTAGATCGATTCATAGAGCTGCACGGCTTGTGCGTCCGTGTTGGCTATCTGCAAATCGGCCGATCTCAAATATCTCATCCATCGCTCGTAGGCCTGCTCGGGAGGTTCAGCTGTCATCAATGCCCCGGAATTTTGCCAATACAATCTAAAGGCGTTGCCCGGGTTCAGTTCGGCGATCCTGTCCATCTGCCTGAAAGCCTCGTCGTATCGGCGGGCGAGGGTCAGGCATGTTAGATAGACGATCTGATGGAAATAGGACGTCGGTTCCAGCTCTATAGCCGTCCTAAGTTCGGAGATCGCTTCGTCGAAACGCCCCCGAGTCATCAAGAACCGCCCGTAGGTATTGTGAGCCAATGGTGAGCCCGGCTTCAGCTCGATGCTACGCTTGCACGCAGCTTCAGCGCCGACAAAATCATATTCGTAATACATTTTGTTGTCGCACAGCGCGCTGTGTGCCTCGGAAACAGTATTATCCAGCGATAGCGCCCTATTGATCGCGTCCATTGATCTTCGCGTCTCGTCGTGGATGTTCGTCTGGGCGACATCGCCCAAATTGATGAGATATCGATGTGCGTGTGCGAGGCCCGCCCACGCCCGCGCGTAATTCGGGTCGATCCGGACCGCTTGCTCGAGGACCTCCACCGCTTTTAGGGCATCGGCTCGGGTCCTCCGATCGTAAAAATACATCCCCTGCAGGTAAAGTCGGTAGGCTTCTTCGCTGCCTGTTCCTCGCGCGCTCTCAGGAGTTCCTGATGTGGATGCGAAACGCGATTCCAGGCGTTTCCCGACCTCGTCCGCCACCGCATCCTGGATCGCGAAAATGTCGCTCAATTCCTTTTCGGATTTGTACGTCTCTTCGATTTGCCCGTTCGCGACATTCAAGAGCTGTGACGTGACGCGGATTCGCCCGTTCGCCAATTGGTAATTCGACGTCAGAACGTAATCGACCTTCTGTTCGCGGCCCGCAGCCAGCGGATCCTGTTCGATGTCGGCGTATTTGCGGATCGCGCTCAGCGGCCGAACCGAGAACCCATTGATCGTCCCTATCCTTTGGATCAATGAATCGGCGATCCCGATCTCATACAATTCGTCCCGCCCCGCCGTGCTGATAGGCTTCAACGGCAAAATAGCGATCGACCTCTTGCCGCCGGCAAGCCCACTGTCCGGATCACCTAAAAGATAAAACCAAAGCCCGATCGCTCCCGCGACCACGGCGAGTGCTAACAGGGCAACGTAAAGAACGGGCCGCCGCGAAGTCGATACCCGCCCCGGTTGCACTGCTGTGAGTTCCGGAAAGTGAACCGGCTCCGTCACTGCTGGCAGATCGGCGGGTGACGTTTCTGCCTCCTCGAGGACCGCCGGAACCGCACCCCCAGAACGCCGGACGAGATGTGGAAATTCCCGCACCGAACCCATTTGCCCCTGCCCGTCCAGCATGGAGCCCGGTCGCCGCTCTTCCGCTTCGACGGGGCGGGGCGGGTCGGCCTTCGTGACCGGAGCCACGAACCGGAACCCGTGTTTCTTCACCGTCTCGACGAACTTCGGCTGCCCGTTCTGGTCCCCCAGGGCCCGGCGTATGGCATGGATCGATTTGTTGAGGTTGTTCTCCTCCACGAACGCGTCCGCCCACACGCTGCTCAAGATCTCCTCTTTCCCGACCAGTTTCCCTGCATTCCGGACCAGTACGCAAAGGGTGTCGAACGCCTTGTCCGGCAGCGACACGCGCCCCCCGCCGCTGCGTTCGAGCACTCGCTCGCGCACGTTCAGACGGAAATCGGCGAATTCGTAAATTTCTGACATCGGGTCAGGAAACGACTAAACCCTTAGAATAACGGCACTTACGCTGTGGGACCGTTTACGGAATGCTCACGGAACGCAAAATTCAAGCAAACCGAAAGATTCAGATGCCTATTTATAGGCAATCTTGTCTGCACGGGCGAACGAGGCACTTCCTCAAGCGACAAGAGCATGCGATCGGTCTGGGAATTCTAGCACCGAGTCCGCTTCGCTAACAAGATTTTTGTGCCGTCCGCTCCTTCAGCCCGGCCGCCCTTGGAAGGGGAAAGCCGGGGCCAGATCCCGAATCGATAGGAGAACCGAAATGAAGCTTAAGATACAGACCCTTTCCTTATTCTTAGTTCTTACCTTGCTGACAGCGGCCCCGGCCGTCTCGCGTGCGGACGTCGTCACCGACTGGAACCTGATCACGGTCAATGCGACCAACACCGCCCCGGCACGCCCGGGCCCGTCAAACCTGCTGGACATCGCTGCCGTCCAACTCGCGGTTTACGACGCCGTCCAGGCTTACGAGCACGACTACCGGCCGTACTGCACCGACATACCTAACGCCTCCGGATCCCCCGAGGCCGCCGCCGCCCGGGCCGCCTATGACGTACTGAGGGCACGCCTCACTTCCGCCGCACAGATCGACTTCATCGACGCCGCCTACGCCAATTATCTTTCGACGAAAGGCATTTCGCCGGTGGATGAAGGAAGAGATGTCGGCATCGCCGCCGCGGCCTGCATCAATGCGATGCGTACGGATGACGGCAGCTTCCCGGTCGGATATCCGCCCTTCTTCGGGGGCACTGGCTTAGGCGAATGGCAGCCGACCACCGCCGGCACATCGATGGCGACGCCCTGGCTCGCGTTCGTCACACCGTACACGATAAAGAGCTCGTCGCAGTTCCGCCCCGGCCCGCCGCCCGCTCTCGGCAGCCCCGAGTACACCCGCGATTACAACGAGGTGAAGTCCATCGGGGCCAAGTTCAGCACAACGCGAACGCAGGAACAGACCGACGTTGGGAACTTCTGGAACCTAAACTATCAATCCGTGATCAACAACATGCTCCGCGACCTGAGCACCGAGCACATCGACAACATCAGCGACAGTTCGCGCTTCTTCGCTTTAACGAGTTCGGCAACAGCCGACGCGATCATCGCAGCTTGGGATAGCAAACGCACCTATTACTTCTGGCGTCCGATCACGGCGATCCACAACGGCGACCTTGATGGCAACGCGAAGACCGAAAGCGACCCCTCATGGGATTCCCTCTTCCCGGCCCCGCCGTACCCCGACTACACCTCGGGTGCCAACGCCGTTATGGCCGCGTCCACCCGTGCGGCGCAGCTCTTCTTCGGCGAGAACGAAATGACCGTCGTGGTGAAGAAAACCCCGAACGGCCCGTCCCGAACCTTTTCGAAATTCACCGCCGTCCGTGACGAAGTGGTCGAGGCCCGCATCTACGGCGGCATCCACTTCCGCTTCGCCGACACCGCCGCCCGCAAACAGGGCGAACACATCGCTCAATGGGCCAACGGCCATTACTTTCGCCCCGTCGAATAACTTGAGAGCACTTTCGGCCGGCACCATCTCCCCGGCCGCATCGAGCCGCTCGATCACGGAATCGAGCGGCTCCCCAACCCTCTTCGCCCCCAAACTCGACGGCCCCTCCCGCGACGTCAACGAATGAAAACGCCCGCAGCCGAGGGAGGCGACCGGAACCGAGAGCTCCGACTGGAGCCGTAGGCGTCCCGCCCACATTCGCTCGAAGTGCGAAAACGTACCCGGCCTCTCGCCCCACAAGATCCGCCGACACTTTCATTAGCATAGCCACGCCCTGAAGGGCGGTGGTCCCCATCCACCCAAGAACCAAAAAGCCCGCTTTAGCAGGCTTCCTCTCCTTATCCTTCCAGCCGCATCTCCGAGCCGCTTTTGGGGGAGTTGCGACGGCGCTTAAGCCTAAATCCGGATTCGCAGGGAAGATCCTCGGCAGCTTTGCTGCTCTATTTGCGGTGAAGCTTTGCTTCACCGGACGGACCACGGCCGATCGTCGCGGCTTCGCCGCCGCTTTCCGCAGTTGAGAGCGTCGGCGGCAAAGCCGGAGATCGGTACGGCCGCCTGCGGAAAGGCAAAGCTTTTCCGCAAATAGAGCGGCGTAGCCGGGGGCGTTCGGCGTCATTCACCGTTCGCATCCATATGGACCAGAATCATATTCGCCCCACACGCGTCAACCAACGATCCACTCCCCAGGCTCCCCTCCTTACGAAGGAGGGGTGGCCGCCGCTTCGGCGGACGGGGTGGTTCTCTA
>JAEZJR010000228.1 GCA_023415725.1 Acidobacteriota bacterium
CGCCACCAACGACAAGCAGACCAGGGAAACAAAGAACACTCTGTAAGCGAGTTTCATCATATTCCTCCGCCGAAAATCAAAAGATTAAGTTCAGTCTTCTAAAAGCAAATTCTAAGATTCAGGATAAGTCCTGTATTGCTTTTCAAGTATCACGCACCGTCCACTAGGAGGCCGCCAAAATTCAAATAGCACCATCCAGCGGACGGAGAGTCAAAAGATCGTAATGTCTGCGTTTTCGTTTCTTGGGAACCGCGTTCTTGCACGCAGTGCAGATGAAACTAACGTCGGTTCCCTTGAAACAAAATTAAACCAAACTTGCCCGAAAAGCAAGTATTTTTAACGAATTACGCATTTTTTAAATTATGCGTAAATGCCGCGCATGCGGGTATCGTAGGCCACCCTATCGATCGCCAGCATGTAAGCCGCCGTGCGGGAATCCACGTCGTGTTTCTCCGCGAAAGCGGCCAGTTCGTTGAAGCTCGCGATCATCTTTTCCGCGAGTCGCTCATTGACCTGAGCTTCGGACCAGAAATACCCCATTCGGTCCTGCACCCATTCGAAGTACGAAACGGTCACACCGCCGGCATTGCACAGGATGTCCGGGATAACGAATATCCCCTTGTCGTGCAATATTTTATCCGCCTTCGGCGTGGTCGGCCCGTTAGCACCTTCGGCAAGGATCTTGCACTGGAGCCGCTCAGCGTTTTCGGACGTGATTTGGTTCTCGGTAGCACACGGGGCCAAAACGTCGCACTCGAGTTCGAGCAGTTCCTTGTTCCCGACCTGATCCGCCTCCGGATAACCCTCGAAGGAGCGGTTCTCCTGCCAGTACTTCAAAACCTCGGGGATGTTGAGGCCCTTCGGGTTGTAGATCCCGCCGGCGATGTCGGAAATTGCCATGACTTTGTAGCCCGTTTCGTACATCAACCGGGCGCCGATCCCGCCCACGTTGCCTGAGCCCTGAACCACGACCGACGTTTTCTCAGGCGTAAGCCCAAAACGTTTGATGGCTTCATTTACCGTGATCAGAACCCCGCGGCCCGTCGCTTCCCTTCTCCCAAGCGAGCCGCCCAGGCCGACCGGCTTCCCGGTGACGACCGCGGTTACGGTGTGACGGGCATGCATCGAATAAGTGTCCATGATCCATGCCATCGTCTGCTCGTTGGTGTTCATGTCCGGTGCCGGCACGTCCTTATCCGGACCGAAGAAATCGAGAAGTTCCGCCGTATACCTGCGTGTAAGCCGCTCAAGTTCCCCGAGTGACATCTGTGCAGGGTTGCAAATGATGCCTCCCTTACCGCCGCCGAACGGAACGTTCACGACCGCGCACTTCCAGGTCATCCACGCCGAAAGGGCCTTCACTTCGTCCAGCGACACGTCCGGAGCGTAGCGAATACCGCCCTTTGCCGGCCCGCGCGCGAAATTGTGCTGCACGCGGAAGCCTTCGAACACTTGTATGTGGCCAGTGTCCATCTTCACCGGAATATAAACCTTGATTTCGCGGCTCGGGACCCGCATCACGGCGTAAAGGTCCGGGTCGAGCCCCAGTATCTGCGCCGCACGGTCGAATCGTTCGCTCATTGCTTCGAAGGGGTTCTTCTCATCGCTCCCCTTGAAGCGCCGCATCTCATCTGCCATCGGATTAGCCATTTTATTAATTCTCCAATATGGAACTATGTTCTGTACACGGTCATACGCTCACGAATTTAGTGATCCCGAGCGAAATCCCGCCAGGTCCAGCGTTACAAACCTGAAACCGATCTCTGAAAATTTTCTGTTGATGTTCTCGATCAATGATCTATCAAGCATTTTGGCCATCTCGGCTCCGGCGATTTCGATCCGTGCGAGCTCGCCGTGAACGCGGACGCGGAACTCCCGAAATCCTGCCGCTCGAAGGAGTTCTTCCGCCCTCTCGACCTTACCCAGCCGCTCGATAGTTACCGGGACACCCTTCGCAATGCGCGACGAGAGGCACGGACTGGCCGGCATATCCCATGTCGGTAGGCCGTGTTTTTTACTCTGAACGCGGATCTCGTCCTTCGTGAATCCAAGCTCCGCGAGAGGGCTTGCCACGTCATGCTGCTTTGCAGCGACCCGCCCCGGACGATCATCACTCAAGTCGTCGGCGTTTGTACCATCGACGACCACAACACCGCCAACTTCAGCCATGACAGAATCCAAAACTGTATAAAGCTCGTCCTTGCAGTAGAAGCACCTGTCGATGCCGTTCCTGCGATAGTCTTCATTTTCGACTTCCGCAGTTTGAACTGTCTGGTGATTGAATTTGAACTCGGCGGCGATCTTTTCGCACTGAGTCCTCTGAAATTCCGAAACGCTCGGCGAGATGCCGGTAACGCAAATTGCTTTATCGCCTAATTCCTGGGTGGCGATCGCGGCGAGATAGGTGCTGTCGACTCCACCCGAGTACGCGACCAACACACTTCCATAACCCCGCATCATAGAACGGAGACTTTGCTCCTTCGCCTCGGCTGCCGCAGGATCAGGTTCGAGGGGTTTGCTTTGCGTTGTTTCCGTCATTTCCGAGGCGCGAAGGAGCGAGCCTTCGAGGCCAAATAAAAAGGCAATTCTAGCCCACCGAGATAGGTAAGGCAAACCAGTGTGGTCCCGTCACTTCGGGGTGGTAAGATGTTCGGCAAGATCGATGCCTAGATTTCACAACATTGCATTTTCAGCGTTCTTGTTTCTGGCCCTCTTCGTGCCCGTCGCTCCGGTATTGGCGCAGTCCGAAGATGGACCCGCACAGGCGGTCGAGCTTTTCCAAAAGGGCCAGGACGCCCACGAGAAAGGCGATTTGGCCGCCGCCGTCGATCTATACAAAAAAGCTCTCGACCTCCTGCCGGAGTTCCCCGAGGCCGAACTCCAACTCGGTAACGCGTATGTTTCACTTGGCAAACCCACCGAGGCGGAGGAGGCATTTCGCAAGGCACTCAGTCTGCGCCAAGACTGGTCACTTGCGTCAGGCTCCCTTGGCTCCCTCCTCGTCACTCAGAAAAAGTACGACGAGGCCGCTCAGGTTCTGAAGCGATCCATCGAGATCGACCCGACGAACCCGCTTGCGCTGTCCGCAATGGCTGACTTGCTGCTGGGTAAAAACGCCCCGGCCGACGTACTTCGTTCGCACCTGGCAAGAATGGATGCATTCGCCGGCAAAGTCCGTCCGCCCGCTTCATTGCTTGCTTCAAAGGCCGCGGTAGAAGAAAAACTCGGTGAGCGGGCTATTGCGAAGGAAACAGCGTCTCGGGCTCTTCAGATAGAACCCAAATCCCGTGCAGCATTGTCTGTGATGGCTGGAATAGCCCTCTCCGAAAACGATGTCGAAAAGGCCGAAGGGTACGCCCGCAGTTTGGAAAAAGTTGTCCCCGCGGCCCCGGAAACCATAACCCTCCGGGCCCGCATACTTTTCGCCCGCGGTAAAAAGGCCGATGCCCTTGCCGCGCTTGAATCCATCAAAGCACCTTCAGACTCGGTCAAGGAGATGATCGTGAAGATCAAGGACGGAGATGTCGCAGACCTAGCCGGCCTTGAATCCAAAGTTCAACGAACTCCCGATGACGTAAATGCCCTGGCAAAACTTTGCACAGGCTACCGCATTCCGAACCCTGCCAAGGCTCTCGAATATTGCCGTCGGGCCTCCATTCTGGAACCCAGCGAGGTCAGCCACGCTGTCAACTTCGGAGCCGCCCTCGTCCAGGCAAAACGCTACGAGGAGGCAGTTGGTCTGTTTCGCAAACTCCTGACCGTCGCGCCGGAACACGCGACAGCTCGAGCGAACCTCGCGACCGCCCTCTATCAGCTGAAGCTCTATCCTGAAGCGAAAGCGGAATTTCGTTGGCTGACAGAAAAGCAACCCGATTCTCCTGCGGCCCACTATTTTCTGGCGATAATCCACGATCAACTCGAGGAATACCTCGATGCGATGGCGAACTATCAGCAATTCCTGAAACTAGCCGACCCTGAAGCGAACAAGCTTGAGATCGAAAAGGTTAACCTTCGGCTCCCCACTCTTCAGAAACAAATCAAGGATGGCAAGGGAAAAAAGAAGTAGATAAAAAATCGAATTCGGTGCATACTGTTAGTTAACAAAAACCACCAAAGTGAACTGCACCGCGTTCCAATTTTCCCTTCGCCGATTCGGGCTCAATAAGGGTCCGCTGTTGGCTTTGTGCGTCCTTTCCGTTTCCGTCATGGCGTTCGGGCAAGGTGCCAATTCCATTCCTGAATCGGAATACTCCGACGCCGCGCCGCCTCCGGTGCGTGCAATGTCCAAGGATGAGCGATCTCGCTTAAACGGCGAAAGCAGCGTTAAAGACCGGACAGTATTGGCGCTCGAACTTATGGACGTCCGCCTCACCCGGGCGGAAGAGTTCAACGCAAAAGGTGACTTCACCCACATGTACAACGAATTGGGTGGGTTCCATGCTCTAATGGACGATACGCTCGAATTCCTATACGGGAGCAGCAAGAGCCGTGACAGCGTACTGAATAACTTCAAGCGATTCGAAATGGGCCTGCGGAAGTTCGGGCCCAGGATCGGAGTCATTCGTCGCGAGATCCCGATCGAATACGATCCGTACCTGAAAAGCTTGGTCAGGTATCTCCGAGACGCTCGGAGCAAAGCGGTCGAACCGTTATTCGCCGACACGGTTGTTCCCGATCGCCAATCTTAATACGACATGAAGTTTCCTAAGTGTCCTTTGCTCGCGTTCCTCGCGGCCATTTTTGTTTTGTCCGCCATCGCAGTTCCTGCCGAAGCCCAGCGCCGCGATTTCGTAAACGACCAGGAAGCCGATCTCATTCGCGAGTACCAGGAAATCGATCGCCGAATAGATGTCCTTATGATGTTCATCGATCGCCGGCTGGCCGCTGCCGGAATCGCCGGAAACCAATGGAAACAGCCAAAGGACCCGGAACTTTGGGGTGAGGACCCGAAAGGCACGCGCGTTGACCTTCTCTACGACACAAAACGCATTCTCCAAAAGGCTGTGGACGACATCGACGACATTGCCTCTCGTGAAGGGGCCGCGATCGAAGGAAATGAGAAATCCGGCAAGATTTTCCCTAAAGCTGTCCGCAACCTTTCCGCCGCCGCGACCCGTTTCAAACCGATCTTTCAGGCCGAACTGGCCAAGGCGACCAACGAAAAGGAGAAGGGCCTCCTCTTCGATTCGATCCAGCTTTGCGACCAGATAATCGAGGCCGCGGCGACTCTGCCGAAAGAGCCCACCAAAGCCGAAAAGAAAAAAGCTAAGAACTGATTCGTTCCCGACGAGATAAGTCCGGGTCAGTTCATCGATTAGAACGGCTAACCTGGCATTTCTTTGACACGCTCCCGAGTGCGTGATAGCTTCCATAATTTACCGACATTATGTCCACGGAAAACCTTAAGAAGACTCCGTTGAACGAGGTGCACAAAGCCCTCGGCGGGAAGATGGTCGACTTCGGCGGTTGGGAAATG
>JAEZJR010000267.1 GCA_023415725.1 Acidobacteriota bacterium
AGCCCTTCCGTTTCGGGCGGAGGGGCTTTTACATTTTTACTGTGACATTTTCACCCTCGAAAGGTTAAGCTAAAGAGAATTCGATTCTCCTCTATTCGCCAGACGGCATGTGTGCGACCCCCTCGTGCAGGAACTCGTCCGGCGAAATGCTATTCAAATAGATCGTTATGCTCACTTCGTATAAGGGAATTGCGGTGTATTTCTGCCTTGTTGTTCTGTTCGGTGCGACGGCCATTCGTGCACAGGAATTAACAGTAGCGAACGCTCCGGGGGAAACAGGACGGCCCTTCGATAATCAGCGGGCCAGATACCTTCTCGAAACGCCGAAACCCTTACCTGACACTTTAGCCCATAATACGTCGCAGCATTTTGTCGATCCGACCGAACGGAAACTCCCCGTTGGCGCTCCCCGGATCGAATGCGAACCTGGGATCCCTCTCCCGCTTTCCAACGGGGCTCTCAAAACGAAGACGGCCGACGAGGGATTGAAGCGGTACGCCCCGATGTGGGGTGAGGAGGACCTGAGGAAGAACGCCAACAAAGCGGCCCGCTTCCCGAGCCCGGTCGAGCGCGAATTCGACCGTGAAGAAAACGACGACCGGGACGATCCCGCATCGACTCCCCCGCTGGATAGGTTCCATTGGAAGCCGGCCTTTGAGCAGTCACTTATCGCTCAGGGCTTTCAGCACGGTTACGCGTTAATATTCCAGGAGAAGACGCAAAGGGCGTTGAAGGGGCCCTTTTTTAAGGATTACTGGGAATCGATCAAGGGCGTTCGCGGCTGGGACGACGGGAACAAATTCTTTACCAATTACATCGCTCACCCAATGCAGGGTTCGATGACCGGGTTCATCTATCTTCAGAATCACGACCGATTGAAGAGACAGATGTTCAACGAGTCGGCTCAGTATTGGAAGGATCGTGTGAGGGCCCTCATATGGTCCACCGCGTGGAGCACGAATTGGGAGATCGGGCCGATAAGCCAGGCTAGCATCGGGAACGTGGGGTATTACGGCCATGGCGGCTACGTCGACTTGGTGGTCACGCCGACCGTCGGGACGGCCTGGATGATCACGGAAGAAGCACTTGATCGTTACATCATCCGACATGCCGAGGGTAATCTGGCTACGAGGATCCTCCTGCGGACTGTGCTCAACCCTACCCGCTCGGTATCGAATGTGCTGCGATTCAAAAAGCCGTGGTATCGCGACAGGGCTCAATAGCCTGAGTATTTCTTGACGTGTTCGGGCACGTCGATCCCTTCGGGCAGCGCTTCATCGGGGATCGGGTCACCGGGGGCGACCTTCAGCGGAAGAACTCCTGCCCAGATGTTCATCTCGTAGTCTTCGTCATCGTCCTTCGGCCCGCCGGTGCGGATCTTGGCAGAGGCCTCGTCGATCGGGAGTTTCAACACAGAGGTCGCCTTCATTTCAAGTTCGTTCGGCCAGCGGATCTCGGCCCACCTTCCCGGGATGACGTGCTCGGTGAACGCCTCGAGTACCCTGTCCTTTTCCTCTCGATCTTCTACCAATACCGCTTTCCCCAATATCACGACCGACCGATAGTTGATCGAATGGTGGAATGCCGACCTGGCGAGCACGAGCCCGTCGACGAGCGTTACCGTTACGCATACTTCCACGCCCTTCGACAGATTCCTCAGCATCCTGCTCGCTGCCGAACCGTGGATGTAGAGGTCGTCACCGATCCGCGCGTACCCGGTCGGGATAACGTACGGCTGACCGTCGACGTTGAAGCCGACGTGGCATATGAAGCCTTCGTCGAGAATGGAGTAGATCGTTTCGCGGTCGTATGCTCCGCGTGCCGGGAGGCGTTTGACCTTGGTGCGTTCGGATCGGGTATTATTCGTCGCCATCAATTCTTTATACGCCTAGGTCTTGTGGCCGCAGACGTGGCTATTTGAGCGGCATCGAGAAGAAGTGCGCGTCGATGATCATCCCCTTGTTCAGGTAGAATCGATGAGCACGAAACCGCGTAACGTGGGATACCAGGCGGACCTCGTTGCAATTGTGACCTTTCGCGTATTCGACGATCCAGTCGAAAAGCTTACCGCCGTAACCTTTTGATCGGTCGCATTCAGTCGAAACCAGGTCTTCAATGTCTAAAGATTTCCCCCTTGCCAGCCATTCTGCGACCCGGATGCCGCCAACCGCTTTAACAACACCTCCGTCGGTCAGGTAAACGAGTTGAAAACCCGAGGCTTCCATCTGCCGCCGGACCTGCGGGAGAAAATCCTCGCGGGCGATGTGCGGGCGAAGTTCCGCCATCACCGGGTAGCAGCGTTCGATCTCTTCGTCCGTTTCGGCGATCCTGATCTCCATCATTTAGCATCCATCCAATTCTTGCCGACGCCGACCTCGGCGATGAGGGGGACGTCCAGCGTCGCCGCCGCCTCCATCTCTCGCCGGATGATATCGGAGGCTTCGTCGATCTCTGCGGTCGGTGCCTCGAAGAGGAGTTCGTCGTGAACCTGCATGATCATCTGCGTTTCGAGGCCTTCTTTCGCCAGAGCCTTCGAAACGCGGATCATTGCTATCTTCACGATATCCGAAGCCGTCCCCTGGATCGGCATATTGATCGCTTCCCGCTCCGCCCGTGATCGAACGGCGAAATTTCGGTCCTTTATCCCAGGGAAGTAGCGGCGGCGGCCGTAGAGGGAAGTGACGTAGCCTTTTTCGCGGGCTTCCGCGGGGATCCGGTCCATGTAGGCACGGATGCCGGTGTAGGTTTGGAAGTAGTCGTCGATCACCTTTCGTGCTTCGGCTTTGGTGAGGCCGGTGCGTTGGGCGAGGCCGAACGCCTCGACGGCGTAGGCGATGCCGAAGTTGACGATCTTGGCGAGGCGGCGTTTTTCCTTGAGGTCTTTCGCGTCCGAGGCACCGAAGACGAGCTTGGCGGTCTGGGCGTGGATGTCCTCGTTGTTGCCGAAGGCCTCGAGCATCCGGGCGTCCTGGGTCACGTGGGCGAGGATGCGAAGCTCCAGCTGCGAGTAGTCGGCGGAGATCAGCTTCTTGCCCTTTTCGGGGATGAACGCGGCACGGATCCGCTGGCCGAGCTCGGTGCGGACGGGGATGTTCTGCAGATTCGGCTCGGTGGAACTCAAACGTCCCGTGGCAGCGACGGTCTGGTTCAAAACGCCGTGGATGCGGCCGTCGGAACCGATCATCTTCGGCAGGGCGTCCGCGTAGGTGGCCTTGAGCTTGTCGAGCTCGCGGTAATCGATGATCAGCTGGGCGATCTCAAAATCGACGGAGAGCTCGGCCAGTACGTCCTTGCTCGTTGATACTTGCCCAGTCGCGGTCTTGCGGCCGGTCGCGATGTTCAGCTCCTCGAAGACCTCGCCGACCTGACGCGGCGAGCCGATATTGAACTCGCGGCCGGCGATCTTGTAGATCTTCGCCCTGATCACCTCCAGCTCGCCGGAGACGAACTCTGAAAACTCGCGAAGCTCCTTGTCGTCCACCTTCATCCCGGCCATCTCGATCTCGGCGAGGATAGGCTCGAGCGGGATCTCTATGTCACGGTAAACGGTCATCAGGCCGTCCGCGGCGATCTTGTCGCGGAGCATTGGCGTGAGCTGGTATGCCCAATCGGCCTTTGTCGCGGCCTTCCAGCCGGTTTCGGTGAAACCTTCCGGCGGATCGACGGGGCGGTAGGCGTCGAGGTTGTGCTGGGCGAGAAATTCGAGCTCGTGGTGCGTGCGGCCGGAGTCGATAAGGTACGACGCGATCATCAGGTCGTCGCGGATGCCGGCGATGTCGATGCCTTCCTTCTGCAGGACGGCCATCTTGCACTTGTAATCGTGCACGCTTTTTTCCACGAACGGGTTCGCGAATAGGTCCGCCAGAGGCTGCAGGCCCGCCTCACGGCCGCCCTCGAAATTCTCGAGATCAATGAACGCCGAAACACCGGGTGAGTGCGAGATCGAAACGCCGACGGGCGGCATTTTATCGAAGCAGGAGTTGCGTTTGCCCGCGTTCGAATCGTCGATGTCGAAGGCGAACCATTCCTTTTCCCAAAGCACTCTGATAAGTCGGTCGAGGTCCTCGCGGTTGCGGATGAGCGAGTAATTCTGCTCGACGTGCTCGACGCCGCTGGCGTCTAGGCCAGAGAAAAGCGGGGCGGAATCGGCGAATTCCTTGGTGAGCGTGTTGAATTCGAGCTCGCGGAAAAGCTCGTACGCCTTCGCACGGTCGGGCGTGCGGAATTTGAGCAGGTCGAGGTCCAGATCGATCGGCACCTCGCAGTGCACGGTCGCGAGCTCGAGCGATTGGCGGATAAGGTCCTGGTTGTTCTGCAGCGATTCGCGATAGGTCTTGTGCGTGACCTTGTCGGCGTTCGCCATCGCTTCTTCGGCGGATCCGAACTGCTGGACGAGTTTCACCGCACCTTTCTCGCCGATCCCGGGGGCTCCGGGGATGTTGTCGATCGCGTCGCCCATCAGGCCGAGCAGGTCGATGATCTTGGACGGGGGCACACCAAATTTGTTCTCCACCCAGGCCTCATCGCACCATTCGATCGGCGGGACGGGCACCTTCCGCTTCACGTTGACGGAATTTTGCCGCATCGCGATGATGTGCGGGTCTTTGACGAGCTGACAGAGGTCCTTGTCGTTCGAGACGATGACGGCCTGCATCTTCTGGTCGGCGACCTTTTTCGCCAATGTGCCGATGATGTCGTCCGCCTCGAAGCGGTCGTATTTCAGGACCGGGAGGTTGAACGCCTCGCAAACGCGGATGATGTAGGGGATCTGCGAGGAGAGGTCCTCGGGCATGTCCTGCCGGTTCGCCTTGTACTGCTCGTACGATTCGTGCCGGAAGGTAGGCGCGGCCGTATCGAAGACCGCCGCGATGTAATCGGGCACTTCTTCGTTGATCAGCTTGCGCAGCATGTTCGTGAAGACGAAAACCGCCTGCGTCACCTGCCCCTTGCTGTTGCGAAGGGGCTCTTGCCGGGCACCCATCGGAGCGTAATAGGCCCTGAAGATGTGCGACATCGAATCGATCAAAAAGACACGTTTCATTGAAGGGACAGTTTAGCTGAAAGTCTTGACGGCGTGAAGCATAGCGGCTTTCGAGTCGGCGGCGAAGCGTTTTTGGAGGGTACGGGTGAGAGGGTAGGCGAGGCGGGCCGATCGTGTCCGTGTTGTGGTCGATTGTGTAACCCTGCGGCCGTGCGTCGGAATTGGTTTCCCCGATCAGCGAGTAGGAGAATTCGGTCTCGCGGGCAGCGGCGATGAAGCGGTCGATAACGGTGGGGGTTGGTTTTGAGAGCGAGAACATTGGTATCGCACTTGTTTTTAACACAAAGGGCACGGAGAGAAGACACAAAGGACACGAAGAGTTGTTTTCGTGAGGCATCTTTGTGATCTTTGTGAAAACTCTGTGTTCTTTGTGTTAGCTGTTAATTTGGAGCGTCGATCGGCAAGCACCGTTTTCGTGCCGAGGCGGCACTCATGGTG
>JAEZJR010000275.1 GCA_023415725.1 Acidobacteriota bacterium
ACCCTTGCCTGGGCCGAACCCAGGATGTGCCCGGCCGGGTGAAACGATACCTTTACCCCGTTGATCGAGCGGGTTTCCCCGTAGGGCATCGTTTCGATCATTGCGTCATCGCCGAGACGAATTCGCGAGAGCTTTTCACCCTCTTTAGGCACGAGATAACTCTGATTTCCGCGATATGTGTGGTCCGCGTGAGCGTGCGTGACGACGGCGCGATCGACCGGCTTCCACGGGTCGATGTAGAAATCTCCCCTCTCGCAGTAAAGCCCGCTCGAAGTCAATGCGATCAAACCGCCCTTCTTCATCAAGCGGATTTTATATTATTCGCCTGTTTAAAGTTTGCATTGCCATATACAAACGAAAACTTGCACCTCATCCCTCCCTTCCGTTGTACAATCTCATTTCAGTCGCCGAAACATTGCAACGCACAACCCTTTATTTATCATCTGTTTTCAGGTTTACCTCACCCGTTTCCAGGAGGGAAGATGTTTACGCGAAGCTTAATATTAAGGTCGGTCGGCGCTGTCGCGCTGGTCGGGGTACTCTCGTTCTCGGCATTCGCCGACACGATCCGGCTAAAGGACGGCAGCATCATAAAGGGCAAGATCACCGGCTTTTCGGGCGGCCGTTTCACCGTGGTTGTCGGCGAAGGGCAGAGACGCCGTGAACTCGTGTTCACCGTTGCCGAGGTCGAATCGATCCTATTCGACACCCCCTCGCAGAGTGACCGCAACGCGAGCATTCCGGTAAACCGGCCCAGCAGTTCCGCATCGACGCCGCCTCCACGGGTCGTGGTCTCGGACAATTCCCGAACCAATGCTCCCGTTCAACAACCGCAGCGAACCAACCCGCCCGTGACGCGGCAGCGAGAACCGGAAGTCCAGGACACGCCCGCCCCGATCGTCAGAACATCTACGGCGAAACCGGTCGAGGTGAACGTCAAGGTCCTTGCCGATAACACCTCGAACGGATGGACCAATTCCGGCTGGGTAGTGAAGAAAGGCCAGCGGATTCGCATCACCGGCAACGGGACGATCAACCTCGGTGGCGGCCGAACGAGTGAGGCGGGCGGATTGTACGACTTCGAAGACCCGTCGAAACTGCTCAAGAGCGTACCGACCGGAGCATTGATTGCCGTGATCGGCGACGACAACAACGATTTCATTTACGTCGGTACGAGCCGCGAGTTCATCGCCGAACGTGACGGATCGTTGTTCCTGGGCGTAAACGAGGGGAATCTGAACGATAATACCGGGGCGTTCGACGTGAAGGTGGAGATAATCCCGTAAAGTGAACTCGTTGCAAACTTCCAACCAAACGCGGACAATGGGAATCTAATTCCTAATACACGCCCGTAGGTAGACCCTTATGAAGACCGCTCTTTCAAGCCTTGCGTTACTTCTGGTATTCGCTTTTGTCGTTTCGACTTCCGCACCGGTTTTCGCCCAGTCGCGTCCGCAGCGTCCCGAAAACCCGCGCGGCGACGGCAAGCGAAATCAGCGCCCGACCCCTAAGACAGAAGAGGAACTGAAAAAGGAAGCCGAAGAAAAGCGCATCCGCGAGGAAGAAAAGAACGCGGTTTATGTCGACGACCCTATCAGCGTCGATACCGATATCGTCAACCTCGATGCGGTCGTGGTCAACAAAAAGACGGGCGAGATCATCTCCGGGCTGAAAAAGAGCAACTTCCAGGTCTTCGAGGACGGCGTCAAGCAGGAGATCTCTAACTTCTCGTCGCCTGAAGCACCGATCACCGTCACGCTGCTTGTCGAGTACAGCAAATGGACCGAGATCTTCGGTTCGGCTGCCGGCGGGTATTGGGAACCTGGTGCATATGAGGCCATCCGTCCCGTGGCTCAGTTCCTCACCCGATTCATCAAACCACCCGACGATTACGCTTCAGTGATCGCATTCGACATTCGCCCGACCCCGATAACCGATTTCACCAACGACCCGAACCGCATCCGCCAGACGATCGACCTCCTGCTGAGGAACCGTCCCGCATTCCGCGAGAACAACCTCTGGGATTCGCTCAAGTTCACCCTCGTCGGCGGCCGCGGGGATACTGTCGTCCTCGACAACGAAAAAGAAGAAAAAGCCGAGTACCTTGGAATGGTCGCTGTGAAGTCTAAGCGCCGGGCCGTTATCCTGGTCGCGTCCGGGATCGACACCTTCAGCAAAACGAACTACAGCGAGGTCAGGAAGATCATCCAGGAAGCGGGTGTCCCGATCTACATCATCAGCACCGGCAATCTGTTCTATAAGAAGTACGAGCAGTATTTGGATCCGGCGCGTACAATGCCGGGCAATCCAGACCGGATGACCTTCCTACAGGCGAAGAATGCGATGAACACCATCGCGAAGGATTCCGGCGGAAGGCACTTCGAAATGACCTTTGAAAGCGAGATCCCGTCGTATCTAGAATCGATCAACGGCCTGCTGCGCAGCCAGTACAGCCTCGCATACGATCTTCCAAAACCGCATGAGCCCGGCAAACGGTACAAAGTCGAGATAAAGGTCGACGTTAATGGCGACGGCCTCACCGACGAAAAGACCTACGTCGTACAGCACCGCCCATATGTGCTCGGGCCATCGGTCGAGAAAGACAAAAAGAAAAGCGATTAACCAAAAGGCGGCCCCGGCCGCTTTTTTTGCACAAGCCCGAGCGTGAGCAAGGGCGGTACGACCGAGGTAGCTG
>JAEZJR010000032.1 GCA_023415725.1 Acidobacteriota bacterium
GGTTATGCTTGGCGGAGTGAATTACTACACCGGCCAGGCTTTCGATATGCAGGCGATCACCAAAGCGGGGCATCGCGTCGGAGCCATGGTTGGCTTCGACCTCGCTCATGCTGCGGGAAATCTCGAATTGAAGCTGCACGACTGGGGCGTCGACTTCGCGGTGTGGTGCTCGTATAAGTATCTGAACGCAGGGCCGGGCGGGATCGCCGGGGCATTCATCCACGAACGTCACGCCGAATCGTTCGATCTGCCTCGTTTTGCGGGCTGGTGGGGCCACGATAAGAACACTCGTTTCCTGATGGGTCCCGAATTCAAACCGATGTCCGGGGCCGAGGGCTGGCAGATCTCCAACCCGCCGATCTTCCAAATGGCCGCCCTTCGAGCCTCGCTCGAGATCTTCGACGAGGCCGGGATGCCGAACCTGCGCACCAAATCCGAAAAGCTGACTGGATATCTCGAATATCGCCTAGCACAGATCGGCGACGACCGCATGTCCGTCATCACCCCATCCGAACCCGCACAACGCGGTTGCCAACTCTCGATAAGGGTGAAGAATTCAGATCGCAAACTGTTCGAAGCCCTCACCGAACGCGGCGTCTTCGTCGATTGGCGCGAGCCGGACGTTATTAGAGCGGCCCCTGTGCCGCTGTACAATTGTTTCCGAGACGTGTTCGTTTTCTGCGAATATCTTCGCAGCTGTTTGCGAGACTCATGAAGTTTGAGGTTTTACAAGGCCTACCAGCATACGGCGACTTGCCGGTTCAGTTCGATGACAATCCCTTGGGATCCGAAGGGCGTGTTGTACGTTTCTTCAGATCTGATGGAACTTCGTGGATCGGTAATTTCATCGGGTCGTTCGGCGTTGACACAGTATTTGAACTTCCGAATTCTACAAACGTCTTCGTAGTTGCACGCGGCGATCTCTATGTAATCGACGTTGAATCTCAATCACTTGTTCAACGTGTCGCTAGGGGATTCCAAACCGCTTTTCATTGTCCAGACCTCGAGATTGTCATTTTTGGGACATATACGGAATTCGTTGCTATTGGAAAGGATGGAATCAAGTGGGAAAGCAAGAGAATCTCATGGGACGGATTTCAAAACCTGGAATGTGATTGCAGCGCCATTAGAGGCGAAGCATGGAATTATGCAGACATTTGGATGCCGTTTGTTCTAAACCTAGAAACCGGTCGTCACACTGGAGGAGCTGTTGAATAATCTAAATGTCTCTATCATCGGCGCCGGCCTTGCAGGTTCCCTGCTCGCCATCTACCTCGCTCGTCGCGGGATGTCGGTGGATGTGTATGAAGCCCGCGGGGACATGCGCAAGGAAACGGTCGCGGCGGGGCGATCGATAAACCTTGCTCTGTCAGATCGCGGTATCGCCGCGCTGCGCGAGGTGGGGATGGACGAGTACATGCTCGCCGAAGCGGTGCCGATGTATGGGCGGATGATCCATTCGCCGTCCGGCGAAACTAAGCTTCTGCCGTACAGCGGCCGGAAGGGCGAGTACATAAACTCTATATCGCGTGGCGGGCTCAACATCGCCTTGATGAACGAAGCGGAGAAGTACGACAACGTTCGATTCCATTTTGACGAACGCTGCGTCGGTTTCGACTGCGAGACGGGAACGGCAAATTTCTCGAGCGGCAAGACAGTCACGGCCGACACCG
This sequence comes from Acidobacteriota bacterium, assembly GCA_023415725.1. GTDB lineage: Bacteria > Acidobacteriota > Blastocatellia > Pyrinomonadales > Pyrinomonadaceae > OLB17. The sequence goes on from JAEZJR010000032.1 coordinate 1,674, forward strand.
TCATCGCGACGGATGGAGCCGGCTCCGCCGTCCGCAATGCGATGCTGCACGGCGGTGTAGAGCGTTTCGATTTCTCGCAGGACTGGCTCGAACACGGATATAAAGAGTTGCACATCCCGCCGGGCACAGGCGGCTCTTTCTTGATAGAAAAGAACGCACTTCACATCTGGCCCCGCCACAAGTTCATGATGATCGCCCTGCCTAATTTCGACGGCAGTTTCACATGCACCCTATTTCTCGCACACCAAGTCGGAAACCCGAGCAGTAGCGAGGGTGTCTCGTCACCCACCGACGTCTTGGGGCGACAGGACACACTCCCTAACGGTCGTGTTTCTGCCGAGCCCGCCTTCGACCAACTCACCGACGCATCTGCCGTTCTCGATTTCTTCGACCGCGAATTCCCCGACGCCGTTCCGCTGATGCCCACGCTCGTCGAAGATTTCTTCCACAATCCGACCGGCAACCTCGGAACTATCAAATGCTTCCCCTGGAACGCCGGCGGCAAGGCCCTCCTCCTCGGCGACTCCGCTCACGCGGTCGTCCCTTTCTATGGCCAGGGGATGAACTGTGCATTCGAAGATGTACGGGTTCTCGACTCGCTCCTGTCAGAACCACCTGCGGTAGCGAGTGGGTACAACTTGGCCCCCGCGCAGCGTAATCCCACCGATTGGGAAGCGGTATTCATAGATTACGGCCGGCTTCGCAAACCGAACACCGACGCCATCGCCGACATGGCCGAGGAGAATTTCTACGAAATGCGCGATGCCACGGCCGACCCCGTTTTTCAACGCAAACGCGAACTCGAGACGAAACTGGAGCAGACCTATCCCGATTACTTTTCGAAATACTCGATGGTCACGTTTCGTGAGGACCTCCCTTACGCCACAGCTCGAGCGAAGGGCAACGCACAAGACGCGCTGCTAATGAAGATATGCGCGGAAACGCCCGACAGCTCGAACATCGAACTGCCGGACGTCATGGCGTTGATCCGCAAACAGCGGTAAGTTTTGTGACAAATGACGAGAACCGATTTTGACCTTGCAAACCTCGAAGCAATCGACCTGTCCATCCCCCTCCGCTTCGATGGCCCGCAGCCGAACGCCTGGGGCGTCGAACGTGCGACATCGCGCCCGGTCGTGGCCGGCGATCTGATCGGCGATACTCGCCGCGGCGGGAGCGTGAATTTCGAACAGTACACCTTCATCCCGCACTGCTGCGGCACCCACACCGAATGCGTGGGGCACATCACTCACGAGCGCATATCGATCAGGGAATGTCTCAAGGACATCCTCTTCCGGGCAGTTCTCGGAAGTGTGGAAGCAGGGTCTGAAAGCGGTGATCGAACGATCACACGAGCGGCGTTGGAAAGCGTAATTGTCTCGTTAGACAAGACAGATCCGCAGTTCGAAGCATTGATCATCCGCACCCTCC
>JAEZJR010000071.1 GCA_023415725.1 Acidobacteriota bacterium
TCCGGTTCGGGTTACGTTCCGTGTCCTGGCGAACGTTCGTGCTCCGGTTCACGTTGGAGGAGTTCCCCCGATCGTTACCCCCGCGGTTCCCGCGCATCGTGTCGTTCAGCGAGCGCGCCATCGTCAAGTGTTCCTGGAGCGCCGGCAGGAGCCTCGCCGCCAGTGCCTTTGCGTCGGCGTCCGTCCCGCGTTCTGCCTCCCGCTGGAAGAGCTTCACCGCCTTATCGTGGTCTTTGACCATCATCTGCATGTACTCGCGGTCGAATTTGTCGCCGGTCTCGCCGTTCAGGTCCGTCACGTCACGTTGCCGGTTGTCCGGAAGGGCCGTCGGGACCGTTACCCCTTTCGCTTGTGCCGCGGTCATAAGCTCTTGATTAGCCCTTGTGTGATCGTCCACCATGCGCTGTGCGAACTGTTTTACCGCGTCGCTTTGTGCCTTCTGCAGTGCGACATTGCTCAGAGCCACCTCAGCCATGCTGCTTACCGCGGCCTCGGTCCAAAAATCCGTGTTCTGCATCCCGGCTTCCGCCGTCCAAAGAAACGCGGCCGTACAGCACAAAACGATCGCACTGCAGATACTTGTCCAAACTGCTCTCATGTCCCCGTACTCCTTGATCTATGAGCCAATTTTGAGCGCGTGGGCCCACGCCCGGCCTATAGCTGATTCTAGGTTCTGACCTATCGATTAATGTCACCCAGCCGACATTTTCGGCCCGTTTCCGCGGGATGTTCACCCCTCAAGTGACCCTGCCGGCACGTGGTCGACCGCCCCGTCCACGCCTGAGGCCCTCGCACAGTTCGCGCAGCAGAAGAAGTTCCCCGGCACCTCGATCCCGTGCCCGACCACCTTCACGCCGCAATGGGCGCACACCGGGGCGAGTTTATGGATCGCGCATTCGAAACAATCGAAAACGTGCCGACTCCCCGCCGTGACCACCTCGAAAGAGAGGTAATAATCGTTACCGCAAACCTCGCATTTCGCCATCGATCTTGTCTCCTTTTGCCTTGGGGACTACAGAACCTATTTCAAATCAGCCGCCGTGAATGTTCCCGCGCGGACAAAGGAGGCCGGTTGCGGTGCCTTTTCTCGCAAGTTTGGGATAGAATCACCTTCAAGCGAATGTTTTCGGAGGAGCTCGAGCAGAGCTGAGAGGTGCGCCGTGAAAAAGCGCGCGACTCCTGGAACCTGATGCGGATAATACCGACGAAGGGAGAAAAACAATGGAAAAGCAGATAACCGAACTGACCAGCGACGAGGTCAAGCTACCCGCTTCGCGCAAGATCTACGTCGAAACAAACGGCAACACCGCCAACACCGGCGGGCACCACCTAAGGGTCGCGTTCCGCGAGATATCGCTCACCCCGAGCAAAGCGATGGACGGCTCGATCGAAGAGAACGCGCCCGTCCGCGTCTACGACACGAGCGGCCCGTGGACCGACCCCTCGCAGAAACAAAACGTCCGGGACGGGCTCCCGGCACTCCGCCGCGAATGGATCGTCGCCCGCGAGGATGTTGAGGAGTACGAGGGCCGCGAAATACTGCCGCAGGACAACGGTTATCTTACGAAAGGTGCCGAAGAGGTTGCCCGCGTGAAAGAGAACGGATCGCTCGAGGAATTTCCCGGCCTCAAGCGCGCCCCGCTGCGAGCCAAGCCCGGCCACTGCGTCACGCAGATGCACTACGCTCGGAAAGGGATCATCACCCCAGAGATGGAGTACGTGGCGATCCGGGAGAACCTCGGGCGCCAGATCGCGTTCGAGGCCATACAGAACGGTGCAGGGGCGGACCGCTCATCTCTATACCATCAGCACAAAGGCCAGTCGTTCGGGGCTTCCGTTCCCGAATTCGTCACGCCTGAATTCGTCCGCGACGAGGTCGCCCGCGGCCGCGCGATCATCCCCGCGAACATCAACCACCCCGAATCGGAGCCGATGATCATTGGGCGTAACTTTCTTGTGAAGATCAACGCTAACATCGGCAATTCCGCCGTCGCCTCGTCGATCGAGGAAGAGGTCGAGAAGATGCGGTGGTCTACGCTTTGGGGTGCCGACACGGTGATGGACCTCTCGACGGGAAAGAACATCCACGCCACGCGCGAGTGGATACTTCGCAATTCGCCCGTGCCGATCGGTACCGTCCCGATCTACCAGGCGCTCGAGAAGGTCGGCGGCAAGGCCGAGGAACTCACCTGGGAGATATACCGCGACACGCTCATCGAGCAGGCCGAGCAGGGCGTCGATTACTTCACCATCCACGCGGGCGTGCGGCTGCCTTACATCCCGCTCACAGCGAGGCGGACGACCGGGATCGTCAGCCGGGGCGGCTCGATCATGGCAAAATGGTGCCTCGCACACCACGAGGAGAGCTTCCTCTATACGCGGTTCCGAGAGATCTGCGAGATCATGCGCGCATACGACGTGAGCTTCTCGTTAGGTGACGGCTTGCGGCCCGGGTCCATCGCCGACGCCAACGACGAGGCCCAATTCGCCGAACTGGAAACCCTTGGCGAACTAACCAAGATCGCATGGGAGATGGATTGCCAGACCATGATCGAGGGGCCCGGCCACGTGCCGATGCACCTGATCAAGGAGAACATGGACAAGCAGCTCGAGGTGTGCGGCGAGGCACCTTTTTACACACTAGGGCCGCTGACCACCGACATCGCTCCGGGCTACGACCACATCACGAGCGGGATCGGGGCCGCGATGATAGGGTGGTTCGGCACCGCGATGCTCTGCTACGTCACGCCGAAGGAGCACCTCGGACTGCCGAACAAGAAGGACGTGAAGGAAGGCGTCATCACCTACAAACTCGCCGCCCATGCCGCCGATCTCGCAAAGGGGCACCCGGGCGCGCAGTACCGCGACAACGCTCTTTCGAAGGCACGGTTCGAGTTCCGGTGGGAAGACCAGTTCAACCTCGCCCTGGACCCCGCGGTCGCCCGCGAGTACCACGATGAGACGCTCCCGGCCGAAGGGGCCAAACTCGCCCACTTCTGCTCGATGTGCGGCCCGCACTTCTGCTCGATGAAGATCACGCAGGACGTCCGCGAGTACGCAGCCCAGCAGGGGATCGAAGAGGAGAAAGCCCTCGCCGCCGGCATGAGCGCCAAAGCCGCCGAATTCAAAGCCACCGGAGCCGAGATCTACCACGGCAACAAACCCGAAAGCGGCCACGACCATCACTAGGCCCTCGCTTAGAGTTCAAGCTTTAGCTTGCACAAGCTAAAGCTTGAACTCTGAACTTTTAACTGATCCATCCCGCAATTGATTTACGCGTTTCTGATTGGGTGAATCACCTCTCGTCCAACCATGAAACGCGTAATTCTATTCTTCGCAGCTATTGCGGTTTTTTCGGCACTAATATCGGCCCAAACTCGCGGGCGGATGCTGAGCGTTGACGATATGCGCTCCGACCTTGCTGCGTTGCGGGCGATCGTCGAGCAATCGCATCCGAACCCGTACCGTTCTGCGGACCAGAGCACCGTGGACCGCAATTGGGTGCTCGCGGATCGAAAGCTGACGAAACCGATGTCGTCGGTGGAGTACCTCAATTTCATCGCGCCGCTGCTCACGCAATACAACGACGGGCACACGGCGATGGACCTCCCGCACGAATCCGAGGCTTTCACGGCGTACACGAAGGCTGGCGGGAAGCTTTTCCCGTTCCGGGTCGCGATCAAGAACGACAAGCTTTACATCACCGAAAGCTTGGGCGGCACGAGCATCGATCGCGGTTCCGAGGTCCTTGCTATCGACGGACGCAAAACACCTGTGGTTCTGCGCGACCTCCGACAGCTCGCGATGGGCGACACGCCAGCCGGGCGCGATTCGGCACTTGCTCGCCTGTTAAGCCTCTACCTGTGGCAGCGATACGGCACGGGGACTAAGTTCGCTCTCAGTGTTCGCCGCCCGTCCGGCGAGGTCGCGGCCGTCACCGGCGCAGGGGTCGATTGGGAGAGATACAGTGACGTTCTCTTCGGCGACAAGCCGATCCATTCATATGAACTCTCGCCGTCCGTTTACGTCATCGAGGTGAACAAGATGCAGTCGCGCGACGAGGTGAAGAAGGCGATCGATGATGCTTTCGCTATCGTCCGAGAAAAGGGCTACCCGCATCTCGCGATCGACCTTCGGAAGAACGGCGGGGGCAACTCTGTCGTTGGCGATTGGGTGATCGAGCATCTCACCCGCCGGCCATACAACCAGGGCGGCACGAAGGAGGTCCGTATCTCACCGTATTTTGCCCAGACGAGCAAGTCCTACGCTAACTGGATCGCCCCGCAAAAGGAACGCTTCGGCGTCACGGGTGACCGCATCGTGATCAAATATGAGGGTGACGGGGAAGCAGCAGATACCGACAAATGGGTCTACACGGGGAAGGTATACCTGCTCACCGGTCCGCGCACTTACTCGTCCGGGTTCATGATGGCGGAGGCGTTCAAATGCTACGGCTTCGGGCAGCTCGTCGGCGAATCGCCCGGCTCGCACCGGAACCTCTCCGGTGAGATGCGCTACTTCTCGCTCCCCCGCTCGAAATGGGGCGGCTTCGTCGCCGTGGCGCAGTTCTTCCCGCCCTGCTACCAGAAACAAAGGAGCGACTTCCTCGCCCCGGACGTCCCGCTCAAACAATCCCTCGCCGACCTGACCGCCGGCAAAGATACCGTCCTGGAATACCTGAAGTCTATCGCCGCCAATGAATCTGTAGCAGGGCAGGGATCGGGACAAAGTTCGGAGGGAGGTTCTCCAGAGCGACCAAAATCCGCTAACTAATTCCGAGTATTCCGTGCCTTCCGTGGTTAAGAGGTGTGGAACACGGAACAAGAAGAAAGGGAAGGAAGAAGATGACTTGAAGTTCCGGTTTGTCCATTCCTGTCCATCTTGTTCTGTGTTCGAAAGGATGAAACCACGGAAAAAACCGAATGCACGGACTGAATGCACGGAACATACAGAAGGCCGATCATTGCGTAGGGGCCGGGAACTCCGAACCCGGCTGCATCGGTACAACGAACTCCACTTCATCCTCGGGCGATCTGCCCTCAGGGATCACCGCCCCGCCGACCTGGATATCCTGCCACCGCAGCGGCCCGTTGACGCCATGAAGTAAAAGCCGAACACGCCCCTGAGACCGCTCAACTCGCACTTCCATGAAGCTCTGGAAGAACGGGGACGAGTTGAAATCGAACGCGCCCGATACCATCTCCTGATCGAATGGCCAGCCGCGAAGGGTCTGCATCCAGACGAGGAAGGGAAGCTTCCAGAATGACGCTTCGTTCTGGATCTTCGCCGTGACGGCATCTTCACGCGGGTAGAATGCCCAATCCGGCGTGACGGGGTCTTTCGGAAATCCGACCGCCGTCCCGATGCTGAGGTAGGCGCCGCCGCCGCCGTTTACAAAGTGCAGCATCTCCTGCCCGCCCTCGTATCGCCGCCGATAAAACTCGAAATCGTGCGTGTCCCCCGCCATCGCGACCTGCACGTTGTATCGCCGCATCGTGTCGTAGATGCTCTGAAAATCCGCGTCGTTCTCGAACGTCGGCCGCCCCGAAACGTAGAACGGGTGACCGAGCACGACCATCTTGAAATTCGCGCCCGCACGCTGCAGGGCCGCCTCGAACCACGCCTTTTCCTTCTCATCGAATCGCCGCAAGATCCCCGTGTCCGCCGCGATCAGCGAGAACCCGGCCGTGTGCATCTCGAAGAACGGAGCTCGTTGATGCCCATTATCTACGCGGTAATATTCGCGAAGCCGCTTCGCCTCGAGGATCATGTCGCGGAATTTGGTCTCCGTCGTCACGAGGTCCGTCGCGAGGTCTTCGGCAAGCCGGGCACGTAAGGCGAGGGCCGCCGAATTCGGTTCAAGGAAATTCGCGTTGAACCCCTCGTTCGCATCGAACCAATCGTGGTTCCCCGGTATCGCGTAGATCGGTTTCGAGAAACCCTTGAACGGCAGGTAGAAATTCCGTTCGTAATCCTTCATCTTCCCGTCGGGGTAGATCACGTCGGAGGAAAGCACGAGGAACTTCACGTCCGGGCGGTTCCCCGCGTTTATGAGCTGATCGCGCAGCACCGCCTGTGACGGGTCGCCCTCACCGGTGTCGCCGATCACGAGGAAGCTGAAATC
>JAEZJR010000074.1 GCA_023415725.1 Acidobacteriota bacterium
GTCCTTTGCACCCGCTGTCGAATCCGAGGCGGCATATTTGGGGGCGGTTTACGGGGGAAAGATCAAAAAGACCTACTCGAGCGCATTAAGGGGTTTTGCTGCAGAAATGAGTGAAGCAGCCGCTACAGCTCTCAGCCAGGACGACCGCGTCGCCTATGTGGAACAGGATGGATACACGTACATCGAAGCGACTCAGGGATCCGCAACTTGGGGACTCGACCGTATCGACCAGCGAGCCCTCCCGCTCGACACGAATTACTCCTTCAATACGGATGCTTCCAACGTGCATGCCTATATCATCGACTCTGGTATTCGTGAAAGCCACGTGGAATTCGGCGGAAGGGCGACAAGGGACTTTGACGCAGTCGGTGACGGTCAGAACGGCAACGATTGCAACGGTCATGGAACTCACGTGGCCGGCACGGTTGGATCGGCAACTTACGGCGTGGCGAAAAACGTACGCCTCCACGCGGTGCGTGTCCTTCCCTGCAACAACTCGGGCTTGGTCTCAGACCTGATCGAAGGGATCGATTGGGTCCGTGCCAATCACATCAAACCGGCGGTCGCGAATATCAGCATCACCGTCAGCGGCGTTTCCACATCGGTCGATTCGGCGATCCAGAGCGCCGTAAATGCAGGGGTCACGGTCGTGGTGGCGGCCGGCAACAATAATCTGGACGCATGCAACTACTCGCCTGCACGTGCGACAAAGGCGATTACCGTAGGAGCAACCTATAATGCCGACCAAAAAGCGGGCTACTCGAACTTCGGCTCCTGTGTAGACATTTGGGCACCAGGCACCGGTATCACTTCTGTCTCATATGCCAACGATCTTGACGCTAGAACTATGAGCGGTACGTCTATGGCATCGCCGCACGTTACTGGCGTAGCCGCACTCTATTTAGCCTCAAATCCCGGAGCCTCGCCAACGACAGTGACCCAGAACATTGTCAGCACCGCCACATCCGGTGTTGTCACAGGCCTTGACACGGCTTCTCCGAATAAACTTTTATACAGTTTCCTTGGCAGCGAACCCGCCCCGCCCCCCACACTGGCCCCTGCAAGGGTGACGATCAAGAAGAAGGCGAATTCGAGAACCGAATCGACTGGTTCCGCGGAATTTCCTTTCAACGCGACCAACCTTGCCGCAAGCAATTTCACACTTCAGCCAGACAATCAGTTCGAAGATGTGAACGTGACCGCATTCGGCAGTTCGAATACGATCACCGTGACCGAAACTCAGGTGTATGGTTGGAACCTCACCTCGATCAGCTGTGTCGAGACTTCGGGAGGGACACCTAATGTAGTTAATTCGACTGTGGATCTGATCAATAAAAAGGCAAACATCGTAGTCGAACCCGGTGAGCAGGTCGAATGCACCTTCACAAGCGAGGCTATCACTCCATCAGCCGCGAATGCGGACGTTTCCGGCAGGGTTATGACTTCTGACGGACGAGGGGTCAAGGGAGTCAGGGTGGTCCTTGTGGATGCTGAAACGGGTGAAACATTCAATTCCATCAGCAACACCTTCGGGTACTACAACTTCCTCGATAAACGGGTTGGCCGCCTCTATACGCTAACGGCCCTGCCTTCGAAGAAAGCTCCTATTCAAAACAATGTGAGAACGTTCTCGTTGAGTGCGGACCTTTACGCGATGGACTTCATCGTGACCAGGTAATTTCCAGATATTTACTTGTACTGAAGGCCCGGCAATCGCCCGGCCTTTTATTTTTTTGTGAAGGTGTGATTTTTCTGCAAATTTCGTGGAATCAGGCGTCATTCAATCTATATTGCGTACATCGGCAATATGAATCGGTGAAAACGAGCTTAAAATCCTGCGGAAATTAGCCGCAAAGAGTTTGAATAAAGATAGATCGGAACGGTTAGGAAGATTCAAACAATGAAGAATCCTCTTGACTTTGGATCGAAATATCTGTTAAACAAGGGGCTATCGTTTCACCACGGTTTTGTTCACGCTGTTCCTGCAGCTGTGATTATTTCCGAATTTTTTCCGGAAATCGCCCGATATTAGCAATTTAAGGGGTTACATTCACAATCTTGAAAGGTACGTTTTCCTGAACGTGTCTTCCGGTGGACTGCGGTGATCTGTTTTGAGAGGTTTACAACTATGTCTAACAAATTGGCACTCTGTGCCCTGCTTTTAGTTGCGTTTGTATTTTCAGCTTCCGTGAGCGTTGAAGCTCAACGGAAGATCACAAAAGGAAGTATCGCTCCTTTGGAACCGACCTATAACGTTCTGATCGAAGCGGCGCCGGACGCTAACCCGGCGGCGGATATCGACCAGTGCTTCAATGGCGGCGTGAACCAGCCGGTTCAACCTTGTGTCGGAGATGGGTGGGGAAATGGGAATGCCAACGGAAATAAGGCCCACTATCGAGAAGGCGATTACATCCATTACAGGCTCAAATTCACTAATCTCGTAGTGGGTCAAACCTATACCGTTCGTTTAGGCTACGACATCTTCGATAATGGTGGTCGGCACGCGATCGACTATCTTGGAACATACAACAAGGATTTCCGGTTTGATCCGATCTCCCCTGGGATCGCCAATTATGCGGTCGAACCCTGCCTTGCAGGTACGAATTGTGCCGCAGCCAACCCGTCTACCATTGCGATACCTGCCGATCCCGATCTCGTGGGGCAAATTTTCCAGGAGCCAGGGGTTTTCACTATGTGGGGGGGAACGCTCACTGGCACTTCCAATTACGGACTTAATGGTGTGATCCGCACGATCGAAGTGACGTTCACTGCTAACTCGGCAAACCCGGTTCTCGCGTGGGGCGGTCACATCGCCTGGCAGGGAGATTGGGGAGCGTCAACTGCAACCGCTGGGGACATCAATGGTTCGCCGTATCACATGCGCTTGGTAAACAACGGCACCTTCAATGGTCAGCAAGATCGCCAGCTTTCGGTCTCGGCAATCCTCACGACCACCCCGTCGGCTGCCCCGGCTTCGATTACGGGCCGCGTGACTGACCGCTACGGACGTGGAGTCTACGGTGCGAGAGTTCAGCTCTTCAACGCATCAACGGGTGCTCCTGCATATGCCGTCACCAACATGTTCGGCTACTATCGCTTCACTGATGTAGAGGTTGGTGAATTCTACGTGATGTCGGTCGCTCACAAGCGTTACCTGTTCGTGAACGGAAGTACCTCGTTCACTCTGGACGCTGATCTGGCAGACATGGACTTCGTAGCCTCGAACTAGCGGAGAAATGATACCGATTCATCGGAACAAGAAAGAGCCGGTCGTTAAGACCGGCTCTTTTCTATTTCTGATTTGGATCCTGTGCGGTCACATGTTTCTTCTAGCGGCCATCACCCATTTGCTCGGACCTCGTGAGCCGTTCTGCAGACCTGGCTTATCGCTGGTTTCGCCGCGGGCAAGAACCGCCGCGATGATCGCCAGGTCTTCGTGGTGGGATTCCCCCTCCGACGCAGCCCTTTGACGTTCGTTAAAGCTTGAAATAAATCCGGTGTCTAGTGCTCCTGCAATAAAGACCGGATCCTTCATCACTTCTCGAAAGAATGGCAGCGTGGTTTTTATGCCCGCCACCTGATATTCGGCCAGGGCCCGCCTCATACGTTCGATCGCCTCATTGCGGTCCTTACCGTGGACGGCGAACTTCGAGATCATCGGATCGTAGTAGATCGAAACTTCCCCACCCTCATATACTCCACCGTCGTCGCGGACACCTGGCCCCGCGGGCACGCGCAATTTCATGATCTTCCCGGGCGATGGCATGAAATTCTGCTCAGGATCTTCCGCATAGATACGGCACTCGATCGCGTGGCCGTTCAACTGGACGTCTTCCTGACGGAACGAGAGAGGTTCACCCAACGCGACGTTGATCTGTTCGCGGACGAGGTCGATGCCTGTGACGAGTTCTGTGACCGGGTGTTCCACTTGAAGGCGTGTGTTCATTTCTAAGAAATAGAACGACCTATCCACGTCAGAGACCAGGAATTCGACGGTCCCCGCCCCTACATAGCCTACAGCCTTGGCGACCATCACGGCGCAGGCGCCCATCTTTTCTCGCAATTCGGCTGAATTTATCGGAGATGGAGCTTCTTCGATGACCTTTTGATGGCGGCGTTGGATCGAACATTCTCGTTCACCCAAGTGAACGTGGTTGCCATGGGTATCCGAAAATACCTGGATCTCGATGTGCCTGGGCCGGACGACGGCTTTTTCCATGAAGACAGACTCGTCACCGAAACTCGAAAGTGCCTCGGAGCGGGCTGCGTCAAGAGCCGACCTAAGTTCGGACTCGTCCGCTACCAACCGCATTCCCTTTCCGCCGCCTCCTGCGGAGGCCTTCAGCATCACCGGATAACCGATCTCCGCCGCGGTTTTCAACGCTTCCTCTGCGGAAGCGATCGGGTCGTTGGTGCCGGGGACGACCGGCACGCCCGCTTCCACGGCGATTCTGCGGGCTGTGATCTTCCCTCCCATCGCTTCCATCGCCTCCGGGGGCGGGCCGATGAACGTGATGCCGGCCTTTAGGGCCTGCCGAACGAATTCGGCATTTTCCGAAAGAAACCCGTAGCCGGGATGGATTGCTTCGGCGCCGCTTTGTTTCGCGACCTCGATGATGCGATCGCCGCGAAGATAGCTCTCTGACGAAGGGGCGGGCCCAATGTAATACGCCTCGTCGGCCATCCGGACGTGCAGAGCATCGCGATCGGCATCGGAATAAACCGCCACGGTCGAAATGCCCATTTCGCGGCATGCACGAATCACTCGGCAGGCGATCTCACCTCGGTTTGCGATCAGGATCTTCTTGAACATCTTGGAAATCGCTCTTAATCGAGCATTGAATTGCCCTGGTTCTTAGGGTCATAGCGGATCCCCACTTTCGCTCCGGGGGCGTATTTTAGGGGGTCGCGGCGTTGCTCTTCGGAGAGGATCTCGGATGACTCGAAATCCACGCCGTTCAAGGTGTAGGTGTAAAACGCGATCTCCCGGCCGCGGTTATCGATGTAGGTATCGATGATCCGACCGTCGGTTATGCGGCCGACCTCGAGAAGATGATTCCGCCGGGACGCTTCGGGGTTCTCCCTTTTCTTTTTCTTTAGGAAATCGAAGAATGCCATGTATTAGTCGACTTCGAGAGGCGGCTTGCCGTATCTGGCCCGAAAACGGTTCACGGCGGCCAGGACGGGGGGCCGCTTGATCAGCTTCGCCTCTAGGGGCCGTTTTCCTGGGATGTCCATCATTATCAGGCCGATGAGTATCGTCAAGATGCCCTGACCGGGGCCGATGAGCATTATTATCCCGGCGATGACCAGCAGGCCTCCGATTATGTTCTTCCCTATTACGACTCCCCAACGGGTTAGCCAAGAGCTATTAGGGAGGAAATCGGCCTGGTAATGTGAGCTGAAGTAATTTGCCGGAATCTTCACCATCACGATCGCGACGATCAGCAAACTGACGGTGAAGGAGACCACGAAAAGGCCGAGGCCCCATAAAATACGGGCCAGTGTTATACCTTCCCACAACCCCGTGATCCAATCCATCATTTCGTAGGGGCCTCCTCGAGCCGGCGGAATTCCTGCCAGATATAGAACATCCGGTGCACCAGCGTCCAGACCGAGCCCACCGCGAGGATCCATAAAACCTGGGGCATGCGGTTGAACCAGAAGCTATCCGACTCCCAATTCCATGTGGAAAGGGCCCCGATTATCAGCAGAACGACACGTTCGGGCCGTTGAAGGAAGCCGACGTTGGCCTTTACGCCGAGGCCTTCGCTGCGGGCAGTGGAGTAACTGACCATGACGGATGCCATCATCGCAACACCGGCCAGAACCACGTTAAGTATCGAGTGCTGTGGCCGGTTGCTGGCGTAGAAAGCCATTATCCCGACGAAAACGACCATGTCTGACAGCCGGTCGAGCGTTGAGTCGAGGAAGCCGCCGAATTTGGTGACGTTCCCTGTGAGCCGGGCCACGTTGCCGTCGAGCATGTCGAAGAGATTCGCCACTATCAGCACTACGCCGGCCCAGAAGAATTCCCCGACGCCGAAAAGCACGCCGCAGCCAACGTTTATCGTCACGCCAATGCCCGTGAGGATGTTCGGATGGACCCCTGCCGACGCGAGGGCGCGCACCATCGCACTGATGATCCGCATTGCTCCACGCCCGATACTTTCTCCCAGCATCTTTTACTTGAATTCAGTGAACCAGACCTTTCAATATTCTTAGCCACAAGCGCGATTTGTGCAACCCGCATGCTGCTGCGCCTCAGGACGAAAGTTCCCCCAGGTTTATTCGGACCTCGTGCACTGCTTCAAAAATTGTGGCGCGTGCCACATTTTTCGATCGGGCGATACCCCAATGAATGCTGCGCCGCGCGGGCGTGCCACATTTTATCCACAGGGGGTGTGGAAAAAATGGTCAGCGGAAAGGGCCGAAATGGTCAGCCATTTTCACCTAAATCGGCTGACCATTTTTGTGCTTTTGTTGTGTTGGAAGTTTTCATCCGGTGCAGGATCGGAGATACGTTGTTCTCGGCATTGTAGTAGTTCCCATTCTAGTCTTTTCCGGAGTCATTACGTGATCTCCGTTGTTCCCGTTTTTCTTATCGTTGTGGGGTTATCGCTTTCAACCGCGGGATAAAAGGAAGAAATCCAAAAGGAAGAAGAAAACGATTACGCGTCTCAAAATTCAGAAGGCCATCCTATCGGATGGCCTTCTGACTTCGGCCATGCAAAGCGGGCCGGCTCTCAGTTGGACAACCTACGGCAATATTGCACGTTGAACGTCCAAATGTATCCCATAGTAAAGGGCCTTCGGAACTTCAACCACTATAGTTATAGTCCCCTGCGTGAAGGTTTTCTTTATCGAGAATTGCCCAGGGGGCAGGGACTTGGATGGCGCAGCTTTCATGGGTTCGATCTTCACGTTGTTTGACACATTAGCCAAGCGGAAGCCGTCATGAAGCTGGATCGTGATCGTGTTGGTTCCCGTTTTCGAGTTTTCGCACGTGCCGGAGATGGTTATGTCGCCCGCGTCATAGTGCTGGCCCGCGATCAGGTCGATCGTGGTGCCGATCGCACACGGCGTGTACATGAACCAGTTGCTTCCCGGCCATCCCGGACCACGCCCCGTGGCCGTCTCGTCCGCATACCGGAGCCGACAGGTAACATTCACCGTGGCACTGGCTTCCAGGTCGGTCGAATCGCCCAACAACGTCGCGATGTTCGTGATCGAGTACGAATACATCCCGTTCGTGTAGTCGGAAAGCATGGACGAGCACGCGAAAAAATCGCTGAACTTCTTCGTTGTGTCGACGCTGACCGATTGCGAGAAGTTGAATCTCGCATCGCCGAGGGTGGTAGTGTTGTCGCCGATCACGTTCGCGGTGAACGAAACGTCAGCGGTCGCCGACTGATCAGAGTTACCTGCGGCCGACAACGTTACGGTATTCAAGGTGGCTGATGCGTCTGCCGGTGAAGCTGAGTAGGTGCAGACGACGCTGCCGCCAGCAGCAACGGTGTTCGACGGGCAACTGACGTTGGCCGCTCCGCCGCCGTTGTTCAACACGTCCACAACGGTGAACGTCTGCGCGATCGAGGCGGTATTGTTGATAGTTATCTCGCCCGTCACTGAGTAGTTGCCCGTGGTAGTGGTCTTGTCCGCCACCACGGTCCATAGGTCGGACGGGTTGAACGAATCACCCGCATAACCCGAAAAGCTGGTCGGGTTCGCCGATTTCGTCAGCGTCCACGAATGCGTGAGGTCGTACGCCCCTTCAGCGGTCTTTGAAACACCAAGGGCAGCCAGAGAGCAGTTCACGGTGACATCGGCGGAATCTGTAAGCGGACCGGTATTCTCGCCCGTCAATGTCGCCGTGTTCGAGTAATTATCCGTGTCCTTGCCGTCGGTGTAGTCACCCTGATTCGACGAGCAGGCGAACGTCTCGTCGTAGTCGAAAGTTGTGGTTTCCGAGATCTCCGCGGGGAATTGGGATTCGGTATCCCGGTCGTCGTCCACCTTGACCGTGTCATCGCCGATCAGGTTCACGTCCCAATCGATATCGACGACCACGTCCTCGCCCATCGGAATTCCCTCGGTCAAAGGAATTGCCATCGCCGTATTCGTATCGGCCTTTTCGGATGGCGTGGCGGTATAAGAACAGGTCAACACTCCCGGGTCGTTCTCGCCTAAGGCGGCCGGTACCAAGACACCCTGGGCCGGGTCATCGTTTATGAACGGACCGCAATCGATCACCGCTTGCGTGCTGTCGCTGAGCACGTCGTCGACGATCGTCGCGACGGGTATTGTGTTGAAATTCTTTACAGTGATCGTGCCCGAAACGGCGAAGTTGTCGCTGACCTCGTTCTTCGTCGCTTCGACCGTCCACGTCGATGTTCCGGCGTTCTCGCCTGCCTGCCCGTCATGGCTGCCGGGCGTGACAGTTTTCTCGATCTGCCAGGTCACCGTGCGGTCGTATGTGCCGTCGGCGGTCTTCGTTACCTCGAGAGCTACAAAGGGCGGCGGCGGAGGCTCTTCCTCTTCCACCGAAAAGTTGTCGGTCTTTGCATCGCTGCTGCTGAAATGGAGGACGCGGTTATCATTAGCGTCGATCGTCGCCTTTCCGACGGGTATCAGCCAGATCTTGTATACACCGCCGTCGTTCGGCGTGTCGTTGTAAGGCATTAGCTGAACAGCGATCGAAAAGTTGTAGGGGTTCTGGATGCCATCCGCATGGTTTCCCGGAAACCCGGCGGGGATACCGTCGACGGGGAATAATGTGCCGTCCGTACAGAAAGCGGGCCGGCCGCTGTAAGCTCCCGCGATCCGTCCCTTACCGTCAGGTGACGCCGCAACTACGGCCTGACGGCAAACGGCCGGGTCGGTCGAAAGCAGAACGGCACCGCTCGGGTCGGTGACCTGAAAGTAATAGACACCCAGCGGAAGCCCGTTAGCGTTATCATTCTGCGGGCCACCGTTCAAATAAACTTCCAGCTTATCGGTGTAAGAATTTTGGTTTACAGGGATGCTTGTGTGGTCGGTGTCGTAGATGGCGCCGTGAAATTGCGCCGAAACCGTCTGACCCGGGGCAAAAATGAGCCCCACCAGGAGGACGGCCAAAATAGTAAATAGGTTCTTGAATGTGGACATAGAGTAAAAGCTCCTGAATGCGAAGTTCCTCGCTTAACCGAGAACTCAGAACAGGTCCTCTCATCGTGAGAGGTCCTCGGACGCGGTCCCTTGCTTTCCTCAAAGAAAAGCATCGGCCGCAAACGTCGGAGAACGTGTCGGTGTAAGGGAATACGCGCCTGGGGTGCGCGTGCGCGTAGAGCTATTAGACGGCTGCTTGGGTCGTCCGTGGGGGGAACAGCAAAGTCGTGCGGTCCTTGCATCGGCAAGATCCTCCAAGACATGACCATCCGGCCGGGATGGTCAGCAGAAACGTAAACCAACCTCATCCGATGGGGGCGTCGGCTCGGTCCTATTCACGTAAACTGCTTGGATTTACAGAGCAGACGAAAGTTAAGCGATTTTTTTATTCGTGTCAAGGGCCTTTTTCCGTCCCGAAGAACCGGACAGCAAGGTAATGCCTGCAAATAAGGGGTTCGGTCTAGCCGGCTTTCACCGATAAGGTAAGCGTGGGAGGATCACGGTCCCGGACGAGTTTTGGAATGGATGGACAATTAGGAGTCTAGTCTGATTAACCCCCAGTATTACAACCGCATCCGAACCTCGGAGTGAGGTGAGGTGCATTTAATTTCATTTCTTCGCTTTTCCACGTCCGTATCGGGGCGGCTGGGAGCGGCTTGGGAGGAATTCGAGCTATGGGATATGCCGATCCGAAGAATGAAGGTGCGCGCCCGCGCATGGCCGATGAGGACTTGAGAAGGCGGGCACGCGGGGCGGATGTGATGATGTCGTACCGCGTATGGCCCGACCCTTTCGCGGGGTTCGACCGGTTCAAGACAGCTTTGACGCTGGAGAAGGCGTGCGAATTTCTTCGTGAGGGCCCTCACTCGTCGATGCAGGTACTCTTTCGTTGGCGGCTCGGCGACCGGCAGGGGCATGGGAGCGTATCGTACATGCGTGAGGACCACCCGACCGCGACCGACCAATTCGTAGAGCGGATGACGCGGAACCTGATCGAGCGGGCCATCGCGGAGGATCTTACGGAGGGCCGGCATATAAGGTCTGTACGCGAGTTAAACAACAGACGACCAGCCGTCGACGGAATGTAATCCGTGGCATCGGCAAACAACTTTCCGATACTCGACTTCCCCGTCCGGACGCAAATGGTAGTCCGGGCGGGCGGTTTTGTTTTAGCAAATGGCTAAAATTTCGTTGTAATCGCCCCCACGGCAGTAATAAACTAATTTGTTCACCATATTAGTTTTCCTCACGTATCCGGTAATCGTAGTTCTTAGGGGGGTTGCGGACATTTGAACATGTACGAATCGGAGTTTAGTGCAGCGGCAAGGGAGCAAAGCGGGTCGGCGGACAGACATTTGAGCGAACTGGAACTCGTGTACCAGCACGCCCCTGTCGGATTGTGCGTTCTTGATCCCGATCTGAGGTTCATCCGCGTAAACGACCGTCTTGCGGAGATCAACGGCATACCCGCATCCCAACACATCGGGAGGTCGGCTCACGAAGTGTTACCCACGATAGCAGACAAGGTCGAGCAGATCGCGGCGAAGGTTATCAACGGGCGCGAACCCGTGCTCAACCTCGAATTTTCCGGAGAGATACCGTCGGCACCCGGGCACACCCGTTACTGGAATGTAAGCTGGTACCCCGCCGTGGACGAGACTGGAAAGGTCACGGCCCTCGGCGTGGTCGTCGACGATGTCACCGAAGCTAAGGAAAAAGAGCGGCAGCTTGCCGAGAGCGAAGTGCGTTTCCGACTCGCATTATCGAGTGGGGCCGTAACCGTTTACGAGCAGGACAAAGAGCTTCGATACCGCTGGATATTCCCGACAGAGCCGTATTCACCCGAAGTCATCGGGAAGACGGATTCGGAACTTGCCCCTGGCCCCGGCTCGGAGTTTCTCGAACATCTGAAACGGTCGGTGATCGAGACGGGCCGGTCGATCCGGGAAACCATCGGAATTCCGGTGCAAGAGGAGTCCCGATGGTACGACTTGATCATCGAACCGCGGTTCGACACGGACGGTGAGGTCATGGGCGTCGGCGGTACCGCGTTGGACGTGACCGACCGCGTCAAAGCGGAGAAGGCGAACCGAGAATCCGAGGCCTTGCTGCAGATGGCAACCGAGACCGCGCTGATGTTCGGGTGGGAGATGGATTTCAGCGCGGGCACCGCGAAGTGGTCGTCGAATGCTTCGAAAATAATCGGCCGCCCGGAGCGGGAGCTTCCGAAGCGCGCCACAGAAGCGAATTTTTTCGTACATCCGGACGATAAGAGGGATATGTACGAAAAGTACCTCGACGCGTTGCAGCGAGGTGTCGATCAATATTCGGTCGAATACCGGGGCAAGAACCGCTCGGGGGAGTTGAGGACCTGGTTCTCGATCGGAAGGATAATCAGGGACGATTCGGGCAACGGGTCTAGGGTGATAGGGGTGACGCAGGACATTACTGAGCGGAAACGCGTCGAGGACGAACTGCGCCGCAAAGAGATGTTCAACCGGCAACTCATTGCGAACAGTCCCGACTGCGTGAAGACCTTAGATCTGCAAGGGAACCTGCTTTCGATGAGCCCCTCCGGACTGGAGCTTCTCGAACTCGAGTGCGTCGACCCGTTCATCGGGAAACCGTACGAAGGATTCTGGCGCGAGTCCGACCGCGAGGCCGTACGCATGGCGATCGCGGAAGCCGCACAGGGCGGAAGCGGAAGATTTCAGGCGTTCTGCCCCAGTGCGAAGGGAAAGCCGATGTGGTGGGACGTCATCATCCGGCCGATCTTCGGCCCGGACGGCCGCCTGGAAAAGTTGCTCTCAGTTTCGCGCGACATCACCGACCAGAAACAGGCGGAACTCGATCAGGCGGCACTGTACAAGGTCGGCGAGCTTATCCGTTCGGCGACCTGCCCTGATGACCTGCTGGGTGACGTCGGGGACCTCGTTGGGAACTATCTGGAGGTGTCTCGTTGTGTCTTTCTAGAGCTTGATCCTTCAACGGGGACGGCCCTGGCACATCGCGATTTTCACCTCAACGGCCAGCCCGCCCTTGCGGATTCCGTCCCTCTCGGCGGATTCAGCCCGGAGTCGATCGCGATGCTGCGCTCGGGGAAGACGTTGGTCAACAATGACGTCAAGAACACGCCTCGCACCGCGGAGTATTACGATCCCGTGTACAAAACTCTCTCAATGGAAGCCTTCGTAGGTGTGCCGCTCTTTCACGACGGCAATTGGGTCGCCATTCTCGCCGTCGTGCAGGATGCCCCACGAAAATGGGCGGCAAGGCAGATCGGCTTTATCGAGTCCGTGGCGGAACGTACGTGGCTGGCCGTGGAGCGGCTCAGAAGCGAGGTCGCGCTGAAGGAAACGGCGGAGGAGAAGGAGCGGCTTTTCCATCTCGAACAGGAGGCCAGGTCAGCGGCGGAAGATGCTAACCGGGCGAGGGATGAGTTCCTTGCTGTTTTATCTCATGAACTGAGGACGCCGCTGCACTCGATGAAGGGATGGCTCTCGATGCTGCGTCAGAACGAACTGGACGACGCGAATCGCGAGCGGGCGATGGAGGCGATACAGCGCGGGGTCGAAACTCAGCACGCGTTGATCGAAGATTTGCTGGACGTGTCGAGGATCGTGTCGGGCCGGCTGCAGATCGAGCAAGGCGAGGTATCGCTGGTGCAGGTAGTGAGGAACGTTGTCGACCAATGCCGTCCCTCCGCCGAACAGAAAGGGGTTGAACTCAACCTTTCGGTCAGGGCGGAGGACCTCACCGTTGCAGGCGATAAGGTACGCCTCGGGCAGGTCGTCGCGAATCTGGTCGAGAACGGGTTGAAGTTCACGCCCTCGGGCGGACAGGTTTCGGTTGAGGTCAATCGTGTCGGCGAATGGGCCGAGGTGACGGTGAGCGACACGGGCGAGGGGATCCGTTCGGACAGTATTAGGCGTATCTTCGAGCGGTTCGAGCAGCAGGATAGTTCTTCTCGTCGGCCGTATGGCGGGCTGGGGCTTGGGCTGTCGATCGCAAGGCACCTGACGGAACTCCACGGCGGTACGCTTAACGCGAGCAGCGAAGGCGAGGGGAAAGGTTCGAAGTTCACGCTCAGGCTCCCGCTCCTCGACGCCCGGGAGCGTGTGATGGAGAGAAGCGAGGCTCCCGCATCCAAGGACGCTAACGCGGAGGTGTTGGAGGGCTTGAGAATACTCCTAGTGGAAGACGACCAGGAGGCGCTCGAGATGCTCACGGTCTACCTCTCGATGGAGGGGGCGGAAGTTTCGGGTTGTGACGATGCAGCGGAGGCCCTCGAACGGCTAAGGACCGAACAATTTGATCTTATGATCACCGATATCGGAATGCCCTATATGAACGGGCACGACCTTATCAAGGCGGTCCGAGAAGAATTGAAATTGGACGGGCAAAAACTTCCGGCTGTTGCGTTGTCTGGATTCGCGGCGAGGTCGGACAAGGAATTCTCTATCGCTTGCGGGTTCCAGGCGCACCTAACAAAACCACTCGACCCTCAGGACCTGATATCATCGATACGAACCTTTGTTTGAACGATGCTTTTTTCGAATGACCAGCCTTCTGAGGCCGCCATCCCGAACTTCTCGATCGCAACTGAAATTAAAAAACCCGTGCCCTTACTTGAAAGGCACGGGGAATCGAAATAGTGGGTCCGGGTGGCGACGCCGCGATTCTTTAAAGATCTTCTGGATACTACCAGCGGTTGTTGCGTCCGCCGCCGTATCCGCCACCGCCGTAGCCGCCGCGACCGCCGCCGCCGCGCGAGCCGCCGCGATCCTCACGCGGTTTCGCTTCGTTGACCTTGAGCTCGCGACCGTCGACCTCTTTGCCGTTGAGAGCGGAGATCGCTGCCTCGCCTTCAGACTGCGACGACATCTCGACGAAACCGAAACCGCGCGAGCGGCCCGTTTCGCGGTCCTCGATGACATTGCTGGACTGCACAGCGCCGAACTCGGCGAACATGTCTGAGAGATCGTTGGTGGAGGTGTTGAAAGAAAGGTTTCCTACGTATAGCTTCATTTAAATTGATTTCCTTACCCGGCCACTCCGGGTGTGCACTTGAAGTTTTCTGTGGCTGGCTTGGAACGGCCGGCTTCGGATACTGAGATCGTTAGAGTAACTTCTTGACCAATGGGACCCGCTCTCTAACTTTTCCGAAAACCGCTTAAGGCGAAGCGCGTCACAATTGACAGACGCGAGAGTAGGAAGTTCAG
>JAEZJR010000129.1 GCA_023415725.1 Acidobacteriota bacterium
GTCTATACTTGCCTAAAATTGATGACAACAGAATACTTTTCTTTGCACGCAAAACCTCGCCGGAAGTTCCTTTAAACAAGCGTAAGAATGCCCTTAAAGCTCGAAAATGCCGCAAAACGTGTGGGAAGCCGCTGGATCTACCGCGATGTATCGCTGGAAGTTGCTGACGGAGAGGTGTTTGGGATCTTCGGTGCGTCGGGCAGCGGCAAGTCGGAAATAATACGCTCGTTTGACGAGGGCGTGGCGAATAAGCAGAGCGTCCCGCTGATCAAACGCATCTTCGGCGTCACCCGCAAAGCCTCCGACCGTGCCGACGAGCTCGAGGTTACCATTGATAGGACCGTCGGCCCTCGGATCCTCGAATACCCGTTCGTCGGGTTCGACAACATCCGAAAGGAAGCGATCGCCGCGAAGCTGCGTGAGAAGGCGAAAGAAGAGAACATCCCCGTGCTCTTCTGCACTTCGGATTTCAACACGATCCTGCTCGCCGCCGACCGTGCAGCCGCGTTCATCGACGGCTACATCCGCCAGATCGGAACGCCGCGAGAGCTTTATGATGAGCCCGCAACGCGTGCGGTAGCCGTGCTCACGGGCCGGCACAACCTCATCGAGGCACGCCGGCTTACATCCTCAAAGTCGGAGATGCCCGAGTTCCAGACGATCGAGGGCGGGCACCGGCTCTTCACGCAAAAGGCGGAGATAAAGACGCTCGGTCCCATCAACCAGAACGCCTGGCTCGCCATACGCCCCGAACAGATCTCGCTCTCGTTCGGTGCCTCCTTCCCCGAAGACAACCTGCTCCGGGCCACCATCACCGCCGTCGAATTCCGCGGCCCCGTCACCTACGTCCAACTCGATTGCTCCGGCCTCCCGCTCACAGCGATGGTCACCCGCCTCATCGGCCTCAACCCCGGCGACGAATGCATGGCCGCCCTCCCCCCGGACCGCATCCGCATCCTTACGGACTGACCACAGGCTCGCCGTCGCGAAATACTTTTGCCCGCGAATCACGCTAATAAACGCGAATGATCTTTTCCGATCTTGTTCGCGAAAATTCGCGTCCTTTCGCGGGCAAGTTCTTAATAAACCGAGGGCCTACCGATCCGCGTAGATATCCAGCCCCGCGACATCCGCGTCGGCGTTCACTAGGACCGCACGGAACGAGTACCGCTTCGCCGCGACCGACAAGACATACCCCTCCCCGCCGCTCACGCCATCGAACCTGTAATACCCGAACATATTCGTCACCGCCCGCACACCCTCGCCGTTCTCACCCATCAGCGTCACCACCGCCCCCGAAACCGGCCGCCCCGCCGCCGTCAACACCCGCCCCGTAATCTTTATCGGAGCCGCCGTCGGAGCCTGTAGCTCGTACGCGCCTATATCGGTTCCGTCTCCGCCCGAAGTATTGGCGATAGCAGCGAAATCTACCGTTCGCTGTAGCCCGCGAGCGTCCACGATCGTCCCGAATGCGCGCCCCTTATCGATCGCCGGGCTCAGGCCGGCGCCATTGTCGAATGCATGCGTCGGAACCGGTCCGCCATTGTTCGCAAGTGCGGCGAGTTTGGGGTTGAGCGGTGTCGTTGCACTGCCAGTCTGATCACTCGCGGCACCGAACCCGGAAGAGCCTTCTACAATACCGATCAAATTAAAACCAAGTGAGGCAACTCCGGAAGCAAACACATCCGGCCCGTCGGACGCATTATTGCCCGCGATGATCGAGCCTCCTATCTCTTGATTTGGGTTACCGGAATAGAGCCCCCCGCCGGTCGAAGCTGAGTTGTTGGTTATTGTGGAATTGATTATCGACGAGGGCAGGCCAAGACTTCCCGACACGTACACGCCCCCTCCCGGCCCCACACTCGAAGTATTCCCGGAAACCGTTGAACCGACCAGATTGACTTCGCCGTTGCCGCCGACGCCACCCGCCATTAAGGTCGCGGTGTTGTTCGCAATTGTCGAGTTGACTATGTTGATGACGGAAAAATTGTCACCAACAATTCCGCCGCCGATCGCCGCTGAGTTCCCGTGTACATGAACCGCAGTTAGCGTAACCTCTCCGCTAACAACTATGGCTCCCCCAACCTCGAAATCTCCGAAGCCTTTCCCTCCCGTAAGGCTCACTGCGGAAATTTCTGCTTTCGCTCCTGGAGCAATATAGAAGATCTGACTCAATTCATTCGCATTGATGGTCAGCATTTCGGCGCCCGGACCCGTTATAACCACATCGTCCGTGATCTCCAGCCTCGTACCGTCCAGGCTAATCGTAGCCGGAGTAGTAACGATAGCGGAATCGAAGCTTATAGTATCTAATGCGTTGTTGAGATTAGTTACCGCGATTGCCTCACGCAGCGAACAATCCGAATCGCAAACTCCGTCGCTGGTGTCTGCGGTCTTCGTAACGATCAGATTCAGCGGACTGGAATCGTCATTGGTTATGATGCCGGTCCCTTGTCCGTCATTCACTGTCGCACCGGTGACATTCGTAACATTGGTAAAGAACGACTCGTCACCTTCAACCTCAGCGTCACCATTCACCGACACCGTGAACTGGTAAGTTGAGTTGCCTTGAGTAATAATCTGCCCTGTTAAAGATCTTGCGACATAGTCTTCGTCCTCAGTGCTGGGGACATCGTCCTGCGCAGTTCCATCCGCGGTCGCAATATCGAAGGTCACCCCGCCCGGTCCCGCGGGCGCCGAAAGGCTTACCGTGAAGGTGAACGAAGTTGTGCCCGAGTCCCCTTCCGACAAAGTGACGTCGTTGATCGAAATGGCAGGTGTGGACGTGGTGAACGACGAAACCGACCCGAACGAGGTCCCGCTCGAATTCTGAGCTATCGCACAGTAATAGTAGGTCGTGCCCGCTGACAAGCCGCTCAAGATCTCCGAGAATGCGACATTAGCACTACCCGAACCCAGATCCGTCCCTCCGCTCGCTGGAGCCCGGGTGCCGAAGGAATCATTGCATGTCCCCGGATCGGCCGTACTGAATCTGAAATAACCCGTAGCCGTTGCGCCGTTCGGATTTGCGGTCGCGTTGAGCGTAGCTCCGCTCGTAGTGAGGTTCGTGGCCGATCCCGTCACGACTGTCGGAGCGCTGACCGGAGATTCAGGAGCGAGTGCCACACCGCGAAAGGCGGTGTTCGTAGCCGCTGTGCTCAGCAAGGTCGGCACCGCCGTCGGTGCCGCGTTGTATCCGGTCGAATCTACGAATTTCACTAACTGGCTGCCTGTCGCCGTTCTCTTTGTAGCGAAAAGCGTAACCGTATTGCCGCCGCTCACTGAACCTGTCAATCCGAGGAACTCCGTCGCCGAGATCGTTGTTCCGTTCGCCGGAAATGTCCCTTTATACGCCCATGTACCCGACACGAGCGAGTATTTCTTGACCCCTCCGCCCCCTATTCCGGTACCGGTCCCCTCATCCGCCACATAAAGCGTGTCGAGCCCAGCAACACCGGCATTTAGGTCGGCCATGTAGAAACCGACGGGACTGCCGGAGAGCGGGATCCCGGTGAGGTTCACCGTCGTATGTGACCCAGTCGTGGGGGTACCACTTCCGACTGCACCGATCCTCATGGATGCCGACACACTTGTCGAAAGGTATAACTGCCCACCGAAAATGTTCACTGCCCTATTGTTCGTGTTCGTGCTGCTGACGACGGTATATGCTCCTTCAGCGTCGAACGCTGTATAAAAAACGCCGCTGCTGTTCCCAACTGCCCAAATTCCGCTTCCATCGACCGAGGCGGCGGAGCGGATCTGGTTTGAGGTGAATGTTTCGGTGATGGTGCTGCTGTTGACGGTTCCGGCGGGGTCGATGCGGGCGATGACCTTGTCGCTGAAGGCGCTGCTCACGCCGCTGGTCGTCACCGCCGCTTTGTAGCCGGGGAGAAGGATGTAGCGTCCGTCGGTGGAGCGTGTGATCTGGCACTCTGCGGTGTTGTTGCCGGAAAGGGTCAGCATGGAGTTGCCGCCCGAGTTGGCGGTGGGCATGGCGACGGTGGAGACGAGGGTGCCGTCGGGTGTGTACTCGTCGAGGAATACGGGAAAGGCCGCGGATGAGAGAGCTGTGCTGCCGTTGCCGATCCGGCAAACGACGATGTTGCCGGCGGTGAATGCCTCCGCTTGGATCCCCGGCCCGACATTCGTCTTGCGAATGGTCGTTTTTGCCACGACGTCCCCTACGCCGTCCCATACTTCCGACCTAAACCATTCACCACGGGGCTGAGCCAATAGGCCCGCCGCAAGCACACAGACACAGACCAAGGGCGTGAGGATCCGGATCATCAATTCAACAAAGCTCCTGTTTTCCGTTAATTAGTGGGTAAAGATGTGCGAAGCGGATTATAGAGCAAAACAGGGCCATGTCAAAATCCTTTTAGTTTCCTTACTGAGAGCTGTCAGCTAAGAGCTGGAAACTGGCGATCGAACGCCGAGGTCACGCCAGAAATCGCGGGCTTCACCCCTATATTTTCCCAACAGCTGCCAGCTGTCAGCTATCAGCTTTCAGCTCAGGCGTTTTCGGCTGCTTGCATCCATTGGTAAACTCTTGAGCGGGTATGAAGAAGCTGTTGTTGGCGGTGGGTTTGGTGGTACTTGGGGCTCTGGCGGTGGCCGGAGGGGTTTGGATATGGGTGCACAATGCGATGGGCACGCCGCATGAGCATTCGAAGGCGAACGAGTGGATCAGCATCGAACGCGGTACGGCACCCGCCGCCGTCATCGGCAAGCTCGTAAGCGAGGGCATCATCAGCGACGGCACACCCGTCCTGATCTACCTGAGGACCGTCGGCGACCCCGGCAAGATAAAAGCCGGCGACTACCAATTCCCCTCCCCGATAACCCCAACGGAAGTCCTCGACCTGCTGGAATCAGGGCAGGAGCGCACGAATCGAATCACCATCCCCGAAGGGTTCACGATCTACGACATTGCGAAGCGTCTCGCCGCGACATTCAACAAACCACCTAAACAGGTGAACGCAACGACCGATTCTAATGCCGTTGTCGGCGGACAAATGGTCGCTCCACTCACCGAGACGGAGATACTCGAGCTGATGTCCGATACCACATCAATACGCGACATCGCACCGGAAGCGAAGAACCTCGAAGGCTACATGTACCCGAACACCTATGAGGTGGACCCCGACGCTACGCCGGAAGATGTGATCAAGATGATGGTTAACCAGTTCCGCAAGAACTGGAAGCCGGAGTGGACCGAGAAGGCGAAGGCGATGGGCCGTACTCCGCATGAGATCGTCACGATCGCTTCATTGATAGAGACCGAGTCGAAGTTCGAGAATGAGAGGCCCATCGTCGCGAGCGTAATCTACAATCGCCTCGCCAAGGGCATCCCGCTCGGCATCGACCAGACGAACGTCTACATCGCTAAGATGGAAGGCCGCTGGGACGGCACCATCCACAAGAGCGACCTCGAAGTCGATTCGCCCTACAACACACGCAAACGTGCCGGCCTGCCCCCGGGCCCTATCTCAAGCGTTTCCACGTCCTCGATCGAAGCGGCCCTGAACCCCGCCCAGACCGACTACATCTTCTACGTCCTAAACGTCCAGGCCAACGA
>JAEZJR010000263.1 GCA_023415725.1 Acidobacteriota bacterium
ACCGCGACGAAGAAGGGGATCAGCAACAAGGCCCACGACCGCAACCGTGCGAAACGGCTCCTCCGCGAGGCGTTCCGGCTGAGCAAAGCGGAATTGAACGCCGTCGAGCCGAAATGCGATTGGGTGCTGAACGCCCGTCGCAGCCTGTTGAAGGTAAAGATCGAGAAGCCGCTGGCGGAATTCAAGCAGATCGTCAGAACCGGGAGCGGTAGCGACCGGGTGCGCTGCGACACCGATCCGACCTGATTCCTTTAAGCCGGTCGCTACCGCTCCCGGTTCCGACTTGGGATGTGGCAATATTCAGTGTTAGATGAAGTATCTGGTTCTCGACCTGCTGGCGGTTTATAAGGCGATGGTTTCGCCCTTCCTGCCGCCCGCGTGCCGGTTCGAGCCGACCTGTTCGGAATATACAAAGCAGGCGGTCGAAAAATGCGGTGCAGTGAAGGGAACCTGGATGGGCGTGAAACGTATTTTACGCTGTCAACCGTTTTGCAAGGGCGGACACGATCCGGTGAAGTGATTTTGGATTTTGGATTGCCGATTTTGGATTGGCTTCATGATTTACGGGTCGACGTGAGCCTTCGCAAATCCAAAATCGAAAATCCAAAATAGAGATTTAGCTTAGTGGAACAACAGAACAACCAGGGTCAATATCGATTTTTGATCGCGGCCGTCCTTTCGATGGTGGTGCTTTTCGGGTGGTCGTATTTCTTCGCCCCGAAGACGCCTCCAGCCGACAACACCAACACAGCTGCCAACGCGAACACGGCACCGGCCCAGCAAACCCCGGCCACCGCCGCACCGCAGCCTCAGCCCGAGCAGCAGGCGCAGCAGCCTAACGCACCGGCCCCGGATACCGTTCCGAACCGTGCGGTCACGATCAAGTCGCCGCTTTACGAAGTGACGCTCGATTCGAAGGGCGCAGTCGCGACGAGCTGGATCATCCTGCGGAACAAGTCGTCGATGAGCGATTACGCGGTTTACGCCGACGGCTCGTCCAAGGGCAATGAAAAGCCGCTGCAGCTCATCTCGCAAAAGGCCCTCTCGCAGGAGCCCCGTGAACTTCCGTTCCGCCTCAGCACCGGCGATCAGGTGCTGAATGCCGACCTCAACGGCCGGAATTACCAGGTGAACGCCCCCGAGGACACGATCACGCTCGCACCCGGCGAAGAGAGGACGGTCGAGTTCACGTTCACCGGGCCGAACGGCGTCGAGGCGAAGAAACGATTCACCTTCCGCGGTGACAGCTACGTGGCGGATCTCGCCGTTGATCTGAGGCAGAACGGCCAGCCGCTCCCCGACGCGAAACTCGCCATCGGGGCGAGCGTCGGCGACCACGCCATCAATTACCACAACCTTTACCACGTGGAGTCGGAGGCCGTGGCATCGGTGGGCGGCGACATCAAGCGTCATTTGGGGAACTATTCGTTCACCTACGATGCGAGCGGGCAGTCGACGCTGAGCGACACCGGCGCTATCGATTGGGTCGCGATGTCGGACGCTTACTTCGCGATGGCGGCGATCCCCGCGACCCCGGTGAACTCCGCCCAGTACACCGCGTCGAAGTACGACGTAGACATCGAGCCGGTTTACGAGAACATATTCCGCTGGGTGATCCGCAGCCCCAAGACGACGGAGACTCGCCACCTCGTTACGGCGTGGATGCCGGTTCAGGCGGATGGTTCGGTGACGAAGGTGTTCACCGGGCCGAAGGATTATTTCCTCCTTTCCGAATTGAGCGACACCCTGCAGGCGGCGGACGGCCGCGGCGTTTCGATCGTCAACCTGATCAACTTCAGCAACTATTGGTGGCTGCGGTGGCTCACGAAGCCGATCTCCATTCCGATCCTTTACGCCCTGCACTTCTTCAACTCGATCGTGCAGAACTACGGCGTCGCGATCATCCTGTTCACGCTGCTGTTCTATTCGCTGCTCTTCCCGCTGAGGTGGTCGCAGTCGAAATCCTTCAAAAAGGCCGCCGGCAACGCGCCCAAAATGAAGGACATCCAGGACCGGATCAAGGAGATGCAGAAGAAGGGCGTCCCCGTCGACGACCCGCGGATGCGTGCCCTGCAGATGGAGCAGTTGAAGCTCACCAAGGACGCCCTGCCGATCGGCGGCTGCCTCCCGATGCTGCTGCAGTTCCCGCTCCTGCTGGCGTTCTATACGGCGATCACCATCGCCCTCGACGCCCGCCAGGCCACGTTCCTGTGGCTGCCGGACCTCTCCGCCGCCGACCCCTGGCACTTCCTCGAATTCGCCTTCGCCGGATCCATGATCCTCGCGATGAAGTTCACCCCCACTGCCCCCGCGGTATCGCCGGAGCAGCAAATGCAACAAAAAATGATGACTTGGCTTATGCCAATTATGATGTTGTGGGTAATGTGGACGGCGCCGGCGGGATTGCTGTTGTATTGGTTGTGCGGTAACGTCGTGAGCTTCGGGCAGCAGATGCTGATCAATCGTATGAATAAAACGAATGAGCCGCCGACCGCTGTTGTGCAGAGTGTGCCAGCGGACGCGAAGAAGGTGAAATCGAAACCGAAGCTTAGTGCTTCGTAAGGGTTACGCGTTTACGCGTGAAGCCGTTGGCTTAAGTGAAGTATAGATTTACGTTGGGCGAAGGCCGCGCCCGCTCACGCCTGAAGGCGTTACTCTTACTGAAATTCTATGAACGCTGTTTGTGAAAACGCCAAGGAGTTCCTCGCCGGATTGGTCGGGGAGATGCGATTCGACATGACAGTCGAGGCGGAGTGGACCGATGAAGGTTGCCATCTGGACCTTCGCGGCGAGGACGCCCACATTGCGCGAGCCGAGAACGGCGAGATGCTCGACGCTCTGGAGGTGGTCCTCTTCCAGGTCTACGGGCGCGAGCTGGAACGCGAACATCGGTTCATCGTGGACGCGGACGGCTACCGCCAGACCCGCCGGTCTGAGCTTCAGGCGATGGCCCGCTTCGCGGCCGACCAGGTGCGCAAGAACGGCCGAGCGTTCACCTTCGGCGTCCTAAACTCGACCGAGCGGCGCGTGATCCACCTGACGCTCCAAAAAGAAGAGGATCTCGCAACGGAATCGGTCGGCGTCGGGCGCGAACGTCGACTTCAGGTTCGGTTGAAATAAGTTTTGGGACCACTGAAATCACTGAGAGCACGGAGCGGATTCTTTCTTCTCTGTGCTCTTTTTGTTCGCTGTGGTGAAATGCATTAGATGACAGATACGATAGTCGCACTCGCAACTCCGACCGGCCGCAGTGGTATTGGTGTGGTGCGCTTGAGTGGCGGGGGTGCGGCCGGGATGGCAAGGAAGTTGGCGAGCGACGAAGAATTTAGGTTCGTTCCGAGACAGGCCCACGTAGTCAGGCTTGTCGAACCATCGAGCGGCGAGGTTATCGACGAGGCGATCGTCACTTACTTTAAAGCGCCGCATTCGTTCACGGGCGAGGACGTGGTCGAGATAAGCTGCCACGGGTCGCCGGTGCTGCTGCGGAGAGTTATCGATATTTGCCTCGCGCAAGGGGCGAGGATGGCGGAGCCCGGAGAATTTTCGCTTCGTGCGTTGGCGAACGGGCGGATGAATTTGGCTCAAGCCGAGGCGATACGCGATCTCATCGATGCGCAGACGGTCGCGTCCGCGAGGCAGGCGGTCCGGCAGATGCGGGGGGAATTCTCACATCAGCTGCAGCCGATAAAGGATGAACTGCTCGACGTGATCGTCGTGTTGGAGTCGGCACTCGAGTTCGTCGAGGACGACTTGCCGGAAACCCAGAGCGACGCGATCAAACATCGCTTGTTGAAGGTCGCTGGCGAGGTTGACCGGATCGCGGGGACGTTCAAGGCCGGGCGATTGATCCGAGACGGTCTTCGTGTTGCCCTGGTCGGACGGCCGAACGTCGGGAAGTCATCTTTGTTCAACGCCCTGCTCGGAAGCGATCGCGCCATCGTGACGGACATCGCCGGTACCACGCGAGATCAGATACACGAGCGATTCACTATCGGCGACATCCCCGTCTCGCTGATAGATACGGCAGGCCTGCGCGAGACCACAGACACGGTGGAGAGCATCGGCGTTGAACGCTCGCGCCGCGCGATGGCTGACGCAGATCTGGTGCTCGTGATGGTGGATGCTTCTGAAGAGATCACCGATGAGGATCGCGAGATAATCAATAGCGTCGAAGAATTAAATCATCTGCTGGTCATCAACAAGATCGACAAGGCGGACGGAATCGCGATCTCGGAACTAAGATCTGAAATTCCACATCTCGATCCTAATATCCAAGGGCAAAGCTCGAAGATCGTTTCAGTTTCGGCCAAAACCGGCGAGGGGCTTGACGCTCTGAAGCGAGCCATCGTCGAACCATTCACGCCGCAAGACGCTTCGTCGAACGGCTTCCTCGTGACAGACGCCCGCCACCATGACCTGCTCGTGCGCACGGGCGAAGAGATACGCCATTCGATCGACC
The DNA here is from genome assembly GCA_023415725.1 of Acidobacteriota bacterium. Taxonomy (GTDB): domain Bacteria; phylum Acidobacteriota; class Blastocatellia; order Pyrinomonadales; family Pyrinomonadaceae; genus OLB17. The sequence continues at coordinate 4,460 of JAEZJR010000263.1, forward strand.
TGCTGGACGCTCATACTAGCGAAGAGATCACACTGATCGGTCTCCACAACGCCCTCCGCTACCTGGGGCAGATAACAGGCGAAACCACGACCGAAGACATGCTCACCCGAATATTTTCGACCTTCTGCATCGGGAAGTGATCAGACTGATTGGCGAACAACTTCAACGGAGCAATGGGCCCGAGCCGCAACGGCGGCGGAGGTACTGCCGATGAGGTAACGTTCCAGTCGGCTGCCGTAGGAATTAGCACCTAGAAAGATGCAGTCGGCGGTCCAGCGTTCGGCGGCTTCCGTGAGCACGCGTTTGGCGTGGCCGGGTATGATCTCGAGTTCGGTTTTGAGTCCCCTGTTCTCAAGTTGCTCGATCGCCGTTCCTGCGGCGGCCTGGATCCATTCGTGTTCCGATTCGTTGATCTCCTGGACGATCGAATTGACCGGTGGGACGAACCGCCCGATGGCACTCGGGGTGACCGGGTCGGTCGCAGCGACCAGCTTCACCTCGGAACCTTTCGGCCATTCGCGTGATGCGACCGAGTTGACCGCCGCCTTGGCTCCGCGGGTGCCGTCGAAGCCGATAACGATCCTAACGGGCGAAGGGTCGATCTCGATCCTGCCGCGCGCGACGCGGACAGAGCTGTGCGACACGGTAAGTACCTTTTGGGAAATGCTGCCGAGCAGGAAGCGGCTGATCGCCGATTGACCGTGCGAGCCGACCACGATGAGTTCGGGCTTGAATTCGTCGGCTTTATTTAGGATCTCCCACGCGGGTGATCCGTAAGTGGCATCCGCGGAAACCTTCCACGTCGGGAACATGGTGTTCAACCGCGATAGTGCGTGCTTGGCGAAAGCCCTCGCTTCTTCGACCGCTTTCTCGCCGGCTTCCCGCTGTTTGCTTACCAGTCGTTCGAGATTAGGATCGACCTGATCGCCGTTTCCGTTCGAGTTCGCAGGCGGGAGCCACACCTCCGCCACAGAGATGACCGAGCATTCGGTATCGGACGGGAGCCCCGCCCGGACCAGATCGTCGATCGCCGACTCGGAGCACTTTGAACCATCGTACGCTAACAAGATCTTCATAGAACCGGCACCTGCCCGACCTATCGGTTCGCAACGAGTGTGCCAGCGGAAAGCAGCTAAATATCAATGGTTTACGAGCGACCGGCGGAAATAACCGCGAAAATGTACGCGCCAGGATGGGAGATATTTGGAGTTTGTACGTATAATGGAGCGCAAGAAATACCTCGTTCTAAAGGATCCTCAAATTGGCTAGATCGGCTGGAAAAGTACTTATTGTTGATGACGAGACCTTCATCCGCACGGCTTTGAACGAAGCCCTGCGGTCGTGGGGTTACGAAACTTGTGAGGCGGGCACCGTGAAGGATGCCCTGTCCCGGTTCTCCGAAGAGGAACCGGATGTTGCCCTGTTGGATATCGATCTGCCCGATGGGTCGGGTCTCGACATACTCACCGGTATAAAGGACCAGCGGCCCGAAACGATCGTGGTGATGATCACCGGGAACGTCGACGTGGGGAACACGGTCGCGGCCCTTCGCGGCGGTGCACACGATTTCATCGCGAAGCCGGTAAAGCTGGAGGAACTGCGCGTCACGCTTCGGAACGCGATGGAGACGCGCACGCTCAGGCGAGAGGTGACGCACGCTCGGCGTGAGCGATCGGAACGTTTTAGCTTTTCGCAGATAATCGGTGAATCGGAGACGATCAAGAAATCGATCGAACTCGCCGAGCGGGTCGCTCAGTCGGACGTCGCGTCGATCCTTCTGCAGGGCGAGACGGGGACCGGAAAGGACCTATTCGCGAAGGCGATCCATTTTGCTTCCGAGCGTGCGGCGAGCCCTTACCTTGCGATCAACTGCGCGGCCCTGCCCGCGACGCTGATCGAGTCGGAGCTATTCGGTTACGAGAAGGGAGCGTTCACCGATGCGAAGCAGCGGAAGGAAGGTCTCTTCGAACAAGCACAGGGCGGAACGATCTTCCTCGATGAGATCGGGGAGATGGAATTATCTCTCCAGGCGAAACTGCTGCGCGTTCTCGAGAATGGCGTGTTCCGCCGCGTGGGCGGGCTCAAGGACATTCCGCTCGACGTGCGGATCATCGCGGCGTCGAACCAGAATCTGAAAAGGGCCGGGGAGGAAGGAACCTTCCGGCTCGACCTTTACTTCCGTTTGTCAGTGATACAGATCGACATCCCGCCGCTGCGCGATCGCGGTAACGACGTCCTGTTGCTCGCTAAACATTACATCGACAAAGCAAACCTGAAACGCAGGGGCAAGAAACTAAAAGGAATGACGGCCGCCGTCGAGGCAATATTCAAAGGGTATCGCTGGACCGGTAACGTGAGGGAGCTGCGCAACATCATCGAAAGGTCCTCGATACTGGAAGACGGCGAGCATATTACCCCGACTCACCTTCCGGCTGACCTGCTGCACAGTAACGGTGGCGGTACTGAAGGAGCGGTCTCCGGGATAACATTGCCGCCGGCAGGTATACCGCTGGAAACGGTGGAATTGGAACTGGCGCGGCAGGCATTCGAAAGGACGGGCGGGAATCTGACGCAGGCGGCGAAGCTGCTGGACATCTCGCGCGACCAGTTACGGTACAAGCTTAAGAAAGGTCAGAATTGACCAATTTATCCCAATGAACGATTCGGCCGCCAACCCCGCGGCGAATGACAGTGCAAGCACTACGGACAAAAGGCTCCTAAAGGAGCTTTCGGACCTGCGCTACGCGTTGGATGAGTCCGCCATCGTCGCGATCACCGACCAGACCGGCAAGATCACCTTCGTCAACGACAAGTTCTGCAAGATCTCCAAGTACTCGCGCGAGGAGCTCATCGGCGAAGACCACCGCATTATTAATTCCTCCCACCACTCGAAGGAATTCATCCGCGATCTGTGGCGCACGATCGCTAGCGGCAAGGTCTGGCGCGGGGAGATCCGGAACAAAGCGAAGGACGGATCGTTCTACTGGGTCGACACCACGATAGTTCCGCTCCTAAATGAAGATGGGAAGCCCGTACAGTACATCGCTATCCGCTACGAGATAACGGAGCGGAAAGCACACGAAGAGCGAATCCGGCAACAGGCGTCGCTTCTAGACAAGGCCCAGGACGCGATCGTAGTGTGCGATCTGCAGTTTCAGGTGCTGTTCTGGAACAAAGGCGCCGAGCGGATGTACGGGTGGTCGCTCAACGAGGCCCTTGGCCGGAACCTCGAAGAACTGTTGCTTCGCGGCAATCCGGGCCGGTTGACCGATATTCGCGAAGCCCTGGAGAGTTCCGACGAGTGGATCACCGAAACCGCGCACTCGCGGCAGGACGGAAGCAGCCTGACCGTTGAAAGCCGGTGGACCCTCGTGAGGGATGACCGCGGGAAGCCGGATTACTACCTCGTTATCATCACGGACATAACCGAAAAACGCCGGGCAGAGGAGCAACTACTGCGCGCCCAGCGGATGGAATCGATCGGTACGCTCGCGGGCGGGATCGCTCACGACCTGAACAATGTGCTGTCGCCGATCCTCATGGCGGTGGAGATGCTGCAGCTGAAGAACCGCGACCCCGAGATAGAACGGTGGCTCGAGGTGATCCGGAAAAGCTCGGAGCGCGGAGCGGACCTGATCAAGCAGGTGCTGACCTTCGCTCGCGGGCTCGAAGGAAAGCGGGTTGCGGTCCAATTGAAGTACCTGGTGAAGGACATCGTTAAGG
>JAEZJR010000268.1 GCA_023415725.1 Acidobacteriota bacterium
GTTCAGACAATCGGTCAGGGTGACCGAATCGGTCATTCAGGTTGACCGGATTTGACCGACAGGGGGAATTCAAGAAAAAGTTAAACCATCCTTTCGCAACATTTAGCTCCGTGGCACGCGCATTGTAATAAGAACGGCGGCGGAAACCCTACCGCCCCTTTCAAATTCTCTCACCCGGCTCAAAAGCCCCCGGAGCAAAATGATCTCAACCACCATCCGCAATAGTTTCTTCAGGAAAGCTGCCGCCATCATGCTGCTGGCTGCGTTCCTTCTCTCCAACTCCGCCGTCGCCGCATACGCGTCGATCAACAACAGCGAAATGCTGGCGGCCGCGTTCACAACGGACCTGACCCGCCTCGGACGCGAGGGGAGGCTCCGCGAGAGCGTGAGCTTCGGCGCGGAGGTCGACAGGCTCGTAGAGGTGCTGCGTAAAGCTGGTGCGAAGCAGCCGCTCGTCGTTGATGAGACGGGGAACGTGCAGGACGAGATCGTGGAGCAGGCGGCACTTCGGCTCGCCGGTGAACAGAAGTTCTCGATCGTGAAGCTCGAGACGACGAAGATCTACTCGAACGCGAAGACGGAGGCTGAGATCGCGGCCGCGATAAACCAGGCGGTCGAAGAAGCCGCTGCGATGAAGGCGGTGCTGTTCGTCAACGATATCGCGACGCTGCCGGATGCGGCGGGTGTACTCGCAGCGGTGAAGGACGGAAAGCTCCGAGTGATCGCGGGGAGCACGAAGTCGGCGTTCGTTGAGAAGTTCGCGAAGAACGCGGAATTGCTGCCGCTTTTCGAGGTTATCGAGGTTTCGGCTACGGCTGCGGCCCCGACGATAAACGATAACGAAACTAACACTGCCGACAGCGGCTTCCGCGGCGACAAGGTCTCGCCGGACATCCGCTCGCTGATGGCGAAGGACCCCTCGGGCACGAAGCGGATAGAGGCAATCGTCCAGGCGAAAGACGCCGACAACGCAGAGCTCCGCACGCTGATGAAGCAGGGTGCTGTTAAGATTTCGAGCCGTATCGGACGCGGCGACACGCTCGTCGTGAACGCTTCCCTTTCGGCGATCAACCAACTCGCTGAGAGCGGGCTTATCAATTACGTTTCCCCCAACCGCGTCACGAAAAGCACCGGGCACGTCGAAACTACGACCGGTGCTGATGCGGTACGCTTCGCCAATACCGCAACGACCGCGGCCGCGGGCCTCGACGGTACGCAGATCGGGATCGCCGTGCTCGACTCGGGCGTTTTCGCGGGGCACGCGGGCTTTAAGAATTCGGTAGGCGTTTCGCGGGTGAAGGCAGCGGTGAACTTCACCGATTCGGCGAATGCGGGTGATACATACGGGCACGGCACGCATGTCGCGGGCCTTGCTGCGGGCAACTCTGCCAACAACGGGGGTGCCTATCGCGGTGTCGCTCCGGACGCGAACATCCTCAGCGTCAAGGTGCTGAACGACAACGGTGTGGGGCAGACCTCTTGGCTGCTGAAAGGGCTCGACTGGGTCCTCGCGAACCGGAACGTGCACAACATTCGCGTGGTGAACCTGAGCCTCGGCACGGCCGCGATCGATACTTACACGAACGATCCGCTTTGCCTCAAGGTGAAAGAACTCGCAGAGGCCGGGATCGTCGTGGTCGCGGCGGCGGGCAACCTCGGCAAAGGGCCCAACGGCGAAAAGCGTTACGGTACGATCCACTCACCCGGTAACAGCCCCTACGCGATCACGGTCGGCGCGGCGAACACCTTCCAGACGGACGCACGCAACGACGATGCGGTCACCACATACACTTCCCGCGGCCCGACCCGCAGCTTCTTTACGGATGCCAATGGCCGCCGCGTTTACGACAACCTAGCGAAGCCGGACCTCGTTGCACCGGGCAACAAGCTCGTGTCGTACCGCCCCGCGACAAGCGCGATCGCCGGGATGAGCCCGGATTCGGTCCTGCCGTCGGCGTCAGACAATGACGGGCTGATGGTGCAGAGCGGCACGTCGATGTCTTCACCGATCGTTTCGGGTGCGGCGGCGATGCTGATGGAAGCGAACCCGCGGCTGACGCCCGGTATGGTCAAGATGCTGCTTCAGTATTCAGCACAGCCGATCGCCGGGGGCGACACGTTCGAACAGGGTGCCGGGCTGCTGAATATCGACGGTGCGGTCAAGCTCGCAAAAGTGGTGCGTGCTGACGCCGATTTCGCGAAGATGCCGCGAGGCTCGTCGATGCTGGCGAAGAGTTCCACACTGCCGGCCGCGGCGACGACGATCGCGGGCCACACGTTCCGTTGGGCACAATTGATCAGGTCGAACTATTCGACGATCACCGGCTCGAACCTGGTCGCCAAATACCAGGACGTTTACGACACGGGTGCAAACTTCAGCGACGGGATCATCGTTGCGGGCGGCACGTTCGCCATCGACCCGGAATATTATTCGAACGGTCTCAGCATCTCCTCCAACGCTGTGGTCAGCGACGGCGGGCCGATGGGCAGCGGAAACGTGCTACTATCCGCCGGGGTGCTGATCGGGGACGGGGTCCTCATTGGTGACGGCGTTCTCATTGGCGATGGGGGAGGAGTACTCATTGGCGATGGGGGCGGGGTCCTGATCGGTGACGGCGGCGGTGTTCTCATCGGCGACGGCGTATTGATCGGTGACTGGTTCCGCGACGGCGTGCTCATCGGTGACGGGGTACTGATCGGCGATGGTGTGTTGATCGGTGACGGCGTGCTGATAGGCGATGTTGTTTTGATCGGCGATGGGGGGGGGGTTCTTATCGGGGACGGCGTTCTTATCGGCGATGGGGTGCTGATCGGGGACTGACGCATCGTGTGTCAGGTCAATTTGACGGCACCAGACAATTTCCTCTGGACAACTTAATAACGCTGAATTGATAATTTGAGGGAGGCCTTCTCCGGCCTCCTTATTTTTTCGGACTCCCACCCTGCCGAATTACCCCCATATCCAATTTGGATCGTTTTGTCTTTTCTTGAGAATTTCGGAAGGGAGATCGTGAACGTATTCCTCGCAAAACCGACCGCGATCGGTCCGCTCCTCCAACTGGCGGAAACGGATCTGTTCGTCCTCACGGCGGCGGCCATCATCGCAGCACTGCCGGTGGGTGCGGCGATCTACCTCGCTTTCCGGCTGCATCAACGCAGCGCAAAAGCCGCTGAAGAGCGGGAGGCAAAGGCCCGCGAATACGAGCGGGAGGTGGAGGATCGCTCCATGGCCCTAAAGGAATCGGAAGAGCGTTTCCGCCGGGCGTTCGATAACGCCCCGATCGGGATCGCGCTTGTTTCCCCTACAGGTCAGTGGCTGAAGACCAACCGTGCGCTTACGAAGATCCTCGGCTACATGCCTGAGGAGTTCCGGTCGCGATCCTTCCATTCGATGATGTTCGAGGAGGACCTCGGCAACACCCTATTGAAGCTTAACGAGGTGCTCGCCGGGACCGTCGAGGGTTACCAGAGCGAGCAGCGCTACATCCACAAGGACGGCTCGACCGTCTGGGCCTCGTGGAGCGTCTCGACTGACGGGGCGAAGTCGGAAAAGCTCACCAACCTCATCTTCCAGATCCAGGACATAACGGAGAAGAAGCACGCCGAACAGCGGCTGCAGCATGAAGCGACGCATGACGCGTTGACGGGACTGCCGAACCGGGCCCACTTCATGAGGCGGCTCGACGAGGCGCTGAGGAAACGTAAGCGCAACCCCAAATATGCGGTGAGCGTGCTTTTCATCGACCTGGACCGCTTCAAGTACGTCAATGACAGCCTCGGGCATTTCATCGGCGACGAATTGCTGGTAGCTATCGCCCAGCGGCTGAACGCCTCGATGCGCCCGCCCGACATGGTCGCGAGGCTTGGCGGCGACGAGTTCGTTGTGCTGGTGGAAGGGCGGTATTTTTCCGAAAAGATGACGCGGATCGCCGAGCGGATCCAGAAGAAGATCAGTTCACCGTTCAAGCTTCGCGGGCACGAGGTCTTCACCACGGCAAGCATCGGGATCCTGCAGGTCTCGGAGGAGCATCTTTCATCCGAGGACGTCATCCGCGACGCCGACACGGCGATGTACCACGCGAAGCGTTCCGGCAAGGCGCGGCACGAGGTCTTCGACGAATCGATGCGGGACGCGGTGCGAGAGACGCTCACGCTTGAGACGGACCTTCGCAAGGCGATCCAGAAGGAGGAGATCGAGCTTTATTATCAACCGATCTTCTCGCTTGCGGACGGCACTATCCACAGCCTCGAAGCTTTGGCGAGGTGGGAGCATCCAACATCTGGCGTGATCTCGCCGGAGCGGTTCATCCCGCTCGCGGAGGAGATAGGCGTGATCGACCACCTCGGCGAACAGCTTCTCGCGAGGGCTTGCCGCGAGGTGCAGGCCATCCGCGAACGGATCGGCGGCAATCCCACGTTCAAGCTAAGCGTGAATCTGTCGTCGTGCCAGTTTGCGCAGCACGACCTTGTGGACATGATCGCGACCACGCTCGACGAAACCGGATTCCCCGCCAACAGGCTAAAGCTTGAGATCACGGAGACCGTCTTCTTCGAACACCACGACCGTGCGATCGAGATGCTGAACCACCTTCGAGCACTCGGGATCACGACGGACGTCGACGATTTCGGCACCGGCTATTCCAACTTCGGATACCTTGTGCGGCTGCCGATCTCGACGCTGAAGATCGACCGGTCGTTCGTTACGATGATGGATGAAAACTCAGCGAACCGTGAGGTGATCCGGACGGTGATCGCACTCGCCAATAATCTTGGGCTCAGCGTCATCGCGGAGGGTATCGAAACCGAGCATCACCGAGACCAGCTCCGCTCGCTCGGCTGCCACTACGGGCAGGGGTATTTGTTCGCTCGGCCGATGGACTCGGAACAGATCGAGACGTTCATTAACGACCACGGCCACATCTCTATGGTGCCGACCGTGTCGGGGGATCTGCCCGAGTTGTCGACGGTGCATTAGATCGGGATCGGTTAGTAAATAACACAAAGGGCACGGAGAATTTACTCCGTGCCCTTTGTGTCTTCGACCTTGTGCGCTTTGTGTTAAAAAAACCTACAGCGACCCGTTTATTTCTTTAGCCAGCCGAACAAGGCGTTGACGGTGATGTCGCGGTTGGTGTCGTAGATCGCCCGGGTGAGCGGGATGGACATCGGGCACACCTGCACGCAGTTTTGAGCGTTGCCGCAATTGGTGATGCCGTCGTCGCCCATCAGGCCGTCGAGCCGCTCGTCGATGTCGGTCTTCCCTGTCGGGTGCATGTTGAAGAGCCGGGCCTGAGCGATGGCCTGCGGGCCGATGTAGTTCTCTTCGTGATACTGCGGACACGCCTCGAGGCAGCAGCCGCACGTCATGCAGCGCGAATAGGCGTAGCGTTCCTGTGCGACCTCATTCGAGATCACAGGGCCCGGCCCGAGGCTGTAACTGCCGTCGAGTTCGATCCAAGCATGCACCTGTTTGAGGTGTTCGAACATCCGCGAGCGATCCACTTTCAGGTCGCGGACGTTCGGGAACTTGGTCATCGGCTCGAGCGTGACCGTGTCGCCGCCGGAGGCGAGCAGCAGGTCGTCGATCAGTGCCGAGCACGATTGACGCACGCGGCCGTCGATGACCATCGTGCAGATGCCGCACACCTGCTCGAGGCAGCTCATGTCCCACACGGGCGGCGTGGTGGTCTTGCCCTCGACAGTGACGGGGTTCTTCCGCACCTCCATCAACGCCGAGATGACGTTCAGGTTCCGGCGGTACTCCAGCTCAAAGGTTTCCCAATAAGCCGAGCCACCTTCCTTGTCCCGCCGCTGGATCTTCAGCTTGAACTTCGATGGCGGGTTTTCAAGCCGCTTCTTTTCGTGTGCGTTTGCCGGATTCATAAAAATTCGACTCTTTTCGTTTAACCCCTTGTCGGTGACTATTCCTTTATCGATTCCTGATTTGCCAGTTTCTCGCCGTCCTTCATCAATCGCTCTTCACGGCCTTCGGGTTTGAGTTCGCTGCCGGGCTGCGGGACCTGGGCGGCTTTTGCTTTGCCCTTGGTGTAGTCGCGCTTGCGGGGCTCGACGAGGGAGATGTCCACGGGTTCGTATGAGAAC
>JAEZJR010000291.1 GCA_023415725.1 Acidobacteriota bacterium
GAAACGTGCTAAAATCGAGATTTGTCCATTAGCTCGATTTTTGCGCTATGCAGCCTGCCCGTAAGAAAGAAGAAGCGATCGAGGTCCACGGGGCCCGAGTCCATAATCTAAAGAATGTCTCCGTCTCGCTCCCGCTGAATAAGCTCACCGTGGTGACGGGCGTTTCCGGTTCGGGCAAGTCATCCCTCGCGTTCGACACCATCTACGCCGAGGGGCAGCGCCGCTACGTGGAATCTCTTTCGGCATACGCCCGGCAGTTCCTCGAACGAATGGACAAGCCGGACGTCGACGAGATCACCGGCATCGCCCCCGCGATCGCGATCAGGCAGAAGAATTCGACCCGCAATCCGCGATCGACGGTCGCTACCCAGACCGAGATATACGACTATCTCCGCTTGCTTTACGCTCGCGCAGGGCAAACCTTTTGCCACGTCTGCGGACGCGAGGTGAAGAAAGATTCGCCGGAGTCCGCCGCCGATGAAGTGCTCGCCACTCTCGAACCCGGCACGCGGTTCTACGTTTTGTTCCCGATCCTCGAAGACGCCGCCCCGGCAAAAGCAACAAAGGCGAAAAAGACCGTTAAGAAGAACACCGCCAGCTATCTCAGCGTTTCGGCTAACCTGATCTCGCTTCTCCAACAGGGATTCTCACGACTGTACCGCGACGGCGAGGTGCTCGAGCTCACACGGCCTGAGGACTACAAGTTCGCCGATTTCCAGAACACCTTCGTCCTCATCGATCGCCTGAAAGCCGATCCCGAGATCCGCCAACGCCTCGTAGATTCGCTCGAAACCTGCTTCCGCGAAGGCCACGCTGCGCGTGTCGAACCCGCGGGTGGCGAAGAACCAGTGGCCCTGAAATTCTCCGACCGCTTCATCTGCAAATACGACGGGACGGTCTACGAAGAGCCTGAGCCGCAGCTTTTCAGCTTTAACTCGCCCTTCGGGGCGTGCCCGGTATGTCAGGGCTTCGGCAACACGATCGGTGTCGATTACGACCTCGTCATCCCGAATCCGCTGCTCTCGCTAAAGGACGGAGCCATTGAGCCCTTCACCCGCCCGCAGCACTCATGGGCGCAGAAGGAGCTTCTGAAATACGCTGCCTCCGCGAACATTAAGACGAACGTTCCCTTTGCGGACCTGCAGGATTATCAGCAGAACTGCATCGTCTACGGCGACGACGGCTGGCGCGGGATCAAGGGCTTCTTCGAATTTCTCGAAACGAAGAAGTACAAGCTCCACGTACGCGTATTTCTCGCTAAGTACCGCGGCTACACGAAATGCCCAGAGTGCGGCGGCTCGCGACTCCGTCAAGAAGCCCGCGACGTCCGTGTGGGCGGCCGCTCGCTTCCTGAGATCCTTGATCTTTCGATCGCCGACGCCTCCCAGTTCTACGAATCTCTGACGCTCTCCGACGAACGCGAAAAGATCGCCGAAAAGCTCCTTCTCGAGATCCGCCGGCGCTTAAAGTTCCTGGTGGATGTTGGCCTGGAGTATCTGACGCTCAACCGTCTGGCCGCAACGCTTTCTGGAGGCGAGGCTCAGCGTATCCAGCTTGCGACGAACCTCGGTTCCCTTCTGGTCGGCACGCTTTACGTGCTTGATGAGCCCAGCATCGGCCTGCACCCGCGCGACAATGCACGGCTCGTGAAGATCCTCGAGAACCTCCGTGACATCGGCAACACGCTGCTCGTCGTCGAGCACGACGAGGAAACGATGCGCTCGGCGGACCATATCATCGATATCGGCCCGTTCGCGGGCGAACTGGGCGGCGACGTCGTCTTCGAGGGAGATTTCAACGCTCTGCTCGAGCACCCGACATCGCTCACCGCACGTTATCTTCGCGGCGACGCCGAGATCAAGATCCCGCAAAACCGACGCAAGCCCGGCAAGGAAAAGATCGGCATCGTGGGGGCTCGCGAACACAACCTTCAGGACGTCACGGTCGACATCCCGCTCGAGATGCTCGTCTGCATCACCGGCGTATCAGGTTCGGGCAAATCTACGCTCGTCCACGACATCCTTTACGCTGGCCTCAAGAAACAGCGCGGCGAGTGGAACACGCACATCGGCCTGTTCAAGGAGCTCACGGGCGGCGAGAACATCGACGACATCATCCTCGTCGACCAGTCCCCGATCGGCCGCACGCCGCGATCGAACCCCGTAACTTACATCAAAGCCTACGACGCGATCCGCGAGGTGTTCGCCTCGACCCAGACCGCTAAGACGAAAGGCCTCGGCTCGTCGCATTTCTCCTTCAACGTACCCGGCGGCAGGTGCGAAACGTGCCAGGGGAGCGGTACCGTGATCGTCGAGATGCAGTTCCTCGCCGACGTGGAACTCACCTGCGAGGACTGCCGCGGCACGCGTTTCCGCGAAGAGATCCTCAACGTCAGATATAAAGGCAAGAACATCGCCGAGGCTCTCGACCTAACCGTCCGTGAGGCTCTTCTATTCTTCAAGGATGCGAAGAAGATCGTCAATAAGTTAAAGGTGCTTGAATCGGTGGGGCTTGGCTATCTGCGGCTCGGGCAGTCTGCGACCACCCTCTCAGGCGGCGAAGCGCAGCGAGTGAAGCTCGCCTCGTACCTTGCTCAGACTACCAACGCGAAAACATTGTTCATCTTCGATGAGCCGACGACCGGCCTTCACTTCGAGGATATCAACAAGCTCCTCGCCGCGTTCCGCGCACTGATCGAAAGCGGCGCGAGCCTCGTCGTGATCGAGCACAACCTGGACGTCATCAAGACCGCCGATTGGCTTATCGACCTCGGCCCCGAAGGAGGCGTAGGCGGCGGGCATATCGTCGCCACAGGCACGCCCGAAGACGTCGCGAAGGTCGAGGCCTCGCACACGGGCCGTTACCTTGGGCCCCTACTGAAATAATTTGGATTGTTTCCGGCATGGCCGACTCTTGGCCCTGCTCGCTCGCTATTCGTCGCCGAATTTCTTTCGCCAGATCGGTGCGATCTGCTCCATAACCTTGCAGTCGCAGTAGCCGCCGTTGTCGTTCAGCCAGCTAGTGAATTTCGGGAAATCCAGCCGTCGTTCCATCATGAACTTCATCGAGTGCTGCAGGCTGTGGTTGCACTCCCGGTCATAAAGCTCGTCCTCGAGGTAGTCGAGCAATTCGCTCACCGTCTCCGGCCCCGCGGGCAGCGTATCGAGAAAGGCCTCGAGCTCTTCCCCGTTCATCTGCTCCAGATTCTCTATTTCCCTTTTTCGGAGTATCGCCATAACACGTTCGGACCTACCTTAATCGTTCCAGAACTCCCTTCCTTTTAACGATGTTCTTGTAATCCCACTGTATCGCCTCCGCCTTCTTGAGCCAACGCTTCAGGTCATTGGTGTTTATCTCGGAAACGTCGTTATAGAAAACGGACGCGTCTTTGAACTTCTCACCTTTCACGCTTAGTCCTTCCTCGTCGAAGTCTGCACCGCTCCAGAACATCAAACGAATGCCGGCCTTCTGTTTGCTGTAACCCGCGATGGGATTGCCGTCCAGGAACCAGACCGGATGGGCATGCCAGATCTTGCTCTCCGCCTTCGGTAGGCCTCGATCGATCTCCCGGGAGAGCACATCGCAGATCTCCCGTTCGTTCCCCTGAAACCCGTCGTTGTACGCCTGAATTTGTTCGTTCATAGATGACCTGTGTTTGTTCAGAATTCACTCTCCGAAACTCTCAGCATCTCGGCCCGCTCGGCCTCTTCGATCTCCTTCTGTTTCACACCCTCGCGGCCGTCGTAGGTGAAGAACTTCGGCAGGAACAGTGCGGCCCCGAGCACGGCGATAACACACAGGATACCGCCCGATACCAGGGCCGCTTTAACGCCAAAAGCCTCCGCAACTACGCCCATCTTGGCGCTGCCAAGCATTGGGCCGGTAAGATAACTTATCATCTCGATGCTCGCAAGCCGCCCGCGAAGGTAGTTCGGTATCGTCTGGTTCCAGATCGCGCCGCGGAATATCCCCGAAATCATATCGAAGAACCCCGCCGCCACCAGGAAGAACAGAGCGAGCACGATGCTGTCCACCGCGCCGAACAGCATGATGGCCACGCCCCATAGCAACGCGGCTCCGATCACCATTGCGCCGTGCCGCTGCACCTTCTTCGTCCAACCGGACGTCACGCTCGCGAGCAATGCACCCGCCGCGATCGCTGCCGGGAAAAACCCGATATACTTCTCACCGTAATAGACCGCAAGGGCCGGATAAAGCGCTTGCGGCATCGCGAAGAACATCGCGGCGATATCGATGAAGTACGTGCCCAATAGTTCCTGCCGCGAAAACGCGTAACGCCACGCCTTCTTTATTCCTTCCCAACTCGGACGCTCCGCATTCTCCGGCGGCGGTACGGCGTTGATCGCGTAAACGGCGTAAATGGTGCCGACGAACGAAACCAGATCCAGTGCGTACGCCACCGACGGCCCCAACGCCACAGCGATCACGCCCGCGATCGCAGGGCTCACTATCGCCCCGACGCTCCACCGGATCGAGTTCAGCGCCATCACGGCTACCATGTGCTCCGGCGGGATCACCTTCTGAATGAAAGACTCGAACGCCGGCCGTTGTATCGCCGCGAGCCCCGCGTGCATCGCGACGCAGACGAACAGCACCCAAATCTGCGGGTTCGGCAGCAGCGAGTTCACCAGCAGCAGAGCCGACGCGATCCCCTGCCCGAACTCCGTCCATCGCAGCAGCCTCCGCTTCTCGAAATAATCCGCCAACGCCCCGCCGATAAAGGCGAGGATCACCATCGGGACGAATTCCGCAAGGTAGATGTACCCCACCATCGCCGACGATTCCGTCAGCTGGTACATCTGCCACGGCACGACGATAAACGTCATCATCGAGCCGAAGAACGAGATCAGCTGCCCGAAGAACAGCAGCCTGTAATCCCGCGAAACCCTCAACGGCGAGAGATCTAATAACATTCGTAAGCCGAAAGCTGTCAGCTAATAGCTGGAAGCTGGTGAGATCTATCTTTAATGCCTCAAATAGTTCGTCCAATTGAACAGCCACGTCGCGTACGCGTTCGCCGCGAACGACAGAAAATACGCGGCCCACTCGAGCCGCGAGATCCTCTTCGGGGCATTCTCCAACATTATGACGAACAGCCACGGCAAACACACCATCCAGTACCTATACCCGAACTGCCACCCGCCCGAATTCCCGTGCATCCACAAAAGAAAGGTCATCAACGCGATCGCGATCCATGCCGCGTATTTCAAAACCTTGTCCCTTGCCCCGAACCGCAACGCGAACAAAATGAACGGGCTGCTCCAAAGGATCGACGAGCTGAAGGGGTTCGGCATCAAACAAGGAAAGGTCGAGCGAAATTCCCATGGCTTCCACAGCATCTCCCCCGCCTGCCCCGGTATATACCAGATCGAAAAGATCCCGTGGTCGTACCAGGGCTCGTCGAGCACGCCGGGGATCCGCGCGTATCCGAAATCCAGCGGCGAACCGAACCTCGCGTAGTTGTACCACAGCGTCGCCACCCCGAGCACGAACGGCACGACGCAAAACAACGCAACCTGCCGGACCGCAGGCTTCCAGCCTGCGAGTTGCCACCCCGGCTGATCTTCACCTCGCGCCAGCAAATACATCAACACCGGCGCCGTCAAAAGCACCTCGGTCCTGTTCCCAAACCCCAACGCGAAGAACGCCCCGGCCAACAACGGCCGCCGATCATAAACCGTGAAATAGATCGCCCCGAGTTCCCCCAGCATTGCGAACCCGAGAGTTAATTGCCATGCCCCGCCGAACGTCAGATTCGTCCACATCCACGTGCCGAATACGACCCCGAGGGCGGTCAATACGACCCTATCCGCCGGCAGGTCGTACCGGGAACCGATCTTCAGAAGCAGGAACATGATCCCCGCGGCAAGAAGCGCCACGATCAACGCTGCCGGCATAACCTGCAGAACGCCCGCCGCCTTGAGCAACGCGACCGGTATCATCGTCAGCACGCTCCCTAGCGGGAAAACCGAGTACCACACCCCATCAAACGGCACGAACTCGTTCAGCCACGACGGCGGCTTCGCACCGAGCCCCAACGAGCCGTTCAAAAATTGCCCTGCGATCCGGAATGTATAGTCGTAATAAAACCGAGGGTTTGGATTAGAAACGAAATAAACGATCGCCGAGACGATGGCCACCGTGATAATTCTGGGCGTTGTCATGCCCGGAATACTGTGGTTGACCGATACATTGGATCTCGATGACATCTGGGAATCCCGAGGGTTAACTACGTTCTGTTTCCTGTGAACGGCCCACGCACGCGCAACACTAGAACGTCCTCCCCTTTAACCGTGAAAAGGACTCTATATCGGCCGAATTTGAATTGTCGAACCTCGACCGGGAGTTCCGCAGATTCGGGTGCGATCGGAAACGCGAATGGGAATAAGGCTAATCGGGCGACGACTTCTTTTTCTATTTTGTTTAGCCAATCAGCCGCATTCTCTTCGCCCCAATGCTCAACTCCCCAGCGATACGAATGCCAAAGGTCCCGCTTCGCTGCAGGACTTATCCTGACCGTGAATTTCTCCATCGAGGCTCAGCGGGAGTTCGTGATCGCCGAGCGGATCTCAGCGAAAACGTCGTCCGCCGTCTGCCAATCAGCGGAGTTGTCTATGTCGGAAAGAGCAGTCTGCAATGCGGCTACTGTTGCCCAATACTCCTCGCGATCCACCATATTCTGGTAACTCTCGGCATCCTGCACGACCACCGCTGGTTTGCCGTTTACCGTGAGTACGAGTGGTTCCTTCGATTCCTGAACCTGTTTGACGAACTTCGAGGCGTTTTGTTTGAAATCGCTGAGACTCTGTATATCTCGTGAAAGATTCATGCGAGCACAATATCACAATTCTGCCCTGAATTTCATCCCTTTATCAGGCCAGAATTACGACCCGTAGATCTTTAACTTGAACTCGTCGTTGGTTGTGTAAACTTCCGCCCGACGGCCCGCGAAGCGTTCTGATTGTTTGAGGATCATAGGCAATCCGCCGTGCGGAACGCTCGTTCCGTATTCCCTGCGGCTGAAGATCGAAGCTATCTGAGGGTTGATCCGCTGCGTGATGCCGTATCTGATCGCACGTGAGGCGGGCGGCACAAAGCCAAGCGTTCGGCGGGCGTTCACGAGTTCGATGTAGTTATCGTAGACATTGATCCGCGTCGGGATATCGCGAAAGGCAAAATCGCGATGGATCAATGCGTTCGCTACGGCTTCCCTTATGGCGTAAACGTGATACTTCGATCTGGGCGCAACGGGCGATCCAACCAGGTGCAGTGTCTTTTTCGGCTTGTCCTTCTCGAGATCGCAATACCGCTCGATGAACCGCATTATCGCCTCGTACTGGTTGTGCAGGTTCCCGACGATGTCATGCCGCTCGACGAGCTGCGCGTTTCCGTTCTCGCCCGAGTGACGCGCGACCGTTACCTTCGAGCGCGGAAACAATTCGGCGACACGCTCGTCCTTTCCGAAGAGCACCAGAGCAGCGACCGTCGGGTGGAATTCCTCAGCACCGCCCACCGCCAGTATCAGGTCTTTCTTGAGGAAATCCGCCGTCTGGTAGAGATTGATCGTCGGGCTTACATCCTCGAACGCACCTGCGAACGTCCACAGCAGCCCGTCGTCGAAATCCTTCTCCTCGGCCGTGAAAAGCGGGATGTTCTCGTAAGCGAGCGGCCTTATCTCGTCCAGCCACATCGAAAGCTGTTCGCGTGACACTTCCCGCTTCTCCGCACCGAACCGCATATAGAAACGACCCTCGCGGGTGCGGTACGGCTTTCGCCGCGGCTGCACGTCCAGGGCGACCACACGCTTCCCGCTGTCGAACGCGATCGTGTCGATCAACGGGATGATCGGCGGCACGATCTCATCGCGGCAGATGCGTGCGAGCTCCTCCTGCACCCATTCCGGGTTTGCAACGCCTTCGATGCGAAGCTGATCGTTCACCCCGAAGATGATCGTCCCGCCGTTCGTGTTCGCCAGGGCCACGATTCCCTGCGTGATGCGTTCCGAATTCGACAGGCGCACCTTCAGTTCGAGGTAAGTATCCTCGCCGCCCCTTATCAGGCGTAGCAGTTCCGTCTTTGAAGTTAGTTGTGCGGGTTGGCTGAGGAGGAATTCCTCATGTGAACGGTCGGCCTGATCAAATCGCGGGCTGTGTCGGAATCTTCGTCGGGCCATATTTTTCCGGCGTACATTTTTGTCAAGACGGGACGCCTCGTGTGCCCGCCCGAATGCCCCCGATGGAAAGGGCATTACTGGAATTCAGGTCTAGCCTGACTCAATTGAAACACGAAGTAAATTCAAAGTAAATCATTTTTCTTATTTGCCGCTAACGCTTTTCTACTTGCTGTAGCGGGACAAGCAGAACTCATCCACAATATATGCGTACATGATGTAAGGGCTTCGCGATCGCTCACCGTTGACATAACTTCGGCTTTCATTTATCTACTTATTACGCCACTTTTCCCTCGATCTTGTGGAATCGGAACGCATCACATCTTATATCGGACTAGGTTCCAATCTCGGAGACCGTGCCGGGAACCTTCTGCTCGGCGTTCGCGGCCTTATGGAGGCGAGTTTTCTCGTGACCAAGTTATCGGCCATTTACGAGACCGAACCGGTCGATATAGAGACGGACAAACCGTTCCTCAACATGGTCGCCGAGATCCGGTCTGAGGCTGTAACGCCGTCGCAAATGATGGCCCGCCTACTTCGCATCGAGTACTTATTGGGCCGCACCGACAAATCGCTCAAGAAACCCCGCACCATCGATCTCGACCTCCTGTTTTTCGGTGCGCACCACAGCGATACCCCGTTCCTGACCGTCCCGCATCCGCGGCTTCATCTCAGGAATTTCGTCCTCGTCCCGCTCGCCGAGATAGCCCCGAGGTTCGTGCATCCGCTCCTTCACAAAGATGTGAAAACTCTCCTCAACGAGTCCGAGGACACGTCCTCGGTCGCCCGCTGGCATCCGACTGCCGCCGATCCGGAAGCAAGGGTGATCGCCTGACCCAGTCCCAAAAACAAAAATCCAAACACCAAAAACAAATGACGTGACGTCCGCGACATCTGACTATCGACTTTGGACTTTAGACGTTTAGGTCTATTCTTATTAACAATTTATGGCCTACCTGAAACCGGACAAGCCCGAGAAAGTTTTCGTCCCCGCGCTGCGCGAGGCGAAGGAAAAGGGCGAGAAGCTCGTGTGTCTCACAGCCTACGATTACCCCACCGCGCGCATCGTCGATGAGGCCGGCGTCGACATCATCCTGGTCGGCGACAGCATGGGTAATGTCATCCACGGCTACGGCAACACGATCCCCGTCACGCTCGATGAGATCTGCTCCGCCACCAAGGCCGTCAAGCGCGGTGCGAGCCGTGCGCTGCTAGTTTCCGACATGCCGTACGGCAGCTTTCACACCGGCGACGATGAGGCCGTGAGAAACGCCCTTCGCCTGATGAAGGACGGCGGTGCCGAGGCTGTGAAACTTGAGGGCGGCCGCAACCGCGTCGGCCTCGTAAAACGCCTCGTCGATGAAGAGATCCCCGTGATGGCCCACGTCGGCCTCACACCGCAGTCCGTGCATAAGATGGGCGGATACCGTGTGCAGGCAAAGTCCGCCGACACCGCCAAACAGCTAATAGAAGACGCTCATATGCTTCAGGAGGCCGGAGCATTCTCGATCGTGCTCGAGCTCGTTCCACGCGAGGTGGCGGAGATCGTGACGAACGAGCTGACCATTTCCACCGTCGGCATCGGCGCCGGTGCCGCTTGCGACATCCAGGTGCTGGTCCTGCACGATCTGATCGGCTTCACCTTCGGCCGCCAGCCCCGCTTCGTGCGCCAATACGCCAACGTCAGCGAGGTGATCACGAACGCGATCACCGAGTGGATGGGTGACGTCAAGAACGGCAGATACCCGAGCGACAAGGAATCGTACGGCCTGCCCGAAGATGTGGCGGTCGAAAAACTGAAGAACGCCATGCCTTTCTAAACAGCGATGGAGATCATCAACCGCAAACAGCGAATGTTCTCGATCGCCCGCAAGCTGAGGCGCGAGAACAAGACCGTCGCGTTCGTCCCCACGATGGGAGCTCTGCACGAGGGGCACCTCGCTCTCGTCCGCGAGGCGAAGGGTTCAGCCGACGCAGTCATCGTTTCCATCTTTGTTAACCCTGAGCAGTTCAACGACAAGGCCGACCTCGAACGCTATCCGCGAGACCTGACCGCGGATGCCTCGAGGCTCGCCGAGTTTGGAGTAAATTACATCTGGGCCCCGGAGGTGGCGGAGATCTACCCCGAGGGTTTTTCCACCTACGTTTACGTAGAGGGCGTCTCCGAAGGGCTGGAAGGCGCGGCCCGCCCCGGGCATTTCCGCGGCGTAGCCACCGTCGTGACGATCCTCATCAACACGGTTAGCCCCGACAAGGCTTTCTTAGGCCAAAAGGACGCCCAGCAGGTCGCGGTGATCAAACGCCTCACCACCGACCTCGGCTTCGAAACGGAGATCGTCGTCGTTCCGACCGTCCGCGAGGAATCCGGCCTCGCGATGTCGTCACGCAACGCGCTTTTAACCCCGGAGGAACGTGAAAAAGCGTCGGTCATCTTCCGTGGGCTCAAAGAAGCGAAGGTGGCCTTCCGAAATGGTGCACGAAACGCGTCGGAACTCGTCGATGTCGTCCGCCGGACCATCGAATCCGAGCCCGACGCCCGGATCGATTACATCGCCGCCGTCGATGCCGAGTCGCTGGAACCTATTGAAAAGATTGATGATAACGAGGTTCTGATCTCCACCGCCGTCTACTTTGGCAAGGTCCGCCTCATCGACAACGTCATCATTAACCGAAGACAGTGAACGGCACCAAACTTGCATCTAAAGTGTCAGAGCCTGACCGTTAGGGAGGGCTATGCCGGTCAGCAAATATTTTGCCGGCACAACACTATGAAAACCCTAAAGAACATTTTCGCCGTCGCCGTGATCGTCGCAGGTCTCGCGGCCGCTTCGTTCGCTCAAACCGAGCTGCCGTCGCTTAACGGCGGAACGGTCGACGTGCAGGCGCAGAAGGGCAAGGTCGTGATCCTCGCCGTCGGCGCGAAGTGGCTTCGGCTCTCCGACAAACAGGCGCAGTTCACCACGGCTCTCGCGAAGAAGTACGGTGCAAAGAACGTTGCGATCTATTTCATCGCCACCGACTCGACGAATCCGAAGTCGAAGAACAAGGCGACCGACGATGAGATCCGCGAATGGGCGAACAAGAACAACCTGAACGCTGTCGTCCTCCGCGACCCGGACGGTGCGGCCGTGCTCGGCAAGTTCTCCATCGATCAACTCCCGGCCTTCGTCGTGCTCGACAAGAACGGCGCGATGTCCGGCGAAGCTTTCACCGGCATCGACCCGAACTACGACATCACCGTACCGATCTCCAAAAAGGTCGACTCGCTGCTCTAATTTCAAAATGAAAAAGGAAAAGGGTGAGGTGCCAGCACCTCACCCTTTTCCTTTTTACTTCATCTCTTAGACCGCTTCAGTTCGGTCGGCGACCTCGATTATCATTCTCAAGGCGTCGTTCACTGCTTTAGAGGTCGGAAATCGTTTCGCGACGTCGGCCTCGAGCTGAACAGCGACCCCCCCGCCTGGGACCCGGCCAGGCCCCCTTGAGACGACCTTCAACTTGGAGAAATCGTACTCCGCTCGCATATCCTCAGATTTCCGTTCAACTTTCTTCTTCATAGTATCTGCGTTCAGCGCGAGTTGCCTTTCGTGCACTTATCAATCTGATGATGTCTCCACGCATAGTATAACAAACAACCAGAAGCCTACCCTCAAGAGATTCGCCCATTAGGATAAAACGGTTTTCCTCTACCGAATGGTCAGGGTCCTCGAATGCGATAAAAAGCGGATCATCGAAGGATGTTCTCGCTTCTTCAAACTCTATCTTGTGTTTCTTGAAATTGCTGGCAGCTTTCTCGCTGTGCCATTCAAAATTCATAGATTAGGCGTATTTTGAGTTTCGCTTTACTACCCTGCCATTTCAGTGACCAACCGGTACACCAAACTTATCGGTAGCCCCACAACATTCCAATAATCCCCCTCGATCCCCTCGATGAACAATGCCGCCTGCGCCTGCACGGCATACGCTCCGGCCTTGTCCAGCGGCTCGCCTTTCTCGACGAGGAAATCGATCTCGTCGTCCGTCATCTCGGCGAATTTCACTCGCGTACGCTGCATTCCGATCTTCTCGTCGCCGTTGCGTGTGACCGCGACGCCGGTCAGCACCTCGTGCCAGTTTCCAGAGAGCCGCTCGATCATCCGCCTTGCGTCGTCAAGGTCCACCGGCTTGCCGATGATCTCCCCTTCCAGCACGACGGTCGTATCCGCCGCAAGGATGATCCCACCCGGGTGCGAAGCCGCTACCGCAAGGGCCTTCTCGCCGGCGAGCCTCTGAACATAATCCTCCGGCGCTTCACCATCGACCACCGATTCGTCCACATCCGGCACGGTTTTGACGAATTCCCACCCGACCGAGTTCATTATCTCCGCCCGTCGTGGGCTCCCCGAGGCGAGCACGATCCGGGGCAAACGCAGGCCTTTAACCGCATCATTTAGCATTTCACTCATTGTCGTTTAAGATGATAGTTTATCGTCGCCGAATGACAAATGGACGCTTTCTTCCGCACATTGCCGGGTGTTTTCGAAGCGATCGACGCTTCCGACGAAGTGCGGCAGGCATTCGTTTACGCGGCGTGGAGGCGTGTTGCCGGCGCGCAACTGACCGAACGGACCGTGCCGCTTTCGCTTGCGGGCAAACGGCTCGTGATAGCCGTCGCCGACAAGACGTGGCAGCGCAATCTCGAATCGCTCGCGTCGCAGCTGCTGTTCCGACTGAACGCCACGCTCGGCCGGCCGCTTGTTGAGTTCATCGAATTTCGCATCGACGCCGCGGCCGTGGAAGCCGCGGTAGCTGGAGGCGACCGAAGGCAAATGCGGCCCGATTCGACCGAGATCCCCCGCGAGGTCTCCGACTCCGCCGCCGCGATCAAGGACGACCAATTGCGAAAGGCCGTACTGAACGCTGCCGCTAATTGCCTCTCGCGAAACAAGGAGTAGATTTCTCAGTGCCCCCTGTGGCAAAAGCAAAATGGACGTCAGAAAAGTAGCAAAACTCGCCCATCTCGAGATCTCCGACGAAGAGGTCGCGCTCTACACGCCGCAGATGGCGGACATCGTGAAATACGTCGAGCAGCTCAAC
>JAEZJR010000314.1 GCA_023415725.1 Acidobacteriota bacterium
CATCGTCCGCGTGTAGCGAGAGTTTGACACTCGCGGACGGAGGCGTCCGCGTTCCGCAATACCGCGTCATCGCCGAGCCCGAAGACCTCGACGGCTCCCGCCAGTTCGCCTCAGAAGACCGCTGCCAGTTCCAATGGTGGGCGCTCTCGCTCATCAAGGCGCGCCCGCTCGGCGGCAACGATAAAGATAAAACAGGAAAGAAAGGGGCCGATAAAGGCATCGACGGCACGATCACCTTCATCGACGACGACGCCCCCAAGGCGAAACGCGTCATCGTCTCCGTCAAAAGCGGACACGTCAACGTCGCCCAGATCCCCACCCTCGGCCACGTCATCGACCGCGAACAAGCCGCCATCGGCGTCTTCCTCACCCGCAAACCACCCGGCAAACCCATGACCACCAAAGCCGTAGAAAATGGCTTCTACCAATCCCCCGGCTGGCACCGCGACTACCCCCGCCTCCAGATCCTCACCATCGAGGACCTCCTAACCGGCAAACAAGTCGACATGCCACCCAGCTCGATCACATTCAAACAAGCGGAACGGCTTGCGGGCTCATTGGCCGATCAGGCAAACCTCTTTTCAATCGAGTAACTACTGCGACTTCCTTTTTCCGATTCATTGAGCCGATGGACATTTGATAGCTATATGGTGCAAAGACTAATTGTTCCCGATGATAAGCGGCCTCCCGTACGGACCGAGATTCCGGCTCAGATGCAATTGAATCAGGCTGAGCCCCGCTCCGGAGGGCTGTCACAAGCGTTGCGAATTGCTTCCTGGATCGGCGTTATCGCAGGGGTAGGTCTAGGTGGGTTGATACTCCTCGGCGGCATGACATCGGCCCAATCCGCGCCGCAGGAAGCTGTAGTTGTTTCCTTGTCAATAGCCTGTGCAGTTTTACCCTATTGTTTCGCTAGGGCGGTGTCGGAAATAACGCGCGAATAGCCATGCTTTTTTGCTGATTAATACGCATTTCCGTTTACTTGAGCGAGAGGTTTCACTATGAAAGATCGAATTTCGGAAGCTCTAGATATTGTCGTTCGCTCTTCAAGACTTGGAGAGTACGACTGCAACGTGATCGGCATGGCTGCCGAAATCATTGCCGAAGACGAATTCGGAATGACCAAAACTCCGCGTGGAAGACGAGACGTCGATGGAAGCTGGTTTGCCGATGGGCGTGATCATACCGTGCAGGTCAAAGCATGGTCGGAAGGCCGCGTTAAGCGTTATCGACAATTCACTTATTTGCGGCTAAAAGAGGACGCATTGCCCGACGTGTTGTTGTGCATTCTCGTTTACTCTTCAAAGCCCGGATACAAAATTCTCTACAACGGCTCACCGTTAGAAGTTGGATACGTGGAGAAAAATGGACGTAGTAGAGTGATTCGATTCGACCACATGATGCCGAGGGAAGAGGCCGCTTCGGTATTGCTAGATCTTGGAGTCGAAATTTCAACTCGGAAGGTGCGTCCGGCAACGACACGTATAGAAACCCGTTCAGAAAAGCAGTGTTCTATTTGCGGAACCATCTTCCCGATCGGCGAATTCAACTACGGCAACCGCACGACGAACTCTTACTGCAAGACCTGCTGCAGAGCCCACCAGACCGCCTATGCCAAAGGTGGATCTGAAGCCACACGACAATTCAGAGAGCTGGAGCGCTCCAAGTGGAAGACGGTCTAGACTACAGACGTCCGAAGTAGGCTCTATAGCTTTGCATGGCTGGTTCAGATCTTCTTTTTCATTTTGAATCAACAATGGGAAAGCTTTTGTACACCGTTGCGATTAACTCGGTGGGCGAACTCGTATTTGCGGATGGTTCTGAGAAGGGTGAGCACTATTCCTGTGCCGTTTGTGATTCGAAACTGACCCTCAAAAAAAGCGGCCGCACCGGACCGCGCTCAAAACGTCCGCATTTCGCACATCTCACTCTTACGCCAAACTGCGCTCCGGAAACCGCGTTACATTTTACGTTCAAGAGCTTGTTGGCCAAATTATTGAATGAGCGGCTGGCCGCCTCAGAGCCATTCCATTTTTCTTGGCACTGTGAATTCTGCGGGCAAAGACATGAGGGAGATTTACTGAAGGCCACTGCATCCGTGCAACTCGAATACGACCTAGGAGAGTGCCGACCGGACCTGGCCTTGATTGATGGCGATGGCGAGGTCAAAGCCGCAATCGAAATCGTAGTAACCCATAAACCTACGGATGATGCGATTGAATTTTACAGAAAAAACAGAATCGCACTCGTTCAAGTCAACCTTTTCTCAGAGTCGGATCTCGACGACATCGAAGGAAAAGCCGGCTCGCCGGGCCGTGTAACGGTTTGCCGCAATCCTCGCTGCGACCAATGCGGACGTTTCACTCAGCACGCATACATGGCTCTTATGAAAGGCCGCTGCTGGAGTTGTGGGGATAGAATGCGTGTTGCGTTAATAGAATTGAAAGGCAAATACTACAAGAGAATTTTAGATCCTCGGAAGTTTACAAAAGCTGATTTAGAGCTTGCGTCAGCACATGGTGTAAAGATCATTGCGCATTCGAGGCCAACCTATAGAGACAAGTATTTTGCCTGCACTTGTCCTAGCTGCAATAAGTTCGTCAGTACATTCCAATTACACAATTCTTGGTTAAACTACGAAGCCAAAAAGGTCGAAACTGCGCCACGAATCTATATAGGCACAAGGTGTGATCACGACGACACCGACCCAGAATTCTAAGGTTTGCCGGCTAAACCGGCACAAGAGAAAATGTTTTGTTCTGATTCCCACCCATCCCGGTGTCCCCGTCTTATTCATCTCCTTCCTCTAATTCTTCTTGTTCGGTGGTTATCGTATGTAGCCAAGGAACAAGATGAACAGAACGGAACAAGTAGAAATTTGATATCCCCGAGTCGCCCCTTTTCCGAGTCTTTTCCGTGCCTTCCGTGTATTCCGTGGTTAGCTCTTCTTCCTTCTTTTCATCTACTTACTCTTATTCTTCCCCTTCTGTGGTTAAAAATATGAACCACGGAACAAGAAGAAATTTGGCATTCCCAATTAGATTCTTCTCTTATTCATCTTGTTTTTTCTTCCTCCCCTTGTTCCGTGGTCAAAGACCGGTAACCACGGAACACACGGAAGGACCTTTCCCGATCCCGCCCTATCCGATCCTTTCGGCGGTCGGGATCTCTTCCTCTTGTTCTTCTTATTCTGTGTTCACAACTCTTAACCACAGAACAAGAGGAAGAGATCCCGACCCGAAAAGGCCGCTCCCGATATTTTCGCCTCCATTCGCGTGATTCGCGGGCAAAACATTCCCTGTCTTCTTCTTTTCTTATTCGTGGTTAAAAACCACCACCACAAGTTCCGTGTGATACCATCAAAGTATTCGCACGCTTCGCGTACGACGCGGGGAGGCCCCATGCAGGCGGCGGCCCCGTGCTTTGGCTGATTAACTCTTTGGAACGTTCCGATCCGTTACCCGGCAAGACCACCTGCACGACCAGTGCTCACACGCCGGAGGAACATGATGGAACGTCTACCCGACCCGCCCTTTAACGATCTTGAAGAACTGCTGGAACAATCGAACCACCTCACATCGCTGAGCGATGAGGCCCACGACCGTTCGAATCGACTATCCAGACAATTCGCCGACCTTAGCTCTCGCAGCGACGAATTGATCGAACATTGCCGCCGCCTCGGCGAACTCCTGCCCAGCAAACGGAGAAGGCAGTCCGACCAGGATTGACTTTTCAGCCCGTTTGGTCAGCTACCCGACACAGACGTAAACTCGCCGTGCTATTATATTTACGTCCTCTCCCAGGCGATCTATGTCCACCGAAAACAAGAGAGACCGCGAAAAGATGCGCCTCCTCACACAGTCCCGCAGCGAAGATATCGACCGCCGCATCGCCGAAACGCGCGAAAGGCTCGAATACTCCCGCCGTTTCTTCGAAGGCTTGTCCGACAGCGAACGGCCCACCCGTGACTACGTAACCCAATTGGTCAGCAGCCTCGAACAGAAGATCGACCGCCTCAGCCGCGAACAAGACCAACTAGCCCCCGAAGATGTCAAAACCGCCCCTGGTAAGGGGCGGATCGCGTAGCGCACCTCCGACTACCGATCCCCACAAATCACTCGAATCAACTCGAAATTGCTTCCGAACAATTTTTCGCGTTCATTCGCGCCCTTTCGCGGGCAAAACATTCCGCGTCCTCTTCCGCTCATTCCGTGCCCTCCGTGGTTCCTTCTTCCTCTTCTTTCTTCTTTTCCTCTTTCGTGGTTCAGAAACTTTTTTTCAACCACGAAAGAAGAAAATAAGGAAAAGCGGATCCATAAAACGCGTTCACCGCTCTCTACCCTCCCAAACGTCAAAGGAACATCAGGAACAGGCCTGGTCAAGGCGATCATCGCCGCCATCATAGCCGCGATGATGCGGACGCCGGTCGGAGCGATGATGGCCTCCATCGTCGACAGCGCACAAATCTTCACCTCCACCCTGACAACAACCACAATAACGCCCTACATCAACCCCTCGACCAACCCTCACATCACCCGGGGATAAGCAAAAAAGTGGTCAGCCGATTTGAGTGAAATCCGCTGACCATTTTCGCCCTTTCCGCTGACCATTTTTTCCACACCCCCTGTGGAAAACCCGGAGTCTTTTCCGGTTTCGGTGGCCGCATAAACCTCGACGGCACCGACGGCACCCGTTGCCATCCGGCGGCCTGTAGGGCTAATATCCCAACCATGTGCGGACGATACAAATTGACCACCGACCGGAAGAATCTCAAAAGCCATTTCCCATGGCTCGACGAGGGCGATTACTTCGATATCCACGGCTCTATCCAACGCGGCGAGGTCTTCCCCGGCACCCTCATCCCCGTGATAAACAGCCACCGAATGCTCGAGGATGACTGGTGGACCATCCGCGACACAGGCTGGAACGGAAAGACCATAGCCTGCATAAACGCTAAGGCCGAGACGATTTCACGCCTCCCGATGTTCCGCGAGGCCTTCAAAACCGACCGCGTCCTCATCCCCGCAAGCGGACTCTACGAATGGCAGGAGCAGCCCGACGGCTCGAAGAAGAAGTTCGAAATAAGCTTCGGCGACGGCCTTTTCGCCTTCGCCGGGATCGCCCGAGACTGCGAAATTAAGGGCGAACCGACCCGCTGCACCGTGATTATCACTACCTCCCCCAACGAGATCTTCCGCGAGATCCACAACACCAAAATGCGGCAGGCCGTGGTCATCCGCCCCGAAGACCACGAAAAATGGCTCGACCCGAAAACCAAACCCGATGAGTTGAAGGCCATGATGGCCCCCCTCCCCGCCTCCGAAACCCGCTTCCGCGAAGTTTAAGGGCTAAACCTCCCGGTTCGAATGGTTTAAGTACATTCCCACACCAAAACGTCTACCACTTTCGTATGCCCGCTTACTGACGCGTCCCGTAAGTGATTGATAAGGTTGGAGTTATGCTCTTTGGCACACGCTTTGCGATATGTTGAAGTAACTTCTCCCGGCCATCGTGTGCCTCTCCTACACGGCCGGGAGGGATCTTCAGGAGGATAACTAACAATGGGACTTAGAAAACTGACTTTTGTCGCAGCGCTTCTCGTTCTGCTCGGGGTGGCCGATATTCAGGCCCAATTCACCCCCCGCGTGAACGAAACGCAGGTGAGGAACTTACTAAACAGGATCGAAACACGGACCGATGCTTTCCGCACATCCACCGACCGCCGGCTCGATAACAGCCGCCTGGACGGCACGCGTGCCGAAGACAACATCTCCGCATACCTCGACGCTTTCGAGAACGCCACGGACGAATTAACACGAAACTTTAATAACCGCAGGGCAACGACCGCCGATGTCAACGAAGTTTTGACTTACGGTGCTTATGTTGATGGCTTCATGCGTCGCCGGAACATGGGCGCCGCCGCGGAACGTCAGTGGAACCTTATCCGCACGGACCTCGACCAGCTCTCGCGGCTCTACCGGGTCAGCTGGAACTGGAACCGCCAGCTCCCGCCGTTCCCGATGGATCGCTGGGGCAACGCCGGAAGCGGCCGACTCGACGGTACTTATCGTTTGAACGTTTCGCAGAGCGATAACGTCGACAACGTCATCAACCGGACGATCAGCAACACGAACGTCCGTGAACGGCAGCGAACGAACCTTTCGCGTCGGCTGACGCCGCCGCAGACCATCGCGATCGAAACCCGCGGCAACACCGTCACTATGGCGACCGACTTCGGCCCGCAGGTGACCCTGACCGCCGACGGACGTGCGATCACCGAGACCAACAACCGCGGCCGCACGACGACTACCCGCGTAACCACGGCTGGTAACGGCATCCGGATCGAGACCACGGGCGACCGGGCGAACGACTACATCGTTTCGTTCGTATTGGTCGGCGACCGCCTCCGCGTCACGCGTACACTTCATCTGGAGAACCAGAACGAGATCGTGACCGCGACGGCCGTCTACGACCGAACCGGCAACACCGCAAACTGGCCTCCGGTCAACAATCGGCCCGGCTGGGGCAACTCGCCCGTCACCTCGGGTGAATTCCTCATCCCGAACGGCACGCGCGTGACCGCCGTGCTCCGCAACCGCATCGCGACCAACGCGTCCTACTCCGGCGATCCGTTCACTATGGAAGTGACCTCGCCCGGACAATACGCCGGCGCGATCATCCGCGGACGCCTGACCACCGTCAACCAATCCGGCCGCGTATCAGGCCGTGCCAACCTCTCGATGGAGTTCGACACGATCCAACACCGCGGACGCACTTACAGCTTCGCCGGGATCATTGATTCCGCCCGCGAAGCCGATGGTGACACCATCAACATCAACAATGAAGGAACCGTCCGAGATTCCAACCAAACGACCCGTACGGTCACTCGTGCTGGTATCGGTGCGGCCCTGGGGGCAATAATCGGTGCGATCGCTGGCGGAGGTGACGGTGCTGCGATCGGTGCGGCAGTTGGTGCCGGTGCTGGTGCCGGGTCGGTCCTGATCCAGGGACGTGACAACCTCCAGCTCGAACAGGGCACGGAGTTCACCATTACTTCTACGGGCCCGACAAACGTTGGGTACCGCTACTAACGGCAGATCCATTTGGAGCACTGAATGAATGAGGCAGGCTGCAAGCTTGCCTCATTTTTTTGTTTGGCCGACAATTGGCGAACGAAGGAAAATTATGATCAATTCACGACGAGCCTCACGTTCGCTTTTGGTTTTCGTAATCATCTTGTTCGTCCAGGCCGCCTACTCCCAAAAAGGCGCTCTCGACATCACCTATACGGTCTCCATTAAAGACCTCACCAACCAGCAGTTCCATATCACCACCGACATTAAGAACATCAACCAGCCGCGCCTCGATCTGAGTCTCCCGACATGGACACCCGGCTGGTACGTGGTGGAGAACTACGCCAAGAACCTGATGCGCTTTGAGGTCACCGACGGCAACGGCAAGCGCCTACAGCCGCGGATGACCCGTAAGCAGACCTGGAGCATCGACACCCGCGGGACCAAGCAGATCCGCGTCGATTACGACTACCGTGCTGCGGTCTTAGGGCTCAACCAGGCAAAGATCGGCACCGATTACGCTTTCTTCACCGGCATCGAACTGTTCCTCGAACCGCTCGGCCACCGCAACAACCCCAGCACCCTAAAATTCCAGATCCCACAGGGCTGGAAGCTCGTTTCCCCGCTCAAAAATACCGCAGACCCGATGAGCTTCACCGCTTCGGATTACGACGCGCTCGTCGATGCTCCGGCGATGATGGGGAATTTCGACATCCACGAGTTCCAGGTGCAAGGTAAGCCGCATTATTTCACCGCCTATCCGGCGGGCCGCTTCAACGCGGAAAAATCCAAGCGATTCACCGAGATGCTCGCCGCTTCGATCAGCGCACAGAGCGCGATCTTCGGCGGGCTCCCGTACGACAAATATGTCGCGTATTACTTCTTCCAGCCGGCGGAATCGAACGCGAGCGGTGCGCTTGAGCACCTTAATTCCTATGTGGCATTCGCCCCGCAGGGCGAGCGTGCAACACCTGAACAGATCATCGGCACAGCTTCACACGAGTTCTTCCACCTCTGGAACGTGAAACGTATCCGCCCCGCTGAGATGTGGCCTTACGATTACTCTCGCGAGAACGAATCGCCGCTGCTATGGGTTTCTGAAGGCTTTACGAACTATTACGGGCTCGTCGCAAACTATCGCGGCGGGAATATCACGAAAGAGCAGTTCGTCAATGCCGCCGCCAACGCGGCCGCTGGAATTGAAAATTCCGAAGCACGAAAGTACATCCCGCCCGCAAACTCTTCCGTCATCACCTGGGTCGGCTATGACACCCCTCAGGCGTTCAGCATTTCCTACTACACGCAAGGGCAGAATCTGGCGGGGTTATTGGATCTTTCGATTCGAAACGATACGAACGGAGCTGCTAGCCTCGACGACGTCTTCAGTGCCCTTTTCAACGAGCATTACAAGAAGGGCCGAGGCTTCAACACCGACGAACTGATCGGCATCATCAACCGGATCACGAAGAAGGATTACCGCGACTTCTTCGACCGGTACGTTTGGGGCGTCGAGGTGCCCGATTACGAGCGGATATTCGGCTACGCTGGATACCGACTCGAGAAGCGGCAGCAGGCCACGCCGGTGTTCGGATTCTCCGGCCGGCCGCGCGGCTCCGGTCTTACGCTCTCCGACGTCGAACCGAACAGCCCGGCGGCAGCCGCGGCACTCCGTGTCGGCGACATAATCACGCAGGTGGACGGCCAGCCGATTCTTAGCGCCAACCTCGGCGATACGGCGGGCAAGGACGTGAAGTTCACCGTGACCCGAGGCGGGGAGCAATTGGAACTCACGATGAAGGTTGGCACGCGCGAATTCACCGCCTTCAGTCTTACGGAAATGCCGAATCCCACGCCGCAGCAATTGCGAGTGCGAGAAGGCTGGTTGAAACGCTAAGACCCAATAAAAGCAAAAAGCCCCGAGGAGACTTTTCCTCGGGGCTTTTTGCTTGGATTTGTTTTTACGCCGGATCGTAAAGGTAGATCTTCATTCCGACCGGCATCATCTTAAAGAGTTTCGCATCGGCACCACGCGGTACGCGGACGCAGCCGTGGCTCGCCGGACGCGGAGGGATCGAGTTGCTCCCATGTATCGCCCAACCCTGTTTGAAATAGCTCGGATAGTAGATAGTGCCGAGGGGGGCCTTGCGAACGCCATTGATCTTCCTCTCGATCTTGAATTCGCCTCGCGGCGTACTCGCGACTTCCCATTTCTTGGTCGACTTATCGTAGTATTTTTCGCCGCTGCCCGACGAGATCGGCACGATCAACGTGACATTCCCTTCATCGTTCACCATAAAGAGAACCTGACGCTTCAGGTCGACCTCGATATGAGCCGGCCCGCTATACTTAGCGGTCGGTGTCGCAGCCTCGCGCATTTTCTCAAGCAAGGAAGCGGTCAGCACTCCGGTCCGCTTCAATCCTTCCACCTTCTGGAAAGCCATCACGGCGTGTCGCGACATGAAGTCTAACTTCCCGTCCGGGCTCTCGACCATATAGCCGAGGTCAGCGAGCAGTTGCTCCGCCTCGGCGATCTGGGTCGTATTCCGCACGACCTGTTCGCTGTTCCGGGTCGAACCGAATGCATTTATCGCCATCGCCCCGATAAGGAGCATCATTGCCGGGACCGTCGCCCTGCGTAATTTCGAAGTTATGAATCTCATGGAAATATCCACAATTGCTTTATTAAAATGTCGCCCCGCTATGGGGCTCAGCCAGATGACGCAACGGACGTACCTTTTTGCGTCCCTCTGCGCTATAAACGCGTGAACTGTAGGAAAATTGCACTTTGGTGATAAACTTTTTTCTCTCAACTAATGGGGGAACCCACACCAACAATTCAAATTGACCGAGTTTCATATCAGATCGACCAACTGTTGATCCTGGAAGAAGTATCCCTCGAAGTCGCCGAAGGCGAGACGGTCGTCCTCCTGGGTGAATCCGGCAGCGGAAAAACCACACTGCTGAAGATGATCAACCGGTTGATCGAGCCGAGCTCCGGTGAGATACGCATCGAGGGGCGGCCGGCTGCCGATTGGGACGTGATCGAACTCAGGCGGCACATCGGCTACGTGCTTCAGGAAGCTGGTCTATTCCCGCATTTCACGGTTGAACAAAGCGTTGCACTCGTGCCGCAGCTTTTGAATTGGGAAAAGGCGCGGACCAAGGCTCGGGTCAACGAGGTTCTGGACCTCGTCGGACTGCCAAGCAGCAAGTTCGGCCAGCGTTTCCCTCACGAGCTTTCCGGTGGCCAGCGCCAGCGTGTAGGTGTAGCACGAGCACTTGCGGCAGACCCGCCGATCGTCCTGCTCGACGAACCGTTCGGAGCACTCGACGTAATTACTCGAACCGCTCTGCAGAAAGAGTTCTCGCGGATCGTCCGCGATCTAGGCAAAACCGCCGTGTTCGTCACGCACGATCTCCATGAAGCGGAAATACTTGCGACCCGGATCGCGCTGTTGGATAAAGGCAGGATCGTCTTCCTCGGCACGCCGGCCGAATTCAGGCTTACTGACGTCCCTCTTGCTCGGGCTTATCTCGAAACGATCAGAACGATCTAGTAGACGGCCCTTCGAACACCGGCCGGGAACGATAGGTTAGAACGGAAAGTCAAAGTTGAAGCATTTGAGAAAGGTAAGATGAGAAACAGAAGAGAATTCCTAAAAGCCGGTGCCGCAGGGCTCACCGCAATGGTCATGGCGAAACCGACGCTCGGAAACATCCTGGGTGCGTTCGGAGGAGATCCCCATCCGGAACTTGTGGAGATCACCATCGCCGAACTGCACAACCGGCTGCGAGCACGTACTCTTACCGCTCGCCGCCTCGCGGAGATGTACATCGACAGGATCAAGGCGATAGATCCGGAAACGCGTTCGGTGATCGAGATCAACCCCGACGCGCTCTCCATCGCCGACTCTCTCGATAAAGAGATCAAACGCGGCAAGTTCCGCTCGCAGCTTCACGGCATTCCGATACTTATTAAGGACAACATCGACACAGCCGATCGAATGCTCACTACCGCGGGCAGTCTCGCTCTTGTCGACGCCCCTACACCGAAGAGCGACGCCTTCGTCGTGGAACGGCTTCGCAAAGCAGGAGCGTTGATCCTCG
Source organism: Acidobacteriota bacterium (assembly GCA_023415725.1). GTDB lineage: Bacteria > Acidobacteriota > Blastocatellia > Pyrinomonadales > Pyrinomonadaceae > OLB17. Next base: position 11,181 of record JAEZJR010000314.1, read on the forward strand.
GCAAGACGAACCTTAGCGAATGGGCCAATTTTCGCGGTAATCGTTCGATCAGCGGATGGTCCGGGCGCGGCGGGCAAACTAACAATCCGTACTTTCTCGACCAGAATCCGTGCGGTTCCAGTTCCGGCTCCGGTGTCGCCGTCTCTGCAAATCTTGCGGCGGCCGCGGTCGGAACCGAGACGAACGGTTCGATCATCTGTCCGGCCCTTACGAACGGCGTGGTCGGCATAAAGCCCACACTCGGCCTCATCTCGCGCAGCGGCATTATCCCGATCGCCCACACTCAGGACACCGCCGGCCCGATGGCCCGCACGGTCGCCGACGCAACAATTCTGTTCGGTGCGATGGTCGGCCGCGATAAGCAGGACACGATCACCGCCGACGCGGAAAAGAAAGGAGCGAAAGATTACACCAAGTTCCTCGACCCCGACGGTCTCAAAGGTGCGCGTCTCGGGCTAGTGCTCCAATTCCTCCCTCGCCAGAACGCCGAGCAGGTCAAAGCGTACTATCAGCCTTTCATCGACAAACTCCGCGAAGCCGGAGCCACGCTCGTCGACGTGACCTTAACGTCGAATTACAGTGCCTTAGGTAATGACCGAACCGCGGTGCTGCAGTACGAGTTCAAAGAAGATTTGAACAAATACCTCGCCGCACGCGGAGCAAAGTACAAGACGCTCGAGGACCTGATCAAATTCAACGAAGAGAACAAAGAAAAGGAATTAACCGTCTTTGGGCAGGAGCTTTTCATCGAATCGCAGAAGAAGGGAGGACTGGATTCGAAGGATTATCTCGACGCACTCGCCCGGATCAAGAAAGCGGCCCGCGAAGACGGCATCGACGCGGCGATCGACAAAGACAACCTCGATGCCCTTGTCGCTCCGACAACCGGCGGATCATGGTCCGTCGCAGCCACCGCCGGCTACCCCTACATCACCGTGCCTCTCGGCCTGCGCGAAAATACGGCGACCGGCATGGCATTCTTCGGAAAGGCGTACTCCGAGTCGTCATTGATAAAATTCGCCTATGCATTCGAGCAAAAAACTAAGGGACGGGTAACACCGCAGTTCCTTACAACGTATCCCAAAAAAGCGTGATGTCTTACGTCGCCAACGGCGACCAACATTAAAGCCTAGGGTGCAGGGAGCGGAGCGACCGGAACCCTAGGTTTACCCGAACAGAATGTAGCTCCCTGAAGGGGAGCGACGTACGAAATAGGAGAGATGAACCAGTTCCTCCAGTTCCTAACCGCCAACTATTCAGAACTACTCGTTCTAACTCGCGAGCACATATTCATCACTTTGCTCTCCACCGGCCTGGCCGTGGCGATCGGCCTGCCGGTGGGAATTCTGCTGACGCGTGTTGTGAAACTCCAGACGCCGGTCCTCGGCTTCGCAAACGTGATGCAGACGGTGCCGAGCCTGGCGTTGTTCGGCCTCCTTATACCTATCCCATTCATCGGAGGCATCGGAGCCCGTACAGCGGTGATCGCCCTTGCCCTTTACGCACTTCTTCCGGTGATCCGAAACACGGTCACCGGCATTCTCGGCATCGACCCGAAGGTCCGCGAGGCCGCGACCGCGCTCGGGATGACGTCGGGTCAGATCCTAAAATCGGTCGAAATCCCACTCGCCGCACCTGTCATTCTCACTGGAATTCGCGTCGCAGTTGTGATCTCCGTCGGAGTCGCCACGGTCGCCGCGGCGGTCGGTGCCGGCGGCCTCGGAACCTACATCTTTCGCGGACTCAGGCAGAACGACAACAACCTGCTCCTCGCCGGAGCGCTCGCGTCGGCCCTTCTTGCACTGCTTTGCGATTTTGCATTGGGGCAGGTTGAGCGGTCATTCAAGATCGGCGAGCGCTCGAACTCTCGACGTCGAATAGCGATCTTCGGCGCCGCAGCGATGTTCGCCCTGATAGTCGGGGCGAGTTACTTTCCAAATTCCGGAGCGGAGATCTCGAACGGCACAGCGAACGGACGCAGGATAGTCGTCGGTTCCAAAGATTTCACCGAGTCCGTGATCTTAGCGGAGATTCTCGCACAGACGCTTGAGAAACAAGGTATCCAGGTAGTAAGGCAGTTCGAGCTAGGCGGCAACATCGCCCACGACGGGCTGCTCTCCGGCTCGATCGACGTTTACCCCGAATACACCGGCACCGCTTACACCGCCATCCTGAAACATCCGCCCCTGACCGATCCTCAAGCCGTTTACGATGCGACTAAGCGAGAGTACGCTGAGAAGTTCGACTTGGCGTTGAGTCCTCCGCTCGGCTTCGCGAACGACTTCGCGATACTCGTCCGCGGCGACGTGGCCCGAAAGAACGATCTAACGACGATCTCCGACGCCGTGCCCTTAGCCCGTAACTGGCAGGCCGGGTTCGGGCAGGACTTCATGTCGCGTGCCGACGGTTACTCCGGTTTCGCGAAGGCTTACGGCTTCAATTTCGCACGCCAGCCGCGAGAGATGGACCTCTCGCTCACCTATCGCGCCCTTCAGTCAGGTGAACTCGACATCATCGCCGGCAACTCCACCGACGGCTTGATCGACGCACTCGACCTTTTCCAACTCGAAGACGACCGCCACTACTTCCCTCCTTACCAGGCCGTCTTCATCGCCCGCTCGCAAAGCGAAATGGATCTCAACTCTGCATTCGACGCTCTCGCAAACGCCATCACGACCGACGATATGCGGAAGATGAACTACGAAGTGGACGGTAACAAGCGAACCCCGCGTGAGGTTGCAACTGAGTGGGTCAAGGGCAGTATGAATTAAACATGGGTATCTTCACCTTACTAATTACACTATGATGGTTTCGTGAAATGTCATCGTCTTCTCGCTTGCACCCTCGTGTTTCTCGCCGCGTGGACGATAGGGCTGGGGTCGGCCGGTTGGCAGATCGTTTGGTCGACTGTTTTCCCACCGGAAGCAGAATCTCAGTGCAATGCTTGATTCGCGTCCGAAATGGCAAATTCCTTGCAACTTTCCGTAAATTATTGTAATCTCATAATTTGTTGTTTTCCATCGCTCTTTTGTCGACGGTAATTCCGGCCCCATCGTGGGGATGCGGAGAGGATAGTTCGAGCGGATGGTCGGAAAAATTACACCGGAAGTCGCCCCGTCGTTGGGGCATTCGAACGTCGGATCTTCGCTGCTACCGTTACACCGAGAATCACCCCGCGTTAGATAACTTCTCATACGATCCTAAAGAATCGGGTCGGCTCGAATTGTTTTGAGCCCTGCGCCCTTGCCTTGTTTCAGGCCAAGAGCGCGACCAGCGCCGGCGATCTGCCCGTGCGTACGCGAACCCCGAATTCTTCCGTCGATCGCAAGGAATATACAAAATTAATGAGTTTCAAAGACTTGGGCTTGCACTCCGCCATTGCGGACCGTTGCGAGCGCGTGGGTTATATTGAGCCCACACCTATCCAGAACCAGGCTATCCCCGTTGTACTCGAGGGTGGCGACATCATCGCCTGCGCCGAGACCGGCACCGGCAAAACCGCAGCTTTTCTGCTGCCCATCATCAACCAGCAGGCTCGCCAGCTTAATAAGCGTGGCCTTCGCGTTCTGATCCTTTCGCCTACGCGCGAATTGACGACCCAGATCGAAGCGGTGTGCAAGCAGTTCCTGCCGAAAGGTTTGACCTGCGCGGCCGTCATCGGCGGCACCGGTTACGGCAGGCAGGAGCAGGCCCTGAGAAGGGGCGTGAACATCCTGATCGCTACCCCGGGCCGTCTGATGGATTTCATGGAGCAGGGTTTGGTCGATTTCAAAGACCTCCAGACCCTCGTGCTTGATGAAGCCGACCGGATGCTCGACATGGGCTTCCTCCCGGCGATCAAGCGAATCGTGAACGCGATCCCTGAAAAGCGCCAAACACTGTTTTTCTCCGCCACGATGGCTGGCGAGATCGAAACCGTCGCGATGTCGATCGTTAAGGACCCGACCTGGATCGAGGTCTCGAAACGCGGCACCACGGCCGCCACGGTCGAGCAGAAGGCCTATCCGGTAGCACAACAGCACAAACTGCCCCTTCTCCTGCAGCTCCTTGAAAAAGAACAGTTTGAGCGTGTGCTCGTCTTCACCCGCACGAAGCGCGGGGCCGACCGCATCGCCCATATTCTGGAGAAACGCGATCACAAATCGCACCGCATCCACGGCGACCGCTCTCAATCGCAGCGTGAGGCCGCGCTTAAGGCTTTCAAGACCGGAAAGGCGCGCATTCTCGTTGCAACGGACGTTGCAGCCCGCGGGATCCACATCGATTCGGTCTCACATGTGATAAACTATGATATTCCGGAGGTTCCCGAGGATTACGTCCACCGTATCGGGCGCACCGGAAGAGCGGGCAATACGGGCCG
>JAEZJR010000030.1 GCA_023415725.1 Acidobacteriota bacterium
GATCTTCGCGCTCTGCCTACTCTTCGTCCCATCCATCGTCGCCCAAAAAACGACAAACTGAAAAAATCCAAGCGGCCGATACCGAACAGCTACATCGTCGTTCTCGAGAACGGGGCGGATATGTTCAGCGATCTGCTGCCGGCAGACTCAAGGAGAAGGAACGTCAAACGTATCGCTGATGATCTCACCTTAAAGCATGGCGGCAGGGTCGACAAGGTTTACGAAACAGCCATCAAGGGCTTCTCAGTCGAAATGCCGGCCGAACGGGCCGAAGCCCTCAGCCGCGACCCGAGGGTGAAATATATCGAGGAAGACTTCGAGGTATATGCTGCTGGAACGCAGTATGACGCGACCTGGGGAATCGACCGCATCGACCAGCGCACCCGTCCCTACGACTCGTATTACAACGATCTGACCACCGGGATGGGCGTCCACGCGTATGTGATCGATTCCGGGATCCGCAGTTCGCACGTCGAGTTCGGCGGGCGGGTGCTTTTCGGGGCGGACTATGTCAATGACGGCCAAAACGGAAACGATTGCGACGGGCACGGGACCCACGTTGCTGGAACGATCGGCAGTGCGACCTTCGGGGTGGCGAAGAATGTCACCCTGCACAACCTTCGCGTCCTGGGGTGCGACGGCCGCGGCACCGGCACGGCGATCATCGCTGCGATAAATTGGGTCACGAACAACCGCGTGCTGCCCGCGGTGGCAAATTTCAGTATCGGCATGGATGGAATATCGACATCGGTCGAGACAGCATTAGCGAATTCCATCTCGAGTGGTGTGAACTATTCTCTTGCCGCGGGCAACGACAGTAAAGATGCGTGCGCTAACTCGCCGGGCGGCCGTGTGCCGACCGCCGTGACCGTGGCGGCATCGTCGGATGACGACACGCGGGCATGGTTTTCCAATTATGGCCCCTGCGTTATTCCCCCGGACCAGAACCCTCCTCCCATCGATGCCTCTCCCGCATTCATCGGTTACGATTCGTTCACCAAGGGGAACTGGATCGGGAAGTACGGGTCGGAGGGCCGATACAAAGCTTGCGAACAAATTTATCTTTCGAATTGGATAAATTTCCCGACGTCCGGACTCCCTGCGCACTGCTGGTACTGGGGCCAGACAGACGAGCGCGCGCTGCTTCAATCCGCAGACAGCACTTTGCGAACTCTGGGCGTAGCTGGATCCGCAACGCAGTTTGATATCCCGATCGATTTAACCGATCTTCGCTCCCACCGGATGGCCATCTATTTTGTCGATTTTGATGGCCGCGGACGACAGCAGACCGTCGAGATCATCAATGCCGATACGGGTGAAATCATCGATACGCGGACAGTCAGCAATTTCAACGGGGGAAGGTATCTTGTCTGGCAGGTGCGCGGGAAGATCATCCTCCGTGTCAAGAACAACGGCGGTCCGGATGCCGTGCTGAGCGGCGTCTTCTTCGATCCGCTCCCCGAGGCTCCCGTGCCGCCGTCCGACGCCAACACCGCCGCTAAGTTCATCGCGTACGACGCGGCGACGCAAGGCAACTGGGTTCGGCCGATACGGCCAGGAAAGCCTCATGATCGCCGAAGGGACCCGACAGGGGCTTGCTCCCTGGTCGGGGTACAAGCGGACGGGAGCCAGCTCCTTCAGTTCCGCTAGAGGCATTTATCCTTCGACCGACCCGCGCGCGCTGCAAGAGTTCACCGATCCCACGCGGCGAGTTTTGGCTAACTACTACGCCCAGGGTGAGATTGGCATCTCGTTCGACATCGCGGACGGCAAGAATCGCCGCCTTGCGATATACCTTGCCGACTGGTCGAGGTCCAGCCGCAGCAAGAAGATAGAGATCGTCGACAGCAACGGCAACGTGATCGATCGGCGCACCATCGCCGATTCGACCGGCGGCATCTACGCGATCTGGGAGGTCAAAGGGAAATTCGTCATTTGGATGAAGGATACGACCAACTTTTCAACCCAGACCGAGTTCAGCGCGATATTCCTCGATCCGGTCGGCAATTCGCCGACTCCCGGTCCAGCACCGGAACCCCTCCCGATCACCAAGGTCGTAGGCGAGGACCTTGTGACGAAAGGGAACTGGGTGGGCAAGTACGGTTCCGAGGCTTGGCTGGTCGCGGGCGGGCAGCAGAACCTTCCGCAATGACTTCAGTTTTCGGTCATCGGGCAGCAACTCTTGTCTTGGGCTGATCCCACGACTGACGACCGTGCGCTTTTCAAATCTGGTACATCGAACGAGCGGGTCGCTGCCGCGATGACGTCGGTGCTGGTCCCCAACACTCGAACGAAGTACGAAATGGTGTTCGACTTTACCGACGGTAAGGCTCATTACCTCACCCTGTACTTTCTGGATTGGGACGAGAAAAACCGTATTGTTGACGTCGAGTTCTACGACGCCGTGACCGGTTCCACGCTTGCTCTGAACGGCACGTCGTTTTTTATCGGTGGTAAGTATTTGACATGGCGGGTGCAAGGGAAGGTCAAGGTCGTCATCGGGAGTGCCTTTTCGGATAGAATGGCGGTGTTGAGCGGGGTATTCGTCGACCCGGTTACGCCGTCGCCAACTCCCACGCCGACTCCGACTCCGACGATGACACCCTCACCTACGCCTGCACCGACACCGACGCCGAACCTCCCGCCGGTCGCCAACGATGACTCGGTCGCGGTCGTGCAGGACGGCGGTTGGACCGTCGTCGACGTCCTTGCGAACGATCACGACCCGGAGGGTGGCACTCTAACGTTCCTGGACATTTCCCGCCCGGCGAACGGTACGGCCGAATCCAGCTTCAACAACACCAGGATCAGCTACATGCCTGATCCGGGTTTCGTCGGCGTCGACAGCTTCACCTACAAGATCGTCGATAACAAGGGAGCGACCGACACCGCCACCGTTTCGGTCACCGCGTCCGCTCCCGTCCATGTGGAGATCCGCGGGCGGGTGATGGCGGGGTCCGGGAGGTGGGCGGGCCGGGCCTTGGTGATCCTGGACGGGCCGGACGGGCGCCGTTACGCGACCGCCAACACGTTCGGGTTCTTCCGGTTCCAGGGGGGCGCGGCGGGCCGCACCTACAGGATCGGGGTCGCGGGCAAGCGCCCCGGCTTCGGAGATCTCCGGTTGACCCCGACGGCGGACTTGGCCGACCTGATCATAACCGTCCAGCCCTGAGCGTGTTTGGGCGATCCGCGGCGAAAAGTCCACTCGTCGGACTTTGCGGATCCCATCCGCGTCGAGGACCCCCCCGACGATCTCCTAACCCAGCAGCGTGAACACTCGTCCGCCGGCGAATATCGGGCGGGTGTTCCCGTACCAGTCCACGCATGACGCCTCGCACGCATTCTCCGGGTTGGCGGTCGCCGCGGATATCAGACGTCCCAGTTCCCGGAACCGCAACGAGTCGTTCCGCAGGAATATCACCGACGCGGACCCTCCGCGCAATTGCTCGTACCCGGGGCGGCCGCCGCCGGCGATCGGGAGCCCTATCACTCCGCCGCCCGGACCGTCCGGTTAGTAGAAGAATCCCTGGCTGAACGTCTCCCCCTCATGGCTTCGATTTTCCGGCGGTTTCCGGGTTTCAGTGGCCGCCCTTAACCCGTTATGTGACGGGGGCAGCCCGCTGGCGTTTTTTCGCCCGGGCGAGCCGCACCTTCTACAATGCTCCACCTCGGAGAGTAGGAACCGGAGGGAGCGGGAGAACCGGATCCGGGTCAGTGCGTGCGTGCCCGCCTTGCATCCGTAGACCGCACTGATGCTGATGGCCTACCGTTCCGCCAGCTGCGCGGCGGTCAGGTACCCATTCCCGGATATGCCGCTCCGCGTCCTCGCGGTTCCGGATGATCCGGGTCGGATGATGGATTTTCGCTTCTTCCTCGTCATCGTTTTTCGCACGCCCCTTTTTTGCTGGGGGCTCCCGATCGAAAGATAAGTGAAATATTGGACAAATAGAGCGAATGGGAAAAAATAACCTTCCACCCTCGCCGCTTCGAATGGCGGCGATAGGCCGTCGAGCAATTGACCGGGGCGGCTCGCTGTCCGCCGCTGGCGAAAATCCAACTGCAGAGACCTCCCGCGGCCCGTCGCGGGAGGCCAGACCGAGCCCGGTCTCGGTCCCTGAATATTATGCGGGTTGGGGAACGTTTCGTACCTGAGGTCGCCGAAGATATGAAGTATCATTCCCGGGCGAATCCCCACCATTCGGGCCGCGTTCACTGGAGGGCGTTCTTGATCCTGAAAGGGATCCGGGGAGGAAAGCAAAGAAAATATGACCATCGACGAACTGAAACGAAACTATTCGGAATACGAGATGTCTCATTTCCCCGGGGACAACGACCTGCGCTATCGGCTGTATGCCCCATTGTTCGAGGACCTGTTCGAGGGCAAGATCGTCTACCGGGAGCGGTTCGTCTGCGTGGTTCGGCTGGAGAACATCGAGATCACCTCGGAGCGTTTCACCGCCACCGCGGTCCCGCTCGTCCACATCGAGTTCAGCGGCGATTGGCGCCCGGAGCCCCCTCCGGAACCTTGGGAGTTCGGCGCAGCTTGGAAAGCCATGTGCCTATGGAACAACGGCATTTCCGCACCGTACGTCTCGTGGACAATCTGGACGGAACCCGAGACCGTCCGCGAGGCGGAGCGGCACGCCCGGGAACGGGAATTCGAGCGCGCCTTGGAGTTGACGGCTTGGTCTTGGCGTACGGTCGAGGGCGAATGATCGGCCGCGTTTCGATCGATGGCTGACGCGGCGGGACCGCAGTGACCCGGAATGTAAAGCTGATCCCTTTTTTCACCAAGGATCTTGCGAAACTCGAAATTCAAAAGATTGATCCCGCGGAGGGGGACTTCCCAGGGTCCTCCGGTGCGGGTGCGGGTTCGTCACCCGGACGGGCCGGCTCAATCCTACCAGTAAGCCCTACGCGGGCGAAATGGCTGAATATCCAGGCCGCAGCGCAGGCGGAAGTCAAGGACGTAGCTTTCACGGTGAAGCGGTCGCCGTTCGCGACCCTTGCGGGATTGGAGAGGCGCGCATGGGACGGATAGGACCGACGCGGGGCGAGAAAAGTTGCGGATCGACCCGAGGACGATCCGGCGCTGCTTCCACGATAGCGGCACAATTTCAAACCGAGCATCCAACGGTCTGGAGTGATCTGTTCCATAGATGAATGAACGCTGAAGGATCGAAGGTGCCGAGCCGCGCAGATATCGACACTGAATAAATTATGGCCGAACCCTATCCCGAATTGGATACCGTCCATAACAATTCACTTCGATCTTCCGTTCCCGCCTGATAGCATCGGTGATGGCGCAGCGAGGGCCCGGGGAGCAGTTGCGGGATCAGGGGAACGGAACGTTCCCGTGCTCACCTTGTCTTGAAATTCTGCCCGTTAGGTTGTCCGGTTCAGGCTCGAGCCGGAACGATGTGCCGCGTGCGGCATGATCCACCGGTTCAGCCGATGAAGGGGCGACGGGCTATAAGGGGCCACAAAGTATGCGTAAACACCTCACCGCGATCGGGGTCACGATAGCTTTCTGGACGTTCCTGGCGCTGCTGTTCACTCCGCAGACGTACCTTACCAATCTGCGTTCCCCGACCCCGCTTTCGGTCTGGCAAGCGTTCGCGGCGAACTCGATGCTGTTCTTCGCGTGGGCGTTACTCACGCCGCTGGTCTTGTGGCTGGGGGCCAAACTGCCTCTTGAGCGTCCGCGCTTCGGGCGCAATCTGCTGATCCTGTTCGTGCTCTCCTTCCCGGCCGCGGCCCTGCAGATCCTGCTGGTTTACGCGGCGAATTCGATCTTTCTCAACTGGGCGGGTGAGTATCAAAGCCCGGTCCCCGTGGCGGCGCTGATCGTCGGCTACGGGGCGACGAACGTGATGGTCTACTGGGGGATCATCGCGGTGAGCCAGGCGTTGAACTACTTCGCCCGTTACCGCGAGCGGGAAAAGTCGCTCGCCGAGGCGCAGCTGCAGGCCCTGAAGACGCAGATCAACCCGCATTTCCTGTTCAACACCCTGAACGCGATCTCCGAGCTCGTCTACGAGAACGCGGAGGACGCCGAGCGGACCATCGGGAAGCTCAGCTCGCTGCTGCGGATGACGCTCAAGGCGGAACAGGCGCAGGAGATCCCGCTGCGGGAGGAACTGGAGTTCCTCCGAATGTACCTGGAGATCCAGCAGACCCTGCTGCAGGAGCGTCTCAAGATCAACTGGCGGATCGAACCGGACACGTACGACGCGGGCGTCCCGAACATGATCCTGCAGCCGCTGGTGGAGAACTCCGTAAAGCACGGCATCGCGCCGAGGCGCGGCGGGGGGACGATCATCATCTCCGCCGCTCGGCGGAACGGATCGCTCGTCCTCTCCGTCGAGGACGACGGGCTCGGGATGCGGAACGGGAACCGTCGGAACGAGGAAGGCGGCGGCATCGGCCTGCGCAATACGAAGACCCGGCTGACGCATTTGTACGGGGACGACCAGGAGTTCGAGCTTACGGACGTTCCCGATCCGGGCGGCGTCGCGGTTAGGATCGAGTTGCCGTTCCGCGAGATGAAGAGAAACTATGACGAGCAAGATACGCACTTTGATAGTTGACGACATGGCCCTAGCTCGCGGGCGCCTCCGCCGCGTCCTGCGGCAGGACCCGGAGATCGAGATCATCGGGGAATGCTCCGACGGGGGCGAGGCGGTCGCGGCGGTCGCGGAAATGAAGCCCGATCTGCTCTTCCTCGATGTGCAGATGCCGGAGATGGACGGGTTCGGGGCGATGGCGGAGATTGGCGTGGAGGACGCCCCGGTGGTGATCTTCGTGACCGCGTTCGACCAGTTCGCACTACGTGCGTTCGAGGTGCACGCCCTGGATTACCTTTTGAAACCGGTCGACCCGGAACGCCTCAAGAAAACACTCGCGCGGGCGAAAGAGCAGATACGCAAACGCGGCGAGGGTGAGCCCGACGAACGTCTGCTCGCACTTCTGAAGGACATCAACACGGAACCGAAATTTCTCCGGCGCCTCTCCTTCAAAACTCGCGGGCGCACCATCATCGTCTCCGCCGACGACATCGAGTACGTGGAGGCCGAAGGGAATTACCTGAGCCTCCGCGTCGGGAACGAATCGCACCTGATCCGCTCCCCGATGCACCAGTTCGAGGAGAAGCTCGACCCGGGGAAGTTCGCCAGGATCCACCGCTCCGCGATCATCAACCTCGACCGCGTCAAAGAGATGCACCCGCTCTTCAACGGCGATCAACTCGTGATCATGAAGAGCGGCAAGGAACTGACTCTCTCCCGCAACTACCGGGCCCGCCTGAAAGACCTGTTGGAGAGCTTTTGACGGCGGACCCGAAGGCGGCCGCCGCCCGAGGCTCGTGTGGCGAGTTGTTTCGGCTTCGGATGGGATCGACACCCAAGAGAAATCGATTCCGTCCCCAGGTCCCGAAAGTAATAACGTCAGCTTTCGCCGTTCATCGGGTCGACCGCCCGATGTTCGCCATACTCGCATCCTCGATTCGACAAAACTTTATGGATCACAAGAAATGCGCGATCGGCCTCACTTTGATCATCTCCGTCCTCGCAAACCTCGCCGCGGCGCAAAGCGCCCAGGCGCAGCCGCCGGAGGATGACACGCCGAACCCGTTCCCGATCTACCAGAAGGGGGTCGACGAGAATAACTATTTAGCCCCCTTGCTCGAGCTACAGAAGGACGAATTTGCGAGATCTAAACGGTGGCGCGGGGTCTTGCCGGATCTGCTCGGTTATCTTTTCTCCTTCACGGGGGAATACAGGACCGCCCACACCCACCTCGACCGGACGCGCGAGCATCTCCTCGACCGGCCGCCGTACAAAGATGTTACGATTTCCCCGATCGACGCGTACGAGCCGCGGCCGGCGATCGACGCGGTGGCCGCCCTCGCGGATAAGACCCAGGTCGTGATGATCAACGAGGAGCACGACACGCCGATGCATCGAGCTTTCACCACGCGCCTGCTGCCCGTCTTGTACTCCAAAGGCTTCCGCTATCTTGCGGCGGAGACCCTGGGGGAGAAAGACCCGGAACTGGCGAAGCGCGGCTACCCGGTCCATAGCACCGGTTTCTACAGCAACGACCCGGTCTTCGGGGAGATGCTGCGGGAGGCCCTCCGGCTGGGCTTCAAGATCGTGCCTTATGAGCATCCCGGGGAGAAATTGCTCGAATGCGGTAAACAAGGGAAAGATGCGGACTTTTGCCAGGACGAGCGCGAGCGCGGGCAGGCGCAAAATCTTTACGACCGGATCCTCCGCGTCGACCCGAGGGCGAAGATCCTGGTGCATGTCGGGCGGGGGCATAATCAGCAATTGAAATTCGAAACGTGGGCGATGATGGGGTGGCACTTCAAGGATATCACCGGCATCACGCCGCTCTCCGTGAACCAGATGCTGAGCGAGCGGAGCGAGCCGAAATACGAGAACGGCCTGTACCGGTACGCCGCGAACAAATGGAAGTTGGAAGTCCCGACCGTGTTCGTCGATAAAGCTGGAGAATATTTCCAGAGTCTCGGCTACGACCTGGCGGTCTTCCACCCGCGCACGACGCTCGAGCACGGCCGGCCGAATTGGCTCAGAACGCTGGGCGGGCGAAAACCCGCGAAGGTCAACTTAAGGAAACTGAACCTCAAGTCCGGCAGCAAGGGCTTCACCGGCCAGGGACCCGTTTTGATCCAGGCGTTCCGCCAGGGCGAAAATGCGGATGCCATCCCCGCCGACCAGATCGTCCTCCACCCGGATCGGCAGGTCCCGGTGCTGATGTTGCCGAAAGGAAAGTTCACGATCCGCGCGATCGAGAGAACAGGGAAGATCATCGGCGAATACAAAAGATAAGACCCCGGTCTGCTGGCCGTTTCGACCGCGACGGATCACCAAATACGGCGAAAGAAATCAAGACGTCGATGCGGATGGGGCCGGTCGCCGTCCGTACCTGGAGAATGTGCCTCGATCAACCGCTCATAGCATTTCCGATACCGCACATCACATTCTCGACCCGAAATCTTTCGAAAGTTAATAGGCTCCCCATAGGAGATCTTCCTCGAGCAAACATATCAGGAAGATCTCCTATGGAAGCTTATTATGAAAAAGATCATCCCGCTCACACTACTCTTCACCCTCACGTTCATATTTTCCGTCGGTGGAGCGACCGCACAAGACAAGATCAAGATCACACGCTCGTCGGATCTGCCCCGTCGCACGGTGGAGCTGAAAGGCAAGGCGCTGGAGATCCTCGAGGACAAGGCGCAACTCGATCGGCTCGCTGAAGAGATGCTGCGGAACATCAAATCCGACCTGGAGAAATACGAGATCGAGGACAAGGCCACCCTCGCCGGTTACTACGTCATCTTGAGCCACCTGCATATCTACCGCGGGGAGTTCGATGAGGCGGTCAAGTACGCCCAGATGATCCGGGAGATCGAGACGAAGCCCGCGAGCAAGGCCCTGGTCGGCGTCTTCTGGGACAGCTACGCGAAAGCGTTGCGGGAGGCACCCGACCGCGACAGTGCCGGATTCAAGAGCGCTCTCGAAAAGCACTACGCCGCGGCACTCGGGAAGATCCCCTACGACGTGATCGCGGAGTCCATCGAGGGGCAGCGGGCGCAGTTGGCAATTCAGAACAAAGAAGTGATCCTGGGCGGGCTCCAGTCGGGCCTGCAGCCGGTGCTCGACAAAAACAACAACGTCGTCCCGGAGGGCGTCGTCGCTTCGTTCATCGGCATGCGGAACACGCTCGACCTGCAGTTCCCGCTGACGGAGCAACGCAAGCGGGTACTGGATGCCCTCTACGAAAAGAACCATAAAGCGGTCAAGCGCGGGGACATCTGGGCAGATCGCGAGGTGAGCTTCTCGGCCGCCGATAAACTGACCCCCGTCGTGGTCGGGATCTGGGATTCGGGCACGGACGTGGCGAACCTGCCGAAGGAGAACCGGTGGACCAACCCGCGCGAGACCTTCAACGGGCGGGACGACGACGGGAACGGCTTCGTCGACGACGTGCACGGGATCGGTTACGACCTGGCGAAGTACGAGAAGTCCCCGGGCACGCTGAACGACCCGACAGGCAAGATCCGGTCCGACCCGAAGGAACTTCTCCGACTGGTCAAAGGGTCGATCGATCTCCAGTCGGGGATCCAGAGCGACGCGGCCCGCGAATTCCAGCAGACCTACGCGGGGCTCAAGCGCGAACAGGTGAAGGAGTTCTCCGAGGAGCTCGGGTTCTATACGCACTACTCGCACGGGACCCACGTCGCGGGGATCGCCGCCGCGGGGAACCCCGCTGCGAAGATACTGGCGGCACGGATGAGCTGGAGCCATCAGAGCCCGCCACCCGTCCCGACCGTCGAGCGTGCCCGTTACACAGCGCAGATGTACCGCGACATCGTCGCCTATTTCAAAAACAACAACGTCCGGGTGGTGAACATGAGCTGGCGGTACAACAGCTCCAGCATCGAGAGTGCGTTGACCGCCAACGGCGTCGGCAAGGACGCGGAAGAGCGCAAACGGATGGCGCTGGAAATGTACGAGATCGAGAAGCGGGGGCTTTACGAGGCGATCAAGGGCGCACCGGACATCCTCTTCGTCGCCGGTTCGGGGAACGAGAACAACGACGCGGACTTCTCCGAGTACATCCCCGCCACGTTCGATCTGCCGAACCTGATAACCGTCGGGGCGGTCGACAGCGAGGGCAAGAAGACCGCGTTCACCACCGAGGGGAGGTCCGTCAAACTCTACGCGAACGGGTACGAGGTGGAATCGTTCGTCCCGGGCGGGGACCGCTTGAAAATGTCCGGCACCTCGATGGCGTCCCCGCAGGCGGCGAACCTCGCGGCGAAGCTGCTCGCGGTCGACCCGAAACTGAAGCCCGCGGACCTGATCAGGTTAATCACCGAGGGTTCCGAGCCATCGGCGGAGGACCCGAACATCCGCCTGATCAATCCGAAAAGATCGCTCGCCCTGATCGAGAAATAGGACAAAGTGATCTTTGACGACAGGTCGCCCGTGCGGTCATCGGCTCGGGCGACCTTTGTTATGCCCGATCCTTCTTCCGATAAATCGCCACGGTCGCTCGGTAGAAAAGTCGATAAACGAATGGAACTGAATTTGAAAGAAAACAATGGCGAGATGTACTGCCCGCGATGCGGCGGGAAGAACGAACTCGATTCGCCGGAAGTGAAATTCTGCCGCTATTGCGGGCTCCCTATCGCGGAAAGCCGGGATGAGGCAAGGGGCCTGACGCCGGTGAAGAGGCGTGGCCGAAGATATGCTGCCTGGGGTTACGTGACGCTCCAGGCCCTCTTCCTGGGTGTGTTGTTGTATCTGATCCCAACACTGCCGCTGTGGACCTCCGCTATCTTCGTAGCACTCTTCGCCCTTAGCAACGGTTTCTTCATCGCGGGAAGCTTGGCCGCCGAGAAGCCGACCTCGCGTCTGCTGAACCCGGCGGCGAAGAAACGTTCGGGTGGAGGCTCCTTGCCACACAGCGATATCGCTCTCGGCCAGTTGGGAAGTGTCACCGAGCACACGACGCGTAAATTGGGCTGAACCGTTCTACCCCGCAGCGCGAGAAAGCTGTTGGGTCGCGATACTTTCAACAATCAGCCCCCGCCGTCGATGCACGATGAGCGCCCCTCCCGCGCGACATGCATCGCAGTTCCGCCGTCCACCTATTTATACCGTCCCGGAACCTGTTCGTCACAAACCGGGATTCGCCACGCGGCCCGGTGATTACAATGCAACTTCGCAAACTCATCAACGCGAACCCCTGAGGACCAAGTGAAACCGATACACAGATCAACATTCGCATATTTGCTCTTCGCTGTGACCCTTTTCCACGGCGCGATATTCACCCCCGCACAGACCGTCGACAAGGGCTCGTTCGCCCGCGGCCGGAAGCACGCCGAAACGATAAAGGCCGACTGGCTTCGGGACCATCTAAGTTACGTCGCTTCGGACGAGATGGAGGGGCGCGACACCCCTTCACGCGGGCTCGACCTGACCGCGAAGTTCATCGCCCTGCAACTGAAGCAGTGGGGCGTCAAACCGGCGGGCGCCGACGGCACGTACTTCCAAAAGATCGCCCTGCAAAGGCGGACCGTCGACCCGGACGGTTCCCGGGTCGATTTCGGCGGCGAGAAATACGAGTTCGGAAAAGACTTCCTCGCGGGGCTCACCCCGGGGGCGGCCGACAACGCCCCGCTCGTGTTCATGAAGCACGGATGGATCTTCAAGGGGAAGGACATCAACCCGTACCGGAACGCGGACGTGCGCGGGAAGGTCGTCGTAATGAGCATGGCGGCGCCGAAGGGTATCACCCCGGCGGACCTCACCGGGCAGCAGGGCGTCGATTACCAGTTCCCGGCGATCGCGGCGAAGGAGGCGGGGGCCCTCGCCGTGATCGAGATCCCGACGCCGCAGGCGATCGCGGGGTGGAGGAACATCCTTCAAAACTCGACGGAGAAGGGCTCGCTCGCGATGGAGAAATTCCTCAGGCCGAACCTTTCCGCACCGACGATCACCGCCGCCGAGTCCCTACTTCGGAAGATCTTCGAGGGTGAGCGACTCACCGCGGCCGACATCTTAGCCCGAAAGTTCGACGCTGTTGCGGAGGATCACTTCGAACTCACAAGCAACAAGAAGATCTCCTTGAAAGTATCGGTGAAACTGAACTCCGCCCACACGCAAAACATCGTCGCGGTCGTGGAGGGCTCCGACCCGAAATTGAAGAACGAGTTCGTCGCCTTCGGTTCACATTACGACCACGTCGGGGTCAGCCCGAACCCGAACCTCCCGGACCGGATCTACAACGGGGCGGACGACAACGGTTCCGGGACGGTCTCGATCCTGGCGATGGCTCGGGCCCTCGCGACCGCCCAGCCGCGCCCGAAGCGCTCCGCCCTGTTCGTCTGGCACGTCGGCGAGGAGAAGGGTCTGTGGGGTTCGAAGTACTTCTCCGAATTCCCGACCGTCCCGCTCTCGGGCGTCACCGCACAGCTCAACATCGACATGATCGGCCGCAGACGCCCGGCGTCGGACACCAGCGAGGCGAACAAGATACTGGTCCCGCGCGGCGAGATCTACGTGATCGGATCGAAGAAGATGAGTTCCGGCCTTGGTGCTTTGAGCGAACGCGTCAACGACGATTACCTGAAGCTGAAATACAACTACGCGTTCGAC
The DNA here is from genome assembly GCA_023415725.1 of Acidobacteriota bacterium. Lineage (GTDB taxonomy): Bacteria > Acidobacteriota > Blastocatellia > Pyrinomonadales > Pyrinomonadaceae > OLB17. Next base: position 13,194 of record JAEZJR010000030.1, read on the forward strand.
GACCTGAACGACCCGAACAGGTTCTTCTACCGCTCCGATCATTTCCACTACGCCCGCAAGGGGGTCCCGATCATTTTCTACTTCGACGGGGTTTACGAGGAGTACCACCAGCCGGGGGACGAGGTCGCGAAGATCGATTTCGAGCAGATGGAGATGGTCGCGCGGACGATCTTCATGACCGGCTGGGCGCTGCTGAACTCCCCCACGCGCCCGAATGTGGATAAACCTTTGACGCCGGAGGAAGCGGTCGATCCCTTCTAGGGTTACGAGATTGCAAAAAGTATGAACAAAACAATCGCCACGATATTCCTTAGTTTGATCTTGATCGCCCCCGCCGCGGCGCGGGCGAAAGAGGCGGATCCGTCAGATGTCGGCTCGATCGGCGGGATCGTGCGGGCGGTCTACGAGGTGATCTCCGGCGACGCCGGGCAGAAACGTGATTGGGATCGGTTCCGCAGCCTATTCCACCCGCAGGCCAGGATGATCCCGACGGGGAGGAACCCCAACACGGGCGCTCTCGTCGCGAAAGCGATCACGCCTGAAGATTACGTCAAGGGCACGGGCCCTTATTTGGAAAAGGAAGGCTTCCACGAGATCGAGATCGGGCGCACGGAGCAGGTGTACGGGAACATCGCGCACGTCTTCTCCGCGTACGAGGGGCGCCACAAGCTCAGCGACAAGGAGCCGTTCCTGCGCGGGATCAACAGCTTCCAGCTCATCAACGACGGAAAACGCTGGTGGGTTCTGTCGATCTTTTGGCAGCAGGAAACGCCGGACAACCCGATCCCGAAGGAGTATCTGAAGAACAATAGAGGGAAGAAATAGGATGAATGTCTTGCAACGTATGAAGCTTAGCTTGCTTTTCGCAGCACTTGTGATCTTCGGCGGAGCCTCCGTCGTGAGCGCCCGCACGACGAGCTTGTACGTCGTCGCGGTCTGCCGCGACGCGAACGCTGTGGAGATCCTCGACGGCGATACATTGAAGTCGCTCGCCCGCATCCCCGTGGGCGAGGGCCCCCACGAGGCGATCGTTTCCGCGGATGGGCGCAACGCCTACGTTGCGAACTACGGCCCGCAGGGGAAACCGGGCAACAGCATCTCGGTGATCGACCTGGTCGCGCTTAAGGAAACCAAGCGGATCGACCTGGGCGACCTGATGCGCCCGCACGGGCTGCAGGAGGTCGACGGGAAGATCTATTTCACCGCCGAGGCCGCCAACTCGGTCGCCCGTCTCGACCCCGCGACGGGGAAAGTGGACTGGAGGGCGAAGACGGACCAGATTGCTTCGCACATGCTGGCCGTGGGCCCGCGCGGGCGGGCGATCTACACCGCGAACATGGTCTCGAACAGCGTAACCGTGATCGACGCCTCCACCCCGGAAGCGAAGGTCGCGCAGATCGCCGTCGGGAAGCAGCCCGAGGGGATCACTCTCTCACCGGACGGCAAGACGCTGTGGATCGGGCACCGCGTCGACGGGCTGATCTCGGTGATCGACACCGCCGCGAAAAAGGTCGTGCGGACCTTCAACGTCGGGCAGATGCCGCTGCGCCTCGCGTACGCCCCGGACGGCAAACGCGTTTACGCCATCAACCCGCAGGAGGGTGCGGTGGTCGTGTTCGATGCGGCGACCTTCAAGGAGGTCGGGCGGATAAACATTGACGGAGCCCCCGTGGGCTTGAGCGTCACGCCGGACAGCAAGCGCGTTTTCATTACCGATTTGAAAAACGGCAAAGTTTTCGCACTCGACGCGCAGAAGCTCGCCGCGATCGGAAGCCTCGCGGTCGAAACTCTCTCGGACGGGATCGGGATCGGCATGTCCAAAAGATCAAAGTTATAACTACGAAAAGGAGACCAAATAATGAAAAGAACAACTATCGGCATCATGGTTCTGGCTCTTTTGGCGCTCAACCTGAACGCCCTGGCATTGCCGGCGAAAGCGGATTTTTCAGGCGTCTGGAAACTCGACGCTGCGAGATCCACCGGATTGCCGCCCGGAATGGAGCAGACGATGACGGTCGTGCAGACGGGCGACACGATCAAAGTCGAAACTCTCGTCAAAGGAACGCCGCAGGGCGATATCACCGTTGCCGATAGTTACGAGGCGGACGGGCGGGAAACCGATTTCAAGCCCGCAAATCAGCCGAACGGAAAAGGTAAGCGGACGACGAAATGGAACGCCGACGCGAGCGGCATCGAGGTGACCGAAAAGGTGGAGATCGAAACGCCCGAAGGCGGTACCGTGCCGGTCGAGGCGGCGCGCAAATGGTCACTCGCGCCGGACGGCAGGACCTTGACGATCGAGATCAAAGTCAAATCGCCGCAGGGCGAACAGGAATCGAAACGAATCTTCATCAAACAATAATCGGGAACTCGTTTCGGGATCACAGCGCTCAAAACTCTCCGCTAAAATTCGAAAGCGATGAAAAACATTAAGGAGATATCGGTAAAACTCAGTTTGTTGCTCCTTTTGATCGCGTGTTTCGCGACCCCGGCGCTTGCCGCCGAGATCAAAACGACCAACGAGCTGATCAGCGCGATGCGCGACAGATACGCGAACAAATGGTACAAGACGCTCGTTTTCGCTCAGAAGACCACCGACTACAAACCCGACGGAAAGATCGAAACCGGCGTCTGGTACGAGGCGATGCGGCTGCCCGGCAAGTTGCGGATCGATTTCGGAAGCATCGGCAGCGGCAACGGCGTTATATTCGACGACGGGATGCAGCACGATTTCAAGGAAGGAAAAGCCGCCGGCAGCCGCCGCACCGGGCATCCGCTGCTCACGCTCGGTTTCGCCGTTTACGGTCAGCCCGCCGAAACGACGATCAGGCAGCTCGCCGGGATGAAGTTCGACCTATCGAAATTCCGCGAGGACGTTTACGGTGGGCGCGCGGTTTATGTCGTCGGCGCGGACAAAGGCGATCTGCGCTCCCGGCAGTTCTGGATCGACAAAAAGCGGCTTTATTTTCTGCGCTCGATTCAGCCCGCGGGCGGCACTCGCGTTCAGGAATTCCGCTTCGGCGATTACCGGAAAGTCAAAGGCGGCGGCTGGGTCGCCGCGCGGGTGGAATTCCTGATCGACGGGAAACTGTTTTTCCTTGAAGAATATTTCGACATCAAGCCCAACGCGAAGCTGCCCGACGGGATTTTTGATCTGCAGAACTTAAATATTAAGGCTTACGAACGTTGAACACATCACCGGGGCGAAGCCGATAATCCGCCTGTGTGTAGCAACCTCGACGGAAGGGCACGACGGCTTCCCGATTTCTTTAGGGGGTTGACGGACCCTTGTGCACGAACTTCGCCGGCGGATCTTCGCGGCGGTTCGAGAGACCGACGTCATTCACATCAAAAATGGAGGTCAAAACAAATGAAGATTAAAATATTATTCGCATTTGTATTAACGTTCGCGTCGCTCACCGCCCTTCCCGCACAGACGCCGGACACGACCAAGCTCGACCGGTTTCTTGATCGGCTAGCCGAAAAGGACAAGGCGATGGGGAGTTTGGCGATCACCAAAGACGGCCGCCCCCTGTACACCCGCGCGATCGGCTACAGCCGGATCGACGGCGGCGAGAGAACGCCCGCGACCGCGGCCACCAGGTACCGGGTGGGCTCGATCACCAAAATGTTCACCGCCGCGCTTGTGTTTCAGCTAGTCGAGGAAGGCAAATTGAAGCTTTCCGACACGCTCGACCGATTCTTCCCGCAGATCCCGAACGCCGGCGAGATCACCATCGCGCATATACTGGCCCACCGCAGCGGGATCCACGACTTCATCAAGGAACCCGATTTTCGCTCTTGGTCGTTGAGCAGGAGAACGAAGGACGAGACGCTCGCCTTCATCGCCAGGGGGAAGCCCGATTTCGAGCCGGGCGAGAAACGCGGTTACAGCAATGCCGGGTATGTGCTATTGGGTTACGTCGTGGAAAAGTTGGTCGGCAAACCCTACCGGGACGTATTAAAGGAAAGGATCACCGCAAAGCTCCGGCTGAAGGACACCTACGCCGGCACGGGGAAGACCGACGTCGGCAAAAACGAAAGTTTTTCCTACAGTTATGCCGGAGTCTGGAAGCAGTACGAGGAGATCGATCTGAGCGTTCCGGGCGCCGCCGGGGCGATCGTTTCGACGCCGAGCGATCTCGTCAAATTCATGCACGGTCTCTTCGACGGGAAGCTCATTTCGCGTGGGAACGTCGATCAGATGAAAAACGGGATGGGGATGAGCAGGCTCCCGCTCGGCGGCAAAACTTTCTACGGGCACGGGGGGAGCATGGACGGGTTCAGGACGCTGCTGGTTTACCTTCCGGAGGAAAAACTGGCGGTCGCCTATTCCTCCAATGGGGTGGTTCACCCGGCACAAGAGATCCTCCGCGGCGTCGTCGAGATTTACCAGAGCAAACCGTTCGAGATCCCCGCCTTTGAAAGCGATTAATGCTTTCCCGGAACACTTTGGGAAAATATGTCGGGGGGGCGACTCTGCGGGTCTTCACCTGAAAGTTTCGGTGACTCGCGAGGCAGCATGGGAGGATTTCCCCCAAGGAGAAGAGTTGCTACGACTGTAACCATGCGGAACTCCCGGACTGGAAGGAAAAGTGCGACAGGGTGTCCTCCGAGGCCGAACCAAACGAAACATGTTTGTTACATTGAAACCGGTCGGTGCCTTTCGGAGCCGACGCCTAGAAGACGAGCATTTGCTTATTTACCCGCTCGTTACTTTCGTTGAGAAAAGAGGGCCGGGAGAAGCTTCGGCCCTCTTTTCGCTCCCCAGCGGGTGCCGAGGGCCGCTGTGCACCCACCGCCTGTTGGATGGCGTTACGCCCACGCTCGAACCCACATCGATCATCCCGAGATGGCCGGCGGACACTACCCCGATTGCTGTAGTGACCTCGCTGAAGGGAACCCGGATCCCAGCATTCTGGGGCGTTTCGATGTGGTCCCAAGAGACTTTCCGTGATAGTCGGACAGCTTCCCGGCGTGACTGGATGGGGCCTTATTTCCGGGTTATCTGTGTGACACGCGATTCCGAACTGTAAACCGGGCGGACTATTAGAACGCGGAAAATTTGTGAAGAAAGGGAATATCAAAGAAGAAAACGGCAAACAGAAGTGGTACGGGATCTGGCAGCCCCAGGCTTCGAGCGGGCTGATCACCCTCGCGTCCTTTAATCCCTGACCGGCCGGCTGGCTTTCCCGGGCGATTGCTCTTCGTTCCCGGAAGTCCAGCGACGACTTTGGCAACCTCTGGCGAATCCCCGGACTATCCGGGTCTTATGAGTCCTCACCAATACACCCTAAAGTTCTAAGGGGGCGGTCCCGGGGCGTTAGTGTTTCCTGCGCATCATATTCCGGTTATGCGGAGCCTCCCGATCGGTTTGTCGGCTCGGCATTGACCGCCAGAGCCACTGTCCACCCGGAGCGGAACGGCCCGAAGATCACGGGGAAACCGAGCACCTTAAATACGCAATGTGGTCGTTCCGCAGGGATGATGAACTTCACGCGTTCTTTCGATCCTTTTGCAATGCTGCCTGATCGCCGAGCGCCGCTCACGCCTATTTTGGGTTAGTTGCGTCCCGCCAACCGCATTGCTGTAATCTGGACCGTTCCGGATCATTCCGGTGGGGTCAATAGCGCGGAAAAACACTCGAAAGGTCGGAATTTTACGCGCCGACCAACCGGAACCGATGCGGCAACTCCGCCCTTACGAAAGGGGGTTAACCCACGCCCCTCAAGCTAAACTCCTGAAAGGCTTATTCGGGGCCCGTTGTGCGGAAGCGAAATCGGCCGACTTCGCGGCGCACCGCGGAAAGCGTGATACCGCTGGAGCTCATTGCCAGGAACCCCAACACCCACAGCGGAATCGTCAGCAATAGAAAAACGAAGACGGAGAACCCGACAGCGAGAGTTCGATCGACGCCGAACAGGGCGAGGCCCAGAACAGTGAAAAATTGGTAGCTGCCGACGTTGGCCGGAGTCCCCGGAAGTGCCGTGCCGAGATGTACGATAAAGAAAACCGCCGTACCGGCCCAGAACGGAAGATCGATCGCATAGGCTCTCATAACCAACCAAAACGAACAAGCTTGGGCGAGAATCAGCATCAGCGAAAGAAAGAAAGCGGCCAAGGCCGCGGGATGAGCCGCCGCAGCGTGGATCGACCTTAGAGAGTCCTTGATCAGGGAGGGCGCAAACATCGCAGAGTTACTACGGGGGCGCACGTTGGGGGGATCCGGCAGGGTGGGTGAGTCGAGTCCCTTTTTGACAACCAAAAGGAAGATCCCCGTTGAGACGACTATCAAAGCCCCAAGCATTTCTTCCGTTTTCATCAGACTCGGCGGCAGATGAACGAAAGCGGCGGTGACACCGATCCCGGCGACCAGCCACACGCCGTCGAAAAAACGTTCCAGAATGATCGTGGGGATTATGCTCAGAGGGCCGGTCTTCAACAGGCTAGCGGCAAGAAAACAGCGGACCCCCTCGCCGATTTTCAGGGGCAGCACCTCATTCGCGAATAGGCCGGCGTAAATTGCACGCGTCGCGGAAAAAACGGAGAGGCGACCGAACGGGCGCAAGAGAAGCGCCCATCGCCCACCTTGAACGACGTAGCTCAAGACATCGAGGGCGACCGCCGCCGCCGCCAACCGAAAGTCGACCACCGCGGTTTGGCGGGCGAGCTCCGAGAGATCGACCGAGTGGAAAACCCAAACAAGGCAAAGGGCCGCAAAAACAATAGGCAGTAAGCCGCTGATTCGCCGTTTTCCGGTCCGCATGCTGTACCTTTCCGTATTGTCCGCCGTTCCGATATTCACGGTGCGTTCGTACCCACCCAGTCGAGGCATTCCCCGAGTGTTTCGAAAAGTCCTTCAGTATTTCCCGCAAAAGCGTGATTGTCCGCGTCGACAGAAAAATACCTTTTCGGTTCCTTGATCAGTTCGAATTGGCTTTGCGCCGTTTGGCCGCTGACGAATTGGTCCCCTGTCGAATGGACGAAAGCGAGCGGGAGCGGTGCGACCTGCGGCAGATACTTACGGACATCGAAGGTCGGCTCGTCCGGGTCGCCGCCCGTTATATAAGTGATGTCGTCCGCGGCGCGCCACCCGAGTTCCGCCTGGTCCGACAAGCCCAATATTACGATCCCGTTGTAAAGTTTGGCTCGATTAGGCGCGGAGGCCGCGAGCACGACCAGCCCTGCGCCTTCCGACCAGCCGACCAACGTGATCCGCTCGCCCCAGCGCGGATCGGTCCAGCGGCCGATCTCGCTCAGGTCATCGATTACTTCCGGCTCGGTCAAAACGCCGGACTCGGTCGTAAATCCCTGCAAATAGCGTTTCGTGTCTAGAGCGTAAACGTCATAACCGGCCTCAGCCATTTTTTCCGGTATCTCGTCCGCCAGTCCGCCCATACCGCCATCGCCGGGCAGAAACAAGATCTTCTTGGTTCCGGGGCGCTCGCCGCCTACTGCAGGAAAGAAATATATGTCCTGCTGGGCGCCGCGCAGCACCAAGGCGTTCTTCCCTGGCGGAGGAAGCGGCCGCGGGTGAAGTTCGTACCAGAGAAAATATGCGCAGGGCAAAGCAAGAATGGACAGAAAAACGGCCGCGGGCCAACCTCTCCACGATCGCTGCGGCGGCTTTTTGGCTCCCCCGTGGTCGGTGAAGATGAGCTCATCCGAAACCGGATCGATTTCGGAAACGCGCAGTAACGCAATCCCTATCTGCGGCAGATCGTACACCTTTCGGTAGATCAGGTAACGCGGTTCCCATATATCCGCGAATTTAGCTTTGAAATTCTGCAACCCCGTGTAGCTGAATAGAAAACGCACTCGACTGAGGAAATTTCCGATCGTCCGCTCCTCCGGCGACTGGCTCGAATTCGGCAGAAAATGCGAAAGAGCTGCCATCCCCATACTCAGCCGTTGGAAACCCGCTTTTTTCGCTTCGAGAATTATATTCGTGAACAGGAAGTCCATCGTCCCGTTCGGGGCGTCGATGCGGTGTCGCATCAGGTCAAAGGTCATCTCACCGGGAACGTAATCCCTAATCTGATTGACGAAGGCGAGAATTCTCCCATCGGGATCGACACCCGCGTAAATTGTCGACTCGCGCATATATCCGGCGTCGAATTGCCCTAGGGAAAATGATCGCTCGCGCCTGCCGGAGATGTTCAGCCAATCATCCGAAACTTCCCGCATCCGGTTCACCGTCTCGTCCGGCACGGGAGCGTCGAAACGCTCCATGCGGTAACCACGGCGTTCAAATTTGTGCAGAATTTTGCGCAGGTGTTTTCGTTTCGGGGATTCGATCAAAAATGCCTCCAGATCAATAACCGCCTCTTCGCCGATCTTGAGCCGCCGGAAGCCGTTGGCCCGATAGATTTCTAGGAAATCGGCCGACGTCTGATAAAATGCGATCTCCCAACCCATTTCGCGGCAGAATTCGGTGAATTCGCGGACGATCTTTTGGATTTCCATTACCTCGCCGACCGGATCGCCAAGCGCGAGGGCAACCCCAGACGATACTCTATAGGCGACGAAACCGCGATTGTCGCTAGTGAAAAAGAAGGTTTTGTCGCGCCAAAGCTTGAAGAAATCCATTGACGAGCGGCCATTTCTCTCCGTAATGCGGGCGGCTCGCTGCCTCGCTAGCGGCAGGGTCCGGAACCGATAAATGACCGGACGGAACAGTGACAAAATGGCGTATCCCACCGTCGCAAATGTCAGAACATAGACCGAACGCGTGAACCAGATCGCGTATTCGGTTTGCGGCACCAAACCTGGGTCGCCGACGAGGGAGACGATAGACAAGGTCGCTCGCATTGCGTCGAAAAAACGGAAATTAAAATTAAACTCATTGGTCTCAAGCAGCCAGAAACCGATCGTTCCGTAGACGACCACGATCGAGGCGGAGAGCAGCGCTCGCAGGATATTCGACGTCCAGTCCCAGTCCGCGCTTTTTACCCTAAATTCGCGTCGGGCAAAGAACAACACCGCCAGCAATAACGCCGAAATTGTTGCTTCCTCATAATCGATCCCTTTGGTTAAGTGAAACACGATCGAGGCCACCGAGAAGAAAGCGACAAAATACAAAGCCCTTTGCTTCCGCTTCAAGATATTGATCGATGAGATAATTAGCGCGAAGCCGGCCAGCATCACCAGGAATCTAGCAAGTTGCAAAAACTCAAGAGGGAAGAGTTCAAGAAGTCTGGCGAAACGCTCGGGTAAGCTCCTGTTAATGACCGAATACAGATTGACTATCCCGCTGCCGCAGGTCGCCGCCGCGATAAGCCAAACAAGAATCGAGCGTCTTTTCACGAAACGATACGATCCTCCGTGACCTTTGGAACATCAATAGATTTGCCGATGCCACATGGACCTTACTACAGCTGACGCAAATCCAGTGCCGAGGCGCTAACGGCACAAACGGTGAGACGGACCGCATTCGCCTACCAGGCCTGGTGAGCCCCAAAAAACCTGAACTGGGCCGCAGGCGAATGAGGTTGAAGCTCAGACAAAGCAGGTCGATGAGGCTGGGGGAGCATTTGAGAACGAGCGCGGAAACTTCAACTTCGCCCGTTTCGAACTCGAATCCAACTCATCCGCATCGTGAAGGCCTCGTCAAGCTCTTACGCGTACCTACCCCGCGTGACGCCATTTTTCGAATTTAAGATGGAATTGGGGAGACTTTCGAAAAGAATTTTGGACGAAATCGATGATCTTTAGTTTCGCGGGTCACAAACATGGGGCGAAAACCGCCGCGCGACCTCGCAGGGCGTTCAGCGCCGGTCCTTGAGGGACTCCAAGTCGGCGCCGAAAATGCATCCGACCGGGGATTACAGAATGGACCGTCACCGCGTTCCTTTGGCGAAGAAGCTTGACACTTTCTCGTTTGTTGAGCGCTTATTGAACTGGGAACTTGGGCCGTTTCAGTGCCTGAACTTGCGAGCGCGTGGCGACGGGGAAGGAGAGTGCCAATATGGCCAGCAGATTTCGCCAAAAACGCAGGCGCTCGAGGGGGCGGTAAACTGCCCAGCCACTAAACCAATCTGGTTTAAGCCTCGAGTGAACTAATCACTCTGCTGACATCGAACGCCAACCGATCGCCTCCTTCCGCCGGGTATTCTATTCTGATGGTTAACTTTTTGTTTTCCTCCGGCGATCGACCAGCTCGGAGAGTCACTCTGAAATTGAAAAGAATGGCCTCTTCCGGTCCCGGCGGGTTTGGGGTGGGAAGGGGCATTATCCGTCAGAGGAAGCACCATCTTTCGCAAAAATTGAGGAAAATGGATTCTCCATAAAATTCTCGATCGGCGTAAGCATCCAGTTATCATCAATTACCGGAAAATTTACTATGCACTTTCTATCCACTTTTGGTGTGAAATATGTGCAATATGTGCGCCGTGCGAAACAATGTTGTACTGCCTAAGGGGTTGAAAACAGGCTATTTACTTGAAAATGAAGGGTTTACGGAAAGGGGGGTTGGTGCCGGAGGTCGGACTCGAACCGACATGGGCGTGAAGCCCGCCAGATTTTGAGTCTGGTGCGTATACCAATTTCGCCACCCAACATCCACGCAATTTCCTGCTGATTTGGCACTCTTTTGAGGCTTATACGCAACCCTAAGCGCAACCAATGGCGCATTCGGTTGACGTAAAGCCGCTGAAGAGAGAACCAAAATGAAACCAAGAACTGGACAGATATTTCAAAACAAGCGCAACGGTGCTTGGATAGCAAGAGTATGTTACACGAACAAAAACGGGAAGCGAACCGCTGTGCAACGGCAAGCCGAAAGTAAGACCGAGGCTAGAAAGGTTTTGAAAGACCTATTAGCCACACTTGAGAAGGGAGGACGGTCGGCATTCGACATTGAAAAGTTGACCGTTAACGACCTCTGCGAGTATTACCTGAAGAACTACGTCAAACCCGCCCAAATCATCAACGGGCGAAAGGTGTCTGGGCTTCGGGGGTACATCGAAGTTAGGGGTTACATCAAGGTCTACTGTGCCGAACTCGGCGGTTTCCGATTGAAGGATTTGGCGTATGAAGACCTACGCAATTTTCGTGACTCGCTACTTAGCCGTTCCACTCAGCAAAGCGTTCAAATCTCCATAGCCACTGTTAATCGCTATTTGGCCTACCTTCGCCGTATGCTCTCGATTGCGGAACGGAAAGGTTGGATAGTTAAGAATCTGTTCCGTTGCGGTGATACCCTGATTCACCAAGCGGACGAAATCAAAAGAACCCGAGTTCTAACGCTTGAGGAGAGCCAAAGGCTAGTTGATTGTTGTACGGGTAGGCGTTCCCACATTCGACCGCTCGTGATAGCGGCCCTTGATACGGGTTGCCGCTACGGGGAATTGGCTTCCTTGAGGGTCGGGGATGTGGATTTCGAAGCGGGAGTGATTCACGTACTTGCCGAAAACACGAAGACCTTTAAGTCCCGTGAGGTCGGGTTAACCGCCCGACTGAGAGCCGAGTTGGAAATCCTCTGGAAGCAATCCATAAGGAAGCCGGACGCCCTTATATTCGGGAGAACCGATTTCCGACACGCCTTCAAGTCGGCTTGCGAGGCGGCAAGTTTGGAAAACCTTCGGTTTCACGACCTTCGAAGATGTCACGCAACAAGGCTAGACGAGTTGGGATTCAGCATCGCCACGATTGGGAAGCAGCTCGGTCACAGTGGGGATTATAAGGTGACTATCCGTTACATCTCCCGTGACAAGCACAACATCCAAAGGGTCGTCGAAGCATTGGACCAACAACAGCAAAGTTCTGGCGTGGGCAATTTATAACAAAGCGGAAGTTCAAGACTAGAATAGCCCTTTGTCGGACTTTCTTTTTCGGAGATTCCTAATACTACTCGTTACGATGCGCCAACAGCGAACGGGCTGAAAGCATTTGTCCTTTGACGTTTTCTCACCTCACTTCCTCGTGTAATACCAAGGATTGTTGGTCAAAATAAGGGTCTATTGACTTTTGGGCAGCTTATGCAAAGATAGAATTGTGATTATGAACGAGACCGCAAAAATAAGAAAAGATTCGAAAAGCGCACAAGTAGCATTGTGTGCAGTTCGAACGACTGCGTCTCGTTTTCACGGAGCCACCCTTGCGTTTTCTGCATTTCTTAGCACCCATTTCAAAACTCACAAACCCGTTTTCGCCTAAGTTTTAGGGGAATTAAAACGGTGTCAAGTCGATTCGGAGCCCTGCTTTGCGGCTAGGGGTCTGCCTCGACGCAAAAAATAAAAAGTGAGTTGAAAAATGAATATGAAAGAGAATGTTGAAGCGAAAGATGTGGTCTATATCCTTACGTGTTTAGAAGCTGGTTCAGCGCCGAAGGGGGCAGCTTGGGGCTATCGGTTTATTGGAGGGGCTCTAGATGGTCGACGAAATTTCGGCTATTCGACTCCGTGCGGTTGTGCAGAATGTAATTCGTGTTTCGACGGAACGATTGGGGAGTATTACGCAATTTATCTAGCGTTGCAGGCGGCATCGGAGCTTGCGCCGAATGGTAAGTATGAGCTTTGTTTCGGTTCTGAGTATTTCAAGGTGGATTACGAGACTGACGTTCTGGAGAGATTTGGGCAAGCCTTTATTTGTCACTTTCTGGAAGTGCTTGGAGTGGGGATACACAACTTACTTCAATCTTTGGATGTCCGGTTGACCCACTATACCTATGCGAACAACGGTTGCATCCCGATGTTCTGAGATGGGCAGGATTATTGATTTGGCCCCTTGAATCTAGAAATGGATTCGGTAGCGTCCAGATGTGGATTCGATTCTGTCCATATCTGGACGCTACATAACATAGCCTCAGCATAGCTTCTCCATATAAAAATTAACTGCGTTTTGGAAACCTTGAACTTTTACAACGGAGAAAGATAGTGACTTTGCACTATCGTTTCTTTCTCTTCCAAAGAAAGAAAAAGTTCCGCCAAAAAGAAAGAAAGGTTTCACGGACTCGTCGTCCGTCTGGGAGACAACGAGAATCCCCCGCTTTGCCCGATTGCGGCGCTTCAGGCGCATCGGAAATGGAAATAGGTAGGATGGTGGGGCTCCGCGTTGGAAAGGCGCTTAGAACGGCGTTAAATCGTTAACCCATTCACTTACATCAGTAACAAGCGGCGCACAACAGCCGCCCCCTTGACAAAAGGCGTGAAACAGTGTATTCTATATGAAACAGTCGGAATTGGCAAGTAGTGGATGAAAATTTGATACCAGTCTGAAACATCAGGCTCAAAGAGAAGAGGTTATTTCTACTAGTTTGTCCGACACACAACCTCTTCTCTTTTTTTTTACAGCGAGGACAAACTAAATGGGCAAACAATACCAGACAAAAATAGACGCATTATTGGTTCGGACGAAGAAACGTGCAGATTGCATCCCAGTTCGTACTGAGTACATCGGTTTCACTGGCAATATCAAGAATGCCGTCTTCCTCACCCAGCTTATTTACTGGGCTGAAAGGGCGAAACGAGAGGATGGTGGCGTCTACAAGACGAGTAAGCAATGGCAATCGGAACTTGGGCTTTCGAAACGAGAAGTGGAGAACGCCAGAGCGACACTAGAAGAGATGGGAATTCTGACGGTAGAGCCGCACCGTGCGAATGGACATTTCACCAACCACTATTATCTCGATTTCGAAGCATTGGAGAGAAAGTTCAAGGCATATCTGGGCATCGAGGATGATGTGCTTGATGCCGAGTTTGTAGAAGAGGCAAAAGAAGCTCCTATCTACACGAATGAACCTGTCAACGCCGAGGTCGTCGGGACGGTAACGTATGCTCAAACAGTCAAAACGAACCGAACGCTAAAGACACCGATGCCGAAGGACTTCACTCCAAGTGAAGAGATGATGGAATCTCTCGAAGCTCAGGGTTATCATCCGAGCCTCTTGGAGAAATACCTGAAAGACTGTAGGCATTACTACACGGTCAAACATCAGCACCACAGGTATCCAGACTGGAACAATGTCTTCAAAACTTGGTGTTCGAAGAATCCTAAAACGGATGCGAATACTGAACGGTTGGATAGGCTCGAAGAATTAGCGACTACTGACATTTTTGGGGATTATGACCTCGATACGATTCTTCAACAGTATTATGACCACCACTACGGGGAAAACGCTGAAGTTGGGGGCGCAGAGAATCACGGGCCAGACGAGTACGGTAGGTGGTGACGGTACCGCCGTCACCGTTTACGCCTAGTAGACGGCCCCGAATTAGGCTGTCGGGGGTGTCTGCGGACTCGAACAACTCTGAAAGCGAAAAAGTAGCTTGTATAAGAATCGTAGTTATGCAAAGTAGACGCATCGGGTAGCACCTATATTTGTCTCATTCAATAGGTGGGTTCTGGTAGGGGTTGAAACATCCAGTATAATCCTCAATACTGCCGAGAAAGCTCCCAGCAAATCCAAAAAACAGAGAATCGAGCGCAGCAGGGCGTCCGTCTTAACGAAAATTTTACTTCGGCAGCTTTCTGGGACTTTTAGGTAACAGCTATAGAATCCTTAATCAATCTATGGCTTTAGCAGGGGTCCGCAACATTCTAGCGACAGCGGACACCCTTATCTAATACGCAAAAGTTACAAAAAATCTGGCAAGCTCTACACTAACTGCCAACTCTTCACTCAAGAAATTTCGGGATTATACAAGTTCGTAAATTCCTGTCACCTCAAACGCGCCCATCGTTTGCACCGGCATCTCGTTAATTCCTATCGGGCAAGCCTAAATGACGGTTCACGCGGACGACCAGGGCGGATAAAGTACTTTGCCGCAAAGGTAATTCAACACTTTTACAAGGTGTGAGGAAACCAGACTATGAAACATTTGGACAATTGCCAAAGGTGCGATTTCCGATGCTCTGTTGCCATACATCGGAAGATTTATCTTCAAATTGTTTCCAGGATGTTAAGATAGGCCGCCGATGCGACCTAAACCAATTTCACTCATCAGTGCACCGCATTTCGTTCTGTCAGCAAGGGACTCTGGATATAAGTCTATAGGTCACGCCCTAGCCGAATTGATAGATAACTCGTTTGAGGCCGATGCAACAACGGTGCACGTGGACTTAGACCAGGATGCCTCCTTATGTCGAACGGTCAGTATTACCGATGACGGTCACGGAATGAAGCCATCAGTATTGATGAAGGCTCTACAATTCGGTGGCTCCTCTAGATTCAATTCACGGATCGGAAGTGGGCGTTACGGCATGGGGCTTCCGAATGCTTCGTTAGCAATGGCACGACAAATAGAGGTCATGAGCTGGACTTCACCGAACAGTGTTTGGAGAAGCTGTCTCGATATTGATGAAATCGCCTCACAACCGGAGTTGGGGTTATCGGCACCGCGGCGAACGCGAAGGAAGGTAGAGACTCAATCAGGCACAAAGGTCATTTGGTACAGATGCGACAAAGTAGAACTGGGCAGTGGCATCGCTTGGGTGAGCCGTTTGAACAGATACCTAGGTCAGACATTTAGGAAATGGCTGTGGGCGGGTAAGAAAATTAATGTGAATGGAGTTGAAGTCGAAGCGTTTGACCCACTCATGATGCGTACGTCCGGTCGCCTAGAAGCCGTGCCGGTCGGTCCGCCTCTTAAATATGAGATTTCTCTCCATCGAGGAGTGATATCTCAAGTAAATGTCGTCTTTACCAAGTTGCCGCTGAGACTATCGGAAGAACTAAGTTCAAAAGAAAAATCTGAGATGAGCATTACACGACGAGCAGGCGTGTCCATCATCAGGGGAAGGCGCGAGATTGACTATGGCTGGTACTTTTTAGGTAGTAAGCGTCGAGAGAATTACGACGATTGGTGGCGTTGTGAGATTACATTCCACCCGGAACTTGATGAATTATTCGGGGTGACTAATACGAAACAAGGTATTCGGCCCTCAGCAATGTTGGAACGAATACTTCAACCAGATATGGAGTCCATCGGTAGGAAACTTAATGCCGAGGTTAGAGAGGGGCTTAGTCGTCAGAAGGAAAAGCACAGAGCCGTCCGGGTCGCAGGGAAACGCGAAATTCAACTAGAGCCGCTTGCTCGCCCAAGGAATGCAAAGAAACGAGGGCACTCACGACGTCGAATACTCCGGTACGATATCGACCTCGCTCTCAGTCGTGAAACAAGCGACGAAAGTTTCTTTGAACCTCAGTTCAAAGACGACCGGCTATCGCTTAAAATACGAATGGACCATCCATTTATCGCAACCACTCTTAAAAACGTGGGCGAGGGCCTGATAAGTAGCGATACCGCGATTCACTTGATGTTATTGGCGGCTTCACGTGCCGAGGAGCATCTAGGGCAGCTGGGCGTTGATAGAGAACTACTAAGAAAGTATCGAGTTGAATGGGGCCGCGTGCTAGCGACATTTTGCGAATGACTTCTGTTTTGTGATGGCGAATTTGTGATGGCGAAAAGCTCTACTGCCGTACAACTAAACTGTGAATCACTAGGTCCTTACTTCCTGCGAATAGCGCGGCGGCTCAATAGAATACAAGCCGATAAACAGCGGGTGGAAGCTTTGCGTCAAGCGGAAGTCTCTCTAATTGACGCCGAATCACCACCTACAGCTGAATTAAGGCTAATGTTTGCGTTCAGTGTTCTAGCTGACCTTGTATTGCAGAGTTGGACAATTAGAGTGCGTGGGAATGTCGTTAACCTATTCCCTCCCGACACCTCGGGTAATTCGCGAGACGTAGCAAAAGAGTCAGTAAGGAAAGCCCACCTTCTAGGGCGAGATTCGCAGTTAACCGAGAAATCTGTCGAAGAATTTCTATCAGGAATGGAAACGAACCGCCTGACCCCGCAGGGCTGGCATTCCATTTTTTCGGTGATGCGTGATGGACCGTCGTTGGCAGCCGACCTTGAGAGCATCCGAGAGGCGAGCGATGAACCGAAGCTTACTGGCCTATCGTCCATAATTCGCCCATATCTTCAATTTGTTACCAATGAAGCCGTTTGCGAGCACACTGGACTGCGGCTCGGAGATATATGGAGATACTTTCGGCATACCTGGGTCAATGAATATAAGTCGGTACCCGGACGCTCGATGATGGTATTAGTGCGAGACGCCGCCTCGAAAAACCATCCCGTCATCGGCATCGCTGCTCTAGGAAGTTCGGTCGTTCAGAACAAAATACGGGATAAATGGATAGGATGGCATGCTGAATCGGAACACTGGAGTTCCCTCTTTCCTTGTGATGAAAGTACAGTCGGATGGATTGAAGCTGCGTTGCAGCGGCTCCTTGACTCCTGTTGGACGGAGGACCTGAGGCGCGACGGGCTCATACGCGATAAATCACTCTTGTCACCCGACGAGAGTGATTTGAGAAGGCTCGCACAAGAGGCGTTAAGGTGTGCAGAAGCCCATCAACGCGAGCCTCAGAAACAAAGTCACAAAGCCTCGAAGAACTCATCTGCTACCACGGATTGGTCCGCACTTAGTTCGACAAGCCTTTTCAGGGCGAAAAGGTGTCGCCAGATAGAAAAGCTGCTGCATCTTAAGCGCACGTTCCTAAATGCTAAGGATGAAAAAGGAGTTATCGACTTTTCCCGCACATCGGTGCGAAAGGCCCTGAATCAGTTGGTGCGTATCGTTAAGGCGGAACACGTTGGCGTTGAAATGATGGACATAACTGTTTGCGGAGCAATTCCACCATACAACCACTTGCTCGGTGGTAAGCTCATTTGCCTTCTTCTCTGCAGTCCGGAGATTGTCCAACGATATAAAGAGAGATACCAGAATCAGGTTAGTGTAATCGCGTCGAGTATGAAAGGAGAGCCGGTCCAAAGGCCACCCCGACTCGTTTTACTATGCACGACCAGTCTTTATGGCGTCGGGTCGAGCCAATACAACCGGATTAAAATGCCCCTGTCCCAACTTGGGGTTACTGATTCGTTGGACCAACTGGAGTATTGTGAGTTGGGAAAGAGCGAAGGGTACGGTACTTATCACTTCAGTCGAAAAACTCTCAACCTATGTGATTTGTTAAGCGCCCGCCTTAAGTTTGGACGGAGAGTGAACAGCATTTTTGGCGAGGGCGTGAACCCCTTAATGCGAAAACTACGCCGGGCACTTGATGCCGTCGGTTACCCCAGTGATGAAATCCTATTGCATCGAAACCAACGGGTGACATACGGTATCGCGCTTGCTCGAAACTTTCGTCAGGTCTTGCTTGGAATGTCCGCGAAACCAGACTACCTAATACCTGCTGACGAAAGTGTCGATTACGCCGAGTTGATTGTCGATTTTTGGCGACGACGGTGGCTCACAGCACGAATAACCCGGGAGGATGTTATTGAACGCGTACAAGAAGAACGCCTTACGATACCGAGGAGTCACGGTGCCATAGTGCAACGCCCCGAGGCCCGAGAAGAAAGCAGCGAACTCCCGTCTAGTTAGCTCTCGAAAAACACTTCGGATGTAGGGTCAACGCTTATCACAGAGAGGGCGCTTGTCCCGTCGTCCTGCGTCATATGGGACGCCGCTATGAGACGTAGTTTAGTACCGACGCCCGCCTTCATTTGTTCAAATACCTCTCTGAAGACGCCGCATCGTAGATGGGCGCTCGTTCCGTGGCTAAGTCCTCCACCTTGCGACTGAACAAGCCACACTGAATCGGTTATCGCCTCCTTCAACTCGAGCCGCACATCAATTAACGTATTAACGCGGCGAACTGAAGGACGAATGAACATCTCCTCTCCAGGTTGTTTCCAGTACTCGTCGCAGAGGTGACGTACATCGCAAAATTCACAATTAGCTCTAGTCGGGTTTGCTTGGGGCACATCCGACTCAAGCTGTTCCCGGCAGTGGATGATTCGCTCGACTATCGCCGAGGTAAATTCGGATAGTTGCTCGGTGTCGAGAGGTTCTAGGTAATGTGTACCCTTTGGGTATATCAGTGCGAGTTTGACTGTTGCCAGTCCGTCCGGGTTATGCACTCGGTCGTTCGCCCAGACCATTTGATAAAATCGCAATTGAAATTCGTGTTCCGAACTTCTCTCACCCGACTTGAAGTCGATTATTTCAACTCCACTTTCATTCAGAGACAGGCAGTCGAGCCGTCCCTTGCATCCGATGTTGGGTGAGAGCAACTCAATCTCAAAGTAAGTACCAGGTCCTAATCGACGGGGTTGTGTAGACAAGGGGGCTTCGTTTCGCCGCTGCTGACCCACATCCAAGATAGACGAGTTTCCTTGCACTTGTTCTCTGATATCCTGGTGTTTCCGGCGGAGTTGTTCGACGAGCCAGTCCCTACTGTATTGAGCTCTTGGGTTCTCCGTCACGTTAATCGTGAGTTCATCGGTTACGCGTTCGACGAGAGCATCAAATCCTCCTAGACTGCGCATCGCTGCCACGAATCTCGCTTCTCCGGTTCCGGCGGACCTATACACCTCAGCGCCTATAATCTCCGTACTTCGGTGCATAACCATCCCAGCTAGCGCGGCGACGCTAGGACGAGAGGGGTAGCCGGGGCGGTCCCAAATGGAGGGATACGAGCCCCGGCTCAGGTGAAAGCGACGTGGACAACTCTCGATGCGCGTCAATACTGATGGGCTCACGAGGCCGGGGACTAACGTCCGGCCGTTTGGAAGAGTCACTTGCCAAATTGAATCCGGTTCAGACATACACTCCTAAACCTGCCAATAAATCCGAAGTTACAACTGGAAGATTTCGCTGAACCGAGACTTCGTTCACTGGGATAACCTTAAACTCGCGTGATACGGCTCGGATGTCAGACAGTGCTGTGTCTGGGATGTGATTCGGTGTAAGTGCACTTTCGAAATCAAGTATCAACTTTCGACCATCACGCTCAAGGAGAATTGGGGCTACCGCCGCGCCAACGTTCATGGCAACGACGGGAGCATCTAACGTCACAGTCATTTCGGGGATATCTTGTCGAGCCAGGTCGGCGCTGAGTAACTGCTTCAGTTTTCGTACACGCCAGTCTGGAATCCTCGGAGGCACGTTGTCCATGACGTACGAGAGCAACGATGCCCCGATATGACGGTCCAGTAAGTTGTGTTCGAATTTATTCTTGAAGCTTCGTAGACACCTGTAACAGGAACTTTCACAATTCGCAGGACAAGAACTCAATAGGTCCCGCGCTACAAACAGCAGTTCGTTGCCGCGTGCCGAGATTTCTTTAACAAATCCGGCTCCGCCGGGCAATGTATCGTACAAGTAAATTTCGACCTCGGTTCCATTGTTTCCGTGACCGTTCAAGGCAGGTCTAAACTCGGAAGCAATTTCAGATGGCTCTACCTGCAAGATAGAGGCGGCCGCTTTGCTTAGAGCTTCACTTACAGTCCTAAGTGCGACGTTTGTGGGCAGCAGTCCGGGTCGAAGTTGCAGAGGAGCTTCAAGGCGAATTGATACAAGCAGAATATCAGTAATGAAGTCCGTGCCAAGAACCACACCCTTAGCAGTTCGATTGGCGGCGCAAGTCGGCTCATTATCAACATATGGCTTTCTGTGTGGTCCGTTGGCATTTAGGAGTGGCCCTGCACCGGTCACCGGGCTAATCAGACCGCAAATTGTGCAGTAGTTATATCCATCCCCACCTGGCCCCCGGTTCGTGACCAAGAGTGTATCCCGACGATAGTGAAGGCCACACCGAGGGTTAACATCTAGCCAACTGCGGGGGTCCACCGGTGTCGGTGCCTCTAGCTTCGCGTGGGTTGCGTAGCTCGGAGCCGGCAACTCGTCTGTTGATGTCTTCTCTGGAAGTGAAATGGGATGTGCAAAGCCAGGTGGTCTGAACCATTTCTGCCCGACCTGGAATGTATTCGTATTCCCGCAAGCGTCACAAATATTGGGTATATATTCGCGACCGACTGAGGCTTCTTTGGTAAAAGCGAACCGGCAATATGAACACTCATAATAAAAGCGACTGCGACTCCAAGCATCGCTGCGTTCGTTACGGAACGGCGAGTAGATAGCTCCCGAAATGTACTTCTTACCGGCAATCCACACCTCTTTGCCGGGAGCATATTGATTCAAAGCTACTGGAAGACCCTGCGATGGCGTAAATAGGAACTCCGGACGGAAAGGCGAAGAGTTTGGGTCGAGGACATAGAATGTCGCTACGTCTGTGGGAAACGCATACCTCGGGAGAACTCCTTTTTCCAACAGCCGGTTCAAAAGATTTCCAAGTCCGACTCCACCGCGCCGTTCTTCCCCGATTTCGGGTAACGCCTCGTTCCGTGAGTTAGTTTCATCTGTCCCGGCTTGCCATTCCCCCACTATTGCCTCTTCAATCGGTTTCAGGGTTCCCGAAACAAGATTATCGAGAAGGTCAGACCGAGCGCCCTCCGACATCTCTGCTGGTATCCAATCACTAACGTTTCCTCTGAGAATGTCGACGTTTGTGTTGAGCCATCGCTCAAAATCCGAGATGTTAAGAATCCCTTCGTTGCTTTTGAATGATTCAACCGTGCCGAGCACCTCAAACAAATTTTGAGGAAGTGTTGCCGCATCGACGCTTCTGAGTTTCGATTGAAGGTAATTCTGCAGTAGATAGGCTGTGACGTGCCTCCGGATAATGTCTGGATTGGATAAAGTCAGAAATGGGTCAAGTACCGGTCCGCTAACCATTTCAGCCGGATGCCTAAAGTAATGCTCGTCGTGGCTATCCACACTTCCGAAAGAAACCACTGAAGCAATGGCATTGCCCCGTCGCCCAGCCCGTCCGGCCCGCTGCTGATAGTTTGCTCGCGACGGGGGAAGATTCCTGAGAGCAACTCCTGACAGCGAACCAATGTCAATACCGACTTCCATCGTAGTGGTGCAGGAAAGCACATCGATGGCTGTTCGAGAACGGTGATGTTCATCCGGTCCGAGGTCGACGTCCTGGAAGAGAAGTTCATTCTCTTCAGACTTAGAGAAGACATCGGCTGCTTGAGCTGTGTTGAGTTGAGCGGTGTGTTCAGCAGCAACGATTGCAAAAGGCACCTGAGGGTTGTCAGACAAAACTAATTCAGAAGGTCGCCTATAGTAGCCTTTTCTCGCACGGAACGCGACGTCTTCAAGAGGGTCCAACGCTCGCACTGATTCAAATCCACAGTGCTGACATCGCGTTACGCCTGCCATTGGCCTTTGATTCACTCGACAGTGAGGACACACGGCCCAGTCACCTTGAATCTGAAGGGTGACCTGTTCGCCTCGCAACCGATACTTATTGTTTGCAACATTTTGGAGGAAAACATCGGAGAGAACGGGTTTCCAGTCGTTTTCGAAAATCCTACGCGCAGCGGTTGGTAAACCTTTCAAGAACCTGAAGGACGGGAAGCTGAAAGCTCTAACCTTTGTCGAGGACCAATCCTGTGGAAACCCGGCGAGCCAAACTTTCTTATCGCGTAGCGAAAATAGCCAAGTTCGGACTAAAGCGAGCCGAGCCTCCTCGGTGTCTCCCAAGTCCGCAATCGGCGGCAACTGCGAGAGACGAGAACGTACCATAGGCGCTTCCACAAGACTTGCGAGCGCAAGGGCCTGCAGTCCTTGGTGCTTACTGCCGATTGTTTCTAGTAATAATTCGGCAATCGACTCTGGAATCGGTGCGGTCTGCGCCGAAATCATTAGCTGAGTCAACGTCGCTGGGTCATCAAGTGCGTTTTGATTTTTAGCCGCTTCAACATCTCTTTCCAAATCAAAGGTTTCGTTAGCTCGCAACTCATAGCGCGGCTTAATATCTAACTTCGCTGCCGCAAGACAGATTGCCAAAAGGCTTGAATTAAGAGATGCGTATGTCGCCACCTGAGGGATACCTTGAAGGTGCTGAAAACCGTAGAGTAAAAGTGGTCGCACACAATCTTGCAGTGAATACGATTGAATCCGTGGTGCAAGACGCGCCGCCGTCTGACGAGAATCAGAAAAAATAAGTACCTTTCTACCCTGTAGCGGCGCAAATCGATTTCTCAATACAGTGGGATTGGGTGGCTGAGTCTGAAGTTGGGCATTCACAAGCGCTTGGAACGGTTGGTCGCCTTTGGTCTGATGGTCTTGAACATACGTTCTTCCAAACGCGTAAGTCTCTCCACATACTCCACACGGTTTGAACTCACCCGGTGCCACCTCTGACTGTGGAATGGCATCGTCGTCTCCATCATCGCCGGTGAAGGGCGTGATTCGGTCTCTCTTCAAGAAAACGGTCCTGAGT
>JAEZJR010000234.1 GCA_023415725.1 Acidobacteriota bacterium
GTGTTCCATCGGGTAGAACGCTGGGGCGGTCGGTTTGTGAAGACTGGTCGTTGTTCGCGTCAACATTCGTGATGATGTTGAACGGGCGGCCGGAGGAAAGCTCGATGATCGGCGCGACAGTGAAATCAGAGAAGATCCGCTGCCACGTGCTGCCCGAACGCCAACCCAGCGGTGACGCCAACACGCCGCTGAAGACGAACCGGTGACGCTGGTCAAAGAGCGAATTTGCCTTTTCCAGATCGAACCGGGTCACATCCTGCGGGATGAGAAGCGTCTGAAGGTCGGACGAATCGTCGATCGAGTGCGACCAAGTGTAGCTCGCTAGGAAGGTGAAGTTGTTCGCGAACCGACGCTTGAGTTCGACGTTCATCGCGTTGTAGCTCGAATTACCGTCGGAGAGCTGGGCATTGACCGCACCGAAGGGCGTAAAGGTACCCGGCGTCCTCAATGTGCCGGTTGCGGCGAGCGCGGCATCGAGCACCGGCTTGGTCACCTGCCCGCCGGAAAGTGCGTACGCAAGGAAGTAGTTAGGGGCATTCGGCCGGAAGAAATTCGCAATGGCCGGGGCGATAACCCCTCCACGTGTCGTGACGGCGATCATCCCAGGGATGGGCTGTGCCACGATGTTTGTGCACTGCGTCGGGTTGACCGTGGAGACGGCCTGAGTTGACGTCGGGAGCGTGCCGAAGCAGCGACGGTAATTTTCGATCTGGAACGCGGTGTTCGGCGTATTCAGGTCGGTAGGCCGTGGCAGGTGGTGAGCACCCACGTACAAGTAAGAGACGCCCAGCGACATATTTGCCGTGAGCTGTTGCTCGATTCCGATATTCGCCTGCGTGGCGGATGCGTATTCGAAGTTCTTCGCGACCGGAAGCGTAAACGGCAGGACCGCGCCGAAACCGGAATATGTCTGGTCGTCGAAACGCTGGCGGCCGAATTGATAGATCGCCGAAGGAGCCACGCCCGGTGTGAAAACTCCGGGGCCCTGGGCAGCACAAACGGGCGTCTGCGTTGCACCGGGAACACAAACCGTTCCTTGGAACACCTGGGCGGCGTTCAGGAGGGCCGTTGAGGCCGGACTGCCGGCTGTAAGCACGGCCTGCTGCTGCTGCGACGCGTCCGCGATATCGGAGTTGAAGGCCACCGCAAGCAGCGGGTGGTCATAGTAGAGTCCGATCGATCCGCGGATCAGCGTCTTGCCGTTTCCGAACGTGTCGTAAGCGAAACCGAAGCGCGGGGCCCAGTTGTTCGTGTCGCGCGGGATTCCCTGCTGCACGCCGAGTGCGTCCTGAGCGGCGAGGATATCGCTCGCCGATAGCGCGATGCCCGTAAGAGGGTCGGTCAATCCAACCGGAGCGATGGTTTCGGTCAATTCAACGTCGTAACGGATGCCGTAATTAAGCGTCAACCGCCTGGTAGCCTTCCACGAATCCTGCGCGAAGAACGCGATCGGGCGATTCTTGATCTCGGACACGGGGTTGCCGAATCCCTGAATGTAATTTGAGGGGAGTCCGAGCCCGTAGCTCTGAACCGGGGTGAAAGCAGGGAGGCCTGCAAATGCCGGATTCAAATTGGTAGCCGCAAAATCACCGAAATTAAAGAGCCCTGCGAAGTTGAGTTCGAAGACGGCTGACGGGATGGTGACCCAGTTAAAGTCTCCGCCGAACTTAAGGGTATGGTTGCCGCGCACCCAGGTGAAATTATCGGCGATCTGGTAACGGGTTTCCGTCCGGTCGACCGGGGAGAACAATTCCCGGCCGATGAACGCGGTACCGGAGATATTGAATGCGACCGCCTCGCCGTTCTGCGATCGGAAGCTCGTTGCGCGTCGGCCGAAGCTGAACCTGAATTCGTTCGCTGTCGAAGCGGAAAGCGCGGAGTTAAGGCTCGTGTTGAACGACGTGTCCTTGATCTCCGTCTGACCCGTCCGCGAGAAATCGTTCTGACCTAGCGACTGATTTTGCGATTCGACCTGGATCCCTGTCAGGTCGCCGGTGTTGTACCCGAACCTGACCAGAAGTTGGTGATTTTGGTTGAAGCTGTGGTCGCCGCGGATCGAAAAATAGTTAGATCTCTCGGTAACAGGGAAGACACGCTGCAGGTCGAGCAGCGGACGGAATGCGATCGACAGGCCGTTATCGCCAACCGTACCCGCCGGGACCGGTGCACCGCTCAAAATAAAACGGGGGCCGATCGCACCTGGGCCGATCGGAGAGATCGCCGGACATAAGCTTCCATCGTTCGGGCTGATGAGCGGATTAGCTCCGGTCAGTGCGGTCTGCCCGCCGCTCGACGCGAAAAACGCATAGGCCCTCGCTCCGCAAATGGCCTGCGAATTCCCCGAGGCCACAAGCGAGTTGATCGCCGCAGCCTGCTCAGGGGTGAGATTGGTGAAGGTCCTTGCGATAGGGTTCAGCCCGGGAATGACCGGGATCGTCGCCGATGCCGTAAGGTTCCCGATCACGTCGCTTGTGAAAAAACCGGACTCGTCACGTCGGCGACCTTCGTACGAAGCGAAGAAGAATGTCCTGTCCTCGACGATCGGGCCTCCGAACGTTGCACCGAACTGGGTCCTGCGAAAATCGGGCTTGTCGACTGGAGCAAAAGCGTTCCTCGCCTGGATGCTTTTGTCGCGGATGAACCCGAACACGTTACCCGAGAATTCGTTCGTACCGCGCTTCGTCACGACGTTCACGACACCGCCGGTCGCCCGGCCGAACTCTGCTGTATAAGAGTTCGTCGCGACCTGGTATTCCTGAACGGCCTCCTGACCGACGGTGGTACGTGCTGCGTTTATGGAATTATCCGTGAAATCGGCACCGTCCACGTTCACCTGCGTCGAGCGTCCACGCTGACCGCCAATATTCAATCCGGAAGTGGGGGCAGGACCGATCGGGCGGCCATTATCCCGACCGACAGTAGAAAGGGTCAGAGCAAATCCAGTTGCACTACGCTCGTTGATCGGAAGATTCTCGATCCGCTGTTGATCGATCGTGTTCGCGACGCTGGTCCGGCTCGTTTCTATTAGCTCGATCGAATCACCCGGTACGTTCACCAGTACGTCTGGAGTTCCAATCTCCATATTTATGCGCAATTCAGCCCTCTGCCCGACGGTCAGTCGGACGGGCGAGACCACGACCTTCTTGAACGAAGGGGCCTCAGCTGTGATCTCGTAATCACCCGGGGGCAGCCCGATAAAAGTGTAAGTTCCGTCCGAGCCTGTCGTGACGGTGCGGGTAAGGCCGGTGGCCGTGTTTCGGGCCGTCACGGTGGCGCCGGCGACCACGGCCTGGTTCGGGTCGGCGACGGTCCCCGCGAGATCGGCGGTACTGACCTGTGCCTGCCCGAATGCGAAGGTCGCGGCGAGCGCGAAGGCGATGAATACAGTAAAGAAGCTTCCTATCCGCATGTGAATTGGGTAGCGAGCTGCTGGCATTAATTTTTCTCCTTAGTGTTGCGGGCTCCTGCCGAAAACTTGCCGATACTCCAACTACCCGGGTCCGAGTCCAAAAGGGAGATCACCGGAGGTCCTGTTGGGTCCAAACTTATGGGCTTGATCGACTGACCTGTCAGCAAGAGATTTGCTTTGTAGTTTTTAGCCTAAAAATGGGCATTAGGCAAGCAAAAACAAGCAGATGCGGGCAAACTCACGCCCGCCGCTCATGGCCCCTCGAACCGGATCGAGTCACCCTCGCGAGCCTTTCGCGAAACCGGTCGCTCGCCCCCGGCACGGTGATCGCGGCGGTTGCGAGTCGCGGCATGAAAGCCGCCCGCCGTAATACGGCACTCGCGACGAGGCGGTTTCGGAATTTTCGTGCGTGTGATCGTGCGTAAATTTCGCCGAACGCGGAGGATGAAATGCCCTGATCTAAGGCACATTCCGCAAGCAATTCCGCACTCTCGAGAGCCATCAGCATCCCGCTGCCGGTAAACGGATCGATGAACGCGGCGGCGTCCCCCACGCATATCAGGTTTTCCGCGGTGGGCCTCATTGTTTTCCCAAACGAGGCGATAGGCACCGCCAGCCATTCACCGTTGGGCTCGGCATTGCAGAGCGTCACGGCGGCCCGCGTGTTACGCAACGCGACCAGTTCAATGTGCCCGCCGTTCGCGGCCGCAAGGTCCTTCGCGACCTCAGCCCGGACTATAAAGCAGAGATTCGCCCGGCCACCCTCGATCGGGCTCAGCCCGCCGTAGCCGCCCGGGAAAACGTAGATCTCGCAAACGTCCTGATCGATCGCGACTCCGGCCAGATGACTCTTGAAGGCGACCAGTTTGGGCTTCGACGGCCGGACCTCGTCGAGAAGACGCGCCAACGCTCCGGCTCGGCCCGAAGCATCCACGAAAAGCTCCCCTTCAATATCAAACCTCTCGCCATTATCGGTTTTGACTGTTACGGCCTTGATCCGCCCACTTTTCACCACAGCGTCGATGGCCCGGGCTCCTTCAAGGACGCTCACGCCGATCGCTTTCGCCCTCGACATCAGGGACTGGTCCATCCGTGCCCGGCTGAGACTCAGAGCGAAATCGCCCTGCCCGAACCATCGAGTCGGCACGGCCACACTGCGCCCAGCCGCATCATAGAAACGCGTCTCCGCGATCCTCGCTCCGCCCAGCGAAAGCATCTCTTCGCCGACGCCAAGCTCCGCAAA
Source organism: Acidobacteriota bacterium (assembly GCA_023415725.1). Classification (GTDB taxonomy): domain Bacteria; phylum Acidobacteriota; class Blastocatellia; order Pyrinomonadales; family Pyrinomonadaceae; genus OLB17. The sequence continues at coordinate 4,653 of JAEZJR010000234.1, forward strand.
ATGCCGGAAGCACTCGGGCGAGATAAACTCCCCGCACAGTTTTTCGCGCGGGAATCGTTCCTTTTCGATAAGCGTTACCGAATGCCCCGCTGCGGCCAGCCGTATCGCCAGGCTCGCCCCCGCCGGTCCCGCGCCGACGATGACAACTGTGGACTGGCGAGTGCGGAGTGCGGAATGTTTGTTCATCAGAAGCTACATGGCTATCATACCAGTGACCGGACCGTGAACAGCGGGGAATGTGAAGTTCCCGCACTCTGCAATGAACATCATTCCCATCTCCATCCCCACGCCTTTCTACGTCGGGGACGTGAACGTTTACCTGATCAAGGAAGACCCCGTCACGCTGATAGATGTTGGGCCGAAGACCGCCGACGCGGCGAAGGCCCTGCGCGAGAAGCTAGGAGCGGAAGGGATCCGCTTTGCCGATATCCGCCGGATCGTGCTCACGCACGCACACGAGGACCATTGCGGCCTTGCGAAACAGGTGAGGGACGAAGCGAAGAACGCGGAGATACTCGTTCACGACTGGGAGACCGGCCACCTTTTCGGGCGCCTCGCACAGGAACAACACCGCAAACTCCTACTGCGGTCGGGCGTGCCTGCGGCCGTGTTCGAGGACATGAGGTCCCTCTACGACGACATCAGCCTGCTCACCGATGCTCTTTCCGATGGGGAATTCACGGCGCTTGAAGACGAAATGGAGCTGGAATTCGAATCAGGCTCGCTTCGCGTGCTGCACACGCCCGGTCACACGCCCGGCTCATGCTCCTTCGCTCGAGAGGCGAACCGCACGCTCATCTGCGGCGACTGCGTCCTTAAACGCATCACGCCGAACCCGATCGTCTCCCCCGACCCGATCGATCCGGAACGCCGCTACCCCTCACTCGCGGAATATCTGGTCAGCCTTGCGAAACTTCGCAGCTACAAGCCCACGCTCGCATTTGGCGGGCACGGCGAACCGGTCACCGATTTCGAGGAGATCTTCAACCGCTACGTCCGCGCGATCGACGAACGCCAGCGCAACGTGCTATCTCTGATCAAACAAAACGGCTCGACGGCGTTCGAGATCGCACAGCGACTATTCCCCAGATCGTTCGGCCACGACGTTCACCGTTTCCTCGCCATTTCCGAGGCCATCGCGCATCTCGACTACGCCGCGGCCGAGGGGAAAGCCGCGGTTGAATTGAAGGACGGCATCGAGCTTTACCGGCGTTGAACTCCGGTCCTACCCCATGTACCCAGCAAAGTAATGCTTATTGTCGTACGGGTTTCCGTCTTTTCCGCCGTTGGCGAGCATCGCCTGCATCGATGCACTTAGCTTCGCAACCTTGTCCTTGCCTTTTTGACTGTCGAAGAAGGCGATCATGGAAATGACCGATTCGAGAAGGCTAACCGTCCAACCGTCCAACGCGTCCAGGTCGTTTTTGAATTGGACCACCTTGGGGTCGTTTGCGGATATGGTACGTGCCGCCTTAATAGTTTGAACATTCGCCTTTAACCGCCTGAGGGCGGCCGAGATCTTTTCAACCTCTTTTTCCGATTCGTCTATGCCTTCCTTTCCCCAAACTGCGATCAACGCTGCACGCCATTGATCTAATCCGTGACGGGATTGCGGATTTTGAATTCCCAGTTTTTCGAGCCCAACTAAGGCTCCCTGCGCCTTCAATGTGCTCTTTTCTGCCTCGCTAAATACGTAATTGGCCATTCGAATACCTCCAGTTTTGATCTCTCTGAAGGTATAAGACGATGACCGGAGTTTTCTTTCGCTTAGGAATACGGCGGACATCAGAATTGAAGCCAAGTTCAGGAGAGATGTGAATCGAGTACGTCTTTGCTCGTTTCGAATGCCATCTAGTTGTCGGCGGTCGGCTAAAATAATGGGGCGCAACGCATCCCGAAACGGAGCGCATTTTCTTTGCGGCTGCGGTTTAGCTAAACTAAGGTTTCCTGGGCTCTAAGCGTCCCGCCAGTGGGGACTTATTCACCGGAATATTAGCACCACTTTTATGAGAAAGGCATTATTTATTTTTACCCTCCTCGTGTGTCTGTCCTTCGCCGCATCCGCGCAAACGGATTCGCTCGCTGTGGCGGGCGAGAAGCGCCTCGCCAATATCAAACAGCTCACTTTCGGCGGCGAGAACGCCGAGGCTTATTGGTCGAACGACGGCAAACAGCTCATATTCCAGTCGAAACGTGATGGCCGGGCATGCGACCAGATCTACACGATGAACGCCGACGGTACGAACGTGAAGATGGTCTCGAACGGCGAGGGCCGAACGACGTGCTCCTATTTCTTCAACAAGAACCGCAACATCCTTTACGGCTCGACGCACCTCGGCGCGAAGGAATGCCCGCCGAACCCGGATTTTTCGAAAGGATACGTCTGGGCGATCTACCCGACCTACGACATCTTCACCGCGAAGGCGGACGGCACAGGCATCAAGCAGTTGACCTCAACGCCCGGTTACGATGCCGAAGCGACCGTTTCGCCTGACGGCAAAAAGGTCATTTTCACCTCGACCCGCGATGGCGATCTCGACCTCTACGTGATGGACACGAACGGCAAGAACGTCAAACGCCTGACCACCGAGCTCGGCTACGACGGGGGAGCGTTCTTCTCGCCTGACGGCAAACAGATCGTTTACCGCGCCTACCACCCGAAGACCGACGCGGAGATCGCCCGCTATAAGGACCGCCTCGCCAACGACCTCATCGAGCCGAACAACTTCGAGATCTGGGTGATGAACGCCGACGGCACCAACAAGCGACAGATCACCAAGCTCGGCGCCGCATCGTTCGCCCCGTTCTTTACGCCTGACGGCAAACGCATTATCTTCTGCACCAACTATTTCGCCGCCGACCCGCGTAAACGCAACTTCGACCTCGCGCTCATCAACGTCGACGGCACCGGCCTCGACCGCGTCACTTTCAACGAATCCTTCGCTGGCTTCCCGATGTTCTCCCCTGACGGCAAAAAACTCGTCTTCGCCTCCAACCGCAACGCCGCGAAAGAAGGCGACACCAACGTGTTCGTCGCGGATTGGGTTAATTAGTAATAACGGGATCAAAAAGCTCCCCTCCTTTGGACAGAGGGAAGCTTTTTGATCCCAAACCACCAAACCCACCAAATAAAAAACACCTGCAGCGGCACCCTGAAAAGCAGGTACCAGGACCCATACTCCATCCCGCCGAAGTTTACGGATTTCAAACTCCCTGCGATATTCGCAGGTAAAATCAATACAAAGAACACGATCAACAGAATCGACGCTAGTTTTGCGATCTTGTTCCAGATAAGGCCGATCACCGCCGCGAGTTCGCAGGCCCCGGTGAAGTAGACGAGTTCGCGTTTAGCGGGCACGAAGTCCGGCATCATTGTGATCATCTCTTCGGCGTTGGTGAAGTGCGATACTCCGGTCGCGGCCAGCATCCCGGCCATCGCGACCCGCCCCGCGAGCGAGATCCCGATCTTGCCGCCCAGTACAAATCGGTCGAGCGAATACAACGCGGCGAAAGTGATGAGAAGAATAATTAACGGAGCCATTTCTGTTTACCCTCCCGTTTTACTATCCTAAGGGTTCGTGCCTGGGCGCCGGACGGCAGCCTAACGCGGCAATTTTGCGTTGTGACCATCAATTTCTGCAAGTTCCACGGTTTCGGTAATGATTACATCGTGATGGAGCGCGAGTCGATCCCCGATTCGCTCGACCCGATCGATATCGCTCTATCGATGTGCCAACGGCACACAGGTGTCGGTTCCGACGGCATCGCGATAGTCGAACCGATCCAAGACGATGACGCCGATTTCTCGTGCGAGATCGTCAACCCGGACGGCAGCATCGCCGGGTTCTCCGGCAACGGCACGCGTTGTGCGGTTTCTTACATCTACTACAAAGGTTTGTGGGATAAGCCGACCCTGCGGCTTAAGATGCGCACCGGGATCAAGAATTACCGCTTGATCGAGGAAGTGTCGGAGGGGCACTACTGGTTCGAGGCGGAAATAGGCAAGCCGTTCTTTTCGAGCGCAGATATCCCAGTCGACACCGACGATCCGCTCCAACAGGTGATCGATGTCCCCGTCACTTCTTACGGGAAGGAGTTCATCATGTCGTGCGTGAACGTCGGGAACCCGGTCGCGTGCATTTTCGTCGACGCGTTCGAACCGGCATGGCGGGCGTATGGGAAGGCCCTGGAGAACAATGAGGTTTTCCCCGATAGGGCGAACATCGTCTTCGTTAAGGTTCTCGACCGCGACAACATCGAGTTGAAGATCTGGGAACGCGGTGCGGGCGAAACGTCATCGTCAGGCACCTGTGTATCGGCCGCCGCCGTACTTTCCGCCGTCACGGGTCGCACCGATCGCCGCGTCTCCGTCCACACCGAGGGCGGCACCACCGAATTCCTCTGGCGCGACGACGACGAAATGCTCCTCACGGGCCGCGCCGATCTCGCCTTCTGCGGCACCTGGGACCGCTGACCTCAAACGCCTCCAGATCCATTCTTGCCACCAAGCAACTCTGCTACCGCCTTTTGCCGAAAATCGAAAATGTATTCGAGCTCCTTTCGCACGATGAAATGAGCGATATCGCCCAGCGGTTCTAGCGGCAGCCGGTATCGCACCTCGTCCTCGATCAGGGTCCGACCGGGCGCGATCTCGGTGAACGTGTGGCGGTGGATCCATTGCGAGTACGGACCGCTCAATTGACAGTCGACGAATTCGTTCGGCGGGTCCCAAACCGATATCTCCGTCCGCCACGTCAACGGCAGCCCGCGCAGGCGAAGTTTGTAATCGATCAGCGCCCCCTGCCGCAATTCGATCGGGCGCGGCGTAATGATGTGAAAGCTTAGTTCCGGCGGGGTGATGCGTTCGAGGTTCCCGGCGTCTGAAAAGAATTCGAAAACCTGCTCGCGGGGCAGTTCAAGCGTGAGGCTGCGGCTCAGGATATGCTCTGCCATAGTTCAAAGCATACACTTCGCCGCAGCCTCGGTTACGGATGCAATGGTTACTTCAGGTACTGGGCCGGGATCGGGTTGTCAGGCGTCTCCTGCTGCCAATAGATCGTGACCACCCACCAGCGCTTACCGTCGTTCAGAAGTTGGAAGCTGTTGATCCCGCGCATGAACGGCGTCTTATCGTCCTTCTTGTGGAAGGATTCGTATGACGAGAAAACCTGAGCGATGTTTCCGTATTGGTCGACCTTCCGTGCGATCTCCTTTTCGTGGAAACCGTTGCCCTCGAGGAACGGCCCGCTCCGGGTGATGTAATCCTCAGGAGTTAAAGCTCTTGCCCCGGTCACGCCGGTGTTGGGGTTCTTCCCCGTCGGGATCAGCCGTGCACCTGGATAAAACAACGACCGGAACCGGGCCCAATCGCGTTTCACGCCAGCGTCGCCGGAGATCACGTCGTAAACGGCCTTCATGATCGCGTCGATCGAGGCGACATCGGCCGGGCTGGCTTCTTTAACGGCAGGTGCCTGGGCGGTCGCAGCCGGCGAAGCACCGGTAGGCGGTGATGCCGCTGGCGTCTGGGCCCCGGCAAAACCTGCAAGTACGGTCAAGGAAAGCAATATTAGTGCGTATTTCATGCCGACTTTTACGTGTCTTTCGCCGTAATGTTTCAGCGGCTTCGCATTTCCGTCCGGGTCTCCAGGGTTTCTTGTAGGCTCCTCGGCAGCGTTGAGAAAATATCCAGGCCCGTCCGCTGCTCTATCGAGCGAACGGTCGTGCGGAACGGCTCCCATTTCTCGTGGGAGAGGTCTTCCTGGTTGGGCATGTCCACCGCGAGCACTCGGGCGTTCTCGCTGATCGACGCGGGGTCGCTGCCGCGTTTGAGCAGCACCACCACCTTCCAGCAATTCGTCGGTATGGTGATCTTGTCCTTTATCCGCCCCGCTTCTCCGTAAACCCCTGCGATCTGATACGCATCAAAACCCTTCCGCACCTCGGCGCGGATGTGCTGCTCGAAGTCGTTCCAGGG
>JAEZJR010000238.1 GCA_023415725.1 Acidobacteriota bacterium
TCGCGCGAACTGCGCGACGCGGGGCCCCACCATGTGACTAGAAACTGAACCTGATCTGGAACTCGCCAACGCGACCCGCGAGCCCGTTGGTCGCCCCGCCGAATGCAGGAAGAGTAACTCTTGTGGGGTCAGAGTTCGAATTGAAATGTGCAATGTTCAGTTGGTTGAAAACATTGAAGAAGTTGAACCGCACGTCGACGCCGGCAGCCTCGCCGAGGAATCCGACGTTCGGCAGCCCGAACCTTTTGATGATCGAAAGATCCGTCACAAAGTACTTCGGCCCGAAAAAGGAGTTCCTCCCGATGCCCGGGCGATGCAGGAACGGATTTTCATTGAACGGAACATCCGTGCTGAAGTATGCGGGCCCGCCGCCCGGGAATATCCCGCCCGGTGAGAGGAAATTCTTGTCCGTGTTTTCCAGAGGTCGATTACCGTTGTAAAAGGTCGGACGCGGATCGCAGAAATTAGCCGCCGCAGGGACCTGAAGGCAGCCGAACAGCTTCGGGGTCCACGGGAACCCGGTGTGATAGGTCACGATCGCGCTGGTTTGCCACCCACCGAGGAGCTTCCCTTTCCAATCCGTTTGGTTACGAAAGATGGGGAGTTCCCAGAAAACGCTGGCATTGAAATTGTGACGCACGTCGAAGTCCGAACGGCCGCGCTCTTCCTTTTGATCCACCGGGAAGCTTTGGTCCGTGCAGGCACAGGGAGCCTCGAAGGAGGCGTTATCTATGCTTTTCCCGAAGGTGTAGTTCACGCTTGCGGTGAGGCCGCTGAAGAAGCGCGTCCGCAGGCTCGAGATCAGGGCATTGTAATTCGTATTCACATCGGGTCGAGCGAAGTACGCCGCGAAGATCGACGGATTTTGCGACGGACCGGTGATGTGGACCCGGTCGATGCGCGTGAAGTGGCGGCCGGCACTGCCGGAGTAGCCGAGAGTCGCGACGGTCCGGAACGGAAGCTCGTACTGAACGTCAAGCGAGTAGCGGTAAACGTAAGCGTTCGGGAGGTCACGCGGAGCCGCGTAGACCTCGATGGAACCACTGAGCGGCAGGCCGTTCGTAGGGTTGAAGCCTCCGCCGAGATTCGGATGCCTCGGGTAGCCGAATATGGAGCCGCTCGTGCTCGGGGCGTATACCATCTGCTGTGCGGCGAGATCACCTGACGAGAAAGCACAGCAGATGCCGAACAAATTGCTCGGCCGGCCCGGATTGCGCCGGGCATTGTCGAGCAAGGCGTTCGCAAGCCGGTCGTATGCCATCCCGAATCCTGTGCGAACGACCAATTTGTCCTTGAACATGGAAGGCGACCATGCCAGTCCCAATTGCGGGCCGAAGTTGTTGAGGTCGCGGTCGGTGAGCTGTTTGTTGACCTCGATGCGGGCCCCGGCGAGGCCTCCGTTCGAGTCGAGGATGAGGTTCCCGATGCTGCCGTTCTCGACGGTGATGGGCGAAAAATACTCCCAACGGAGACCGAGATTAAGCGTCAGGTTGGGACGGAACTTCCAGTCGTCCTGGAAGAAAAATGCGATATCGTCCGTGTGATAGATCGTGTTGTCGGGTGTCGGATTGCCGAACGCGTCAGCTCCGATCTGCTCGAATACCGGCGTGCCGTTGGCGAAATTCCACGGACGGACGAACGAGAACGACGGACGGGCGTAACTGACATTCCCGCCGCTGTTAACGTCGCGACGGAAAGAACCGCCGACCTTCAGCACGTGGTTGCCGAGGATGGTAACTAGCGTATCGCGGAAGTCGTATTGGCGATCGCGGAATTTGCCGGGCTGCGGTACCCCGAACCGCAGGCGGTTGCCCCATATCCCCTCGATCTCGACACGGGGGAAACCGAAGTTCGCGTCCGGGTTGGATTCGACCTCGTCGAACCCCCAGCCGCTATAACTGACCCGGGCTTCGTTCGTGACGGTGGGCGAAAACGTGTGCAGCCAGATCCCGGCCACAGCGAAATTGAACCTATTGGAAGTGAGGTCGGAACCCGGCCTGCTCTGCGAACCCGAATCGGCGGTCGTAGTCTTGGTCGGGGTAAAGATACCCGTGAAAGCAAGACGGTCGTTGTCGGTGACGTTGAAATCCAACCGTCCGAAGAACTGGTTGGCTTTGGAACTTCTCGGATTGTCGAGCCTCGCGCAGGTGAGGTCGGGGATGCCGTCGGGCTGTGTGTCGTTCGCGTACTGGCCGTAAACGCCCGTGATCCCTCCAATATCCACACCACCGCTCAGCAGATTTCCGGGGATAAAAAGGGCGGAGTTGTTACATACATATCGATCGTTACTTAGAGTGATGGGCTCGGCGTTCAATACACGCGGTTCGGCCCCGGAAGCGCCGATTATATCGGCGGAAAGCGTCCCCGACCTTAGGGCTGCAACTTGTTGTCGAAACTGCGGCGTTTCGATCCAGGAGACGTAGGGGTTGTTAGTGCTGTCGCGCGTGCCCTCGTAAGCGAAGAAGAAGAACGAGCGGTCGCGTCCGGGATTGAAGATCGGGCCGCCCTCACCGAAATTGAAGAACGGGAGGGGCCCGCCGATGCTGCCGCCGTAGGAGTTGAATTTGCGTTCGACACGCTCCGGCCCGATCGTCGATCTTGTGCCGATGAACGCGGGGAACTTATTGAATGCGTTCAAAGAGGGGTCGTTAAGTTTGTAGAACAAACTCCCGTGCCAGTCGTTCGTTCCGTTTTGGGTGATGATCTTGATCTGAGCTCCGCTGTTTCGACCCTCCTCGGCAGAATAGGTGGTGGCGCTCACCTGCATCTCCTTAACGACCTCTTGGGATGGAGTGACGATCGCCGCACCGCCCCAAGTCTGACTGTTCACGCTGGTGCCGTCGATCTGGAAGTTGTTCGACGTGACGCGCTGGCCGTTGGCGGACACCGGCACCTGATTTTCCGTTTGGAAAATACCGTTGCTCGAGCCGCCGGGGCCGCTGGTATTGGGGAGATTGACCGCCCCGCCCGAACCGCTTCGTGCTCCCGTGCCGAATATCCCGGGCGTGAGCCGAACCAATTCGTAAGGATCTCGGCCCGCCTGTGGGAGTTTCAAAACCTCTTCGGTGGTGATCACCTTTTGAATGTTCGCGTCCTCGGTCTGGAGTGCGACCTGAGCTTCATCGGCCTGAACCGTCACCGTTTCCGTGATCCCGCCCGCCTCCAGCAAAAGGTCCTGCCCTCTGACCGATTCCGCGTCGATCTTTACATCGTCAACGAGCGACTTCTTGTAATTCTGCTTTTCGACGGAAAGCGAATACGTGCCCGGAGGCAGCGAGCTGAACCTGTAGAATCCCGCGTCGCTGGTGTTGGTTTCCTGTTGTTGGCTGGTTTCCTTGTTGGTCAGCACGACGCGGGCCCCGGGGACGACGGCCCCGGTCGAATCGGTAACGGTGCCCTGCACGCCGGCGCGGAACTGGGCGGAAGCGGTGACCGAGAGCAGGAACAGAAAGGCGAGAACGATCGATGATCGAAACATCACAAAGCGAGCGAAGCTCATAGGATCCTCCAAGTTGTCGAGAACGTCAGATCTGATTCGAAGCCGCATCGGGAATTGCGGCGGGAAAACCTGCGAACGATCCAGCAAGGCCGATTCCGGGAAATTCTGTCGGAAAGGATAAATCGTTTTACTAAATCGTTTTAGTTGCGCTAATGTAGCGGTAATTTAAATTCGTGTCAAGAGTTTTCCGAGGTGAGTTCCGGGGCAAGGTGGTATAAAATTGGCTTGCCCTGTTCACCGCTATCACGTTCACTTTTAAGTACTTCCGCCTATGCCGCGTCGAAAGACGGCGAAATCGCAAGAGAACGGCCCCGAGAGCGCACGGCCCGTCGGCCTTAAGGAGCTGGCGAAACATCTCGGCCTGTCACCCACGACACTTTCGTGGGTGCTGAACGACGCGCCCGCGGCCGGGTCGATCCCTCAGGAGACGAAGGACCGCATTCTTGCTGCGGCGCGTGAGTTCAATTACAGGCCGAACTACCTCGCTCGCAGCCTCCGCGTGCAGAAGACCAACACGATCGGGGTGATCGTGCCGGAGCTGAGCGACGGTTACTCCGCGATGGTTCTGAACGGCGTCGAGGCGGAGCTTTCGAAGGCGGGGTATTTCTATATCACGGCGAGCCACCTGCACCGCGACGACCTGCTGGAGAAGATGCCGCGGCTGCTCGAGGAGCGGCAGGTGGAAGGGATGATCGCGGTGGATACGCGGATCAGGTTCAGCCCGGTGCTGCCTGTGGTCAACGTTTCGGGGCATGACGAGATCGACGGCGTGACAAACGTCGTGCTCAATCACCGCCACGCCGCGGAGCTCGGGATCGGGCACCTTTACAACCTCGGGCACCGGCGGATCGCGGTGATAAAGGGGCAGGAGTTCAGCTCCGACACGAAGGAGCGCTGGGAAACCATTCACGCCGCGGCGGAGAGACGCGGCATCAAGATCGACCCGAGACTTACGGTGCAGCTTCAGGGCGATTCGCCGTCGCCGGAGGTGGGGTATTCGGCGATGAAGGCGCTGCTGGCCACGGGTGAGCGGTTCACGGCGGTGTTCGCGTTCAACGACATTTCGGCGATCGGGGCGATACGGGCCCTGGACGAGATGGGGCTGCGGGTGCCGGCGGACGTCTCGGTGCTCGGGTTCGACGATATCTACGCGGCAGCTTTCCATAACCCGGCCCTCACCACGATCCGCCAGCCGCTCTTCGAGATGGGCTGCATCGCGGCGAAGCCATTGCTCGAACGCCTCGCCGGGAACGGCGACGGCAACATCCCGCAAGAGGTCAGCGTCGAGCCGACGATCGTGGTCAGGCAATCGACCGCTCGCGTCTCGGACCAATAGGCACGCTTCCCGCCTTACTTAGAGTTAACTTATAATCCTTGAACATATGTCGGAAACCACTGCTATCGAGTCCGTCCTCTCGGAGGTGCGGGTGTTCCCGCCGCCGGCCGAGTTCGCCG
>JAEZJR010000119.1 GCA_023415725.1 Acidobacteriota bacterium
CGCGTCACCCGCTGATATTCCCCCGCCTCATCGTCACCGAACGCCGCCGCTCCTTTTTTAACCAGCAACACGATGAACGCCGCCACGATGGCGAACCCGACGATCCCGCCGTCCGCGAGCACCTGCAGGTAATCGTTGTGCGCCTGCTCGACGCGGTACACACCGCTTCGCGTATCGAACCGCGTGAAAGCCAGCCCGAACGCATCCATCCCGGCACCGATGATCGGGTTGGAGGTGAAGATCTGCCATGCGACGGACCAGAAATGGAGCCTTCCGCTCGAGATGTCCTCCGCGGCCGCCTGCATGCCGGTGCTGCGGAGCAGAGCGTCCGCCCCGCCGAGGAAGACCACCAGGAAGACGATGAACACCGCGAACGCCCCGGCGCCCGCGATGAGCGGCAGCCGCGTACGCCCCCCAGTGCGAAGATGCGCCGCGACGCACAACGAGAACGCGATGAGGTATGCGATAACCCCGCCGCGCGAGCCGGTCAGCACGATCGCCGCGGCCATCAGGACGAGCGGGATCGCGAAGAGCAGTTTCTTGTCCCGAGCGACAGCCCCGCCAAGCAGGTGCGAGAGCACAACGCCAGAGAGCAACACCATCAGCGTCGCGAAATGGTGCCGGTTGACGTACGGGCCGAACGGGATGGCGTCCGGCGTCGGGCGCATTCCGTAGATGGCGTCCGGGCTCGCGAGGCGCTGGATTATTCCTGCGAAGGCGATCGCACCGCCGAACATTGCGATCGTGGTGACCAGCTTGCGTAGCCGTTCCTCAGTGTCGATGAACGTCAGGGCCGCGGCGAAGAAAAGGATGTAGCCCAAGAGCCGGAAGATGAAGATCTTCGTCGAGTAGGGGTCGAGCGTCAGTGCGTTCGACGCCGGGACCGAAAGAATGTCGCCGGGCACGCCCGCGTTACCTAGAGGCAAAAGCTGGAATAGCGATAGCGCCAGAAGTGCGAGCAGAGGGTAAAGCAGCGGGTCGGCGTTGATCGTGATCTCGGACAGCCGCCACGAACGCGCCGCCCACGCGACCCCGAGGACGGTGAGCAGCGGCCCGATCACGAGCAAGGACAACGTCGACGAGCCCCCGTAGAGCAGCGCCGCGACGATCGGGATGAAGGCGAGCAGGAAGAACGGCGCACGGCCGCCCGTGCCGCCAGTGTATTCGATCTCGACGTTCCTGTGACTTCTTCGCCTTTTGCGCGCGGTTTCGGACATCTCTTCTTTACAACGGCCTCAACACGAACTCGTCGAACCACAGCGTTCCCGATACAGTGCACAGCGGAGCGGCGCAATTTTCACGCACCAGCCGGATCGTGATCGCGTCGGTGTCCTCCGGCACCCGGAATTCGATCGTGGATACCGTCCAATCTTTGGTCGCGGCAAGGGGTTCGGTGGCCGCGAGCCTGGCACCGTTGATCCCGGCAGCAACCTCCCAACGGAACACCGCTTGCGACTTTATCTCCGACCTGTGCGAGAGGGATAAAGAATATCGCCGGCCCGGTTCCACCGCGATCGTTTGCATTAGGGGCCGGAAATCGAGGTTCGTCGCGTCGCCGAACCTTACTAACAGGCTGACTTCCCCCGCGGCCTTCTGGCCGTTGGTGGGGCCCATTTGCGGGTAAGCACCGTCGATGTTCTTCCAATCGAACAGGCCGGCGGACTTCGGCTTTATCGGTTCCTCGAACCCGCCGTTCGTCACGGTCGCGATCCGGGCGGGCGTCTCAGATGATTCGTTCGAGATCGCGAGTGCGAGGCGGAATCGCCCGTTCTCGACGGCCTTTTGTATGAGGAACTGTGCCTGTTCGCCGAACGCGTCCCGGCGCCGTTCCGTGGGGATCGAATCCCACACCGCCGCCGCCTCGTCCAGGCGTTTCTGTTCCGCGAGGCTCTTCGCCAGTTCCACCTTTGTGTTCTCGCCATCCCCGAGGGCCGCTGTGACACGGGCGACGTCCCCGTCGAGCGCCTGCCATGCGGCACGGACGGCCGGGCCGGCAAAGGTCGGGTCGGCGTCCGCCGCGGTTCGAATATGCCCGAACCCTTCGTCAGCCCGGCCGACGCGGACGAGCAGGTTCCCCAGGGCCCAGTGGACGCTCGAATAGTTCGGCGCGAGTTCCGCCGCACGGCGATACGCTTGTTCGGCCCCGGCCCGGTCGCCGTCGCGCTCGCGGGCACGGCCGAGCCCGATCCAAAGACGATAGTCATGCGGCGACAACGCAACCGCTGCCTCATATTCGGAGAGCGACGCCGCGATCGCGTCCATGTCGAACGTCTTTTCCAGGACGGTCGCGTTCCCGAACCTCGCGAGCGGATCGCTCGGCGCGAGCGCGGCCCCCACCTCCGTCACTTCCCGTTCGACCGTTCGTGTCGCCAGAGCCCCGCCGATCGCCCACTTCCCGGCGAGAAAGGTCACGCCGAGGATAAGCAAGATCGACGCGCCGAGAAGTGCGCGGATCGGGGCCGTGTCTGCGGGTATCTTCAAAAGGCTCATTCGGAGGTCACTCGAACTTCAGCGGTTCGATCACCATTTGTGCACGGAGCAGTTCGATCTCGGAGCGGTTGCAAAACTCGCGGACGCGGCGCAGGGCCTCGCGGTCGATCTTCGGCGATGAGATCAGCACGGCCCCGACGTGCTCCTCCCGGCATATCTTCTCGAGCGACCCGTTCGAATCGATCACACGAAGCCCGTTGATCAGCTTGCCGTGCTTGAGCGGGTCGTCGTCGATGAACCCGACGGGGCGAAGGTTCCAGTCCCCGTTTTTCCGAAGCTCTCGCAGCACCATCTCACCGCCGTCGCCGGCACCGTAGATCAGGGCCCGCCGGCCTTCTGATCCGTGCGGCGGCGGGATCAATTCGCGGATCAACCGAAACGCCATGCGGCTCCCCGCGACGGCAAAGAGCAAGAGCATCGCATCCAGTGCGAAGACCGTTCGCGAGAAGTTCTGGAACCTGTAAAGCAGCAGGAACGCGACGATGCTCAGCACCGAACCGAACGCGACCCCCTTCGCGTAAGTGATGAGATCGTTGATGGACGTGTATCGCCAGATCCCGCGGTAAACGCCGACGAAAAAGAACGCGAACAACTTAAGGATCAGCAGGATCGGCAGCGTGTTGAGGAACAGGTTCCAGTTCCCGCCGTTCTCCTCGAAGGGACCGAACAGGAAGACGTACGCCCCGTAATAGCAGACCGTGATCAGGAACGCGTCGAGGATGACCTCGAAAACGCGGCGCTTGTGGGAGAAATGGACGAGGAACGCGAAAACGGCGTTGTTCCGCGCCGCGAGTTCCTCCTCCGTCTCCTCGTAAACCTTCACCTTCGAGAGATAAACGCCGATGATCGTGAGCACGACGATGAACAGGCCGATCAGGGCGAGGCTGCTCGTGAACGGGAGGCTGTTGACGGCAAGTGCGAGAGCACCCGCGCAGATCGCGAAGCCGTAAAGCATCAGCACCGCCGATCGCTCGGAAAGCCCGAGAGCGACGAGCCGGTGCGAGGTGTGGTCGCGACCGCCCTGCGACGCTTTGCGGCCCCATAATTTCCGTATCACGGTGACGAACGTCGTGTCGAAGATCGGCACGAAAAGGATCAGCACCGGAACCGCGAGGATCGTAAGCACGCTACGCGAACGCCCGCCCGTCTGGCTCAAAAGCACCGACGTCGAAAGCAGGAACCCGACGAACATCGACCCGCAATCGCCCATGAATATCGACGCGGGATTGAAGTTGAACATCAGGAACCCTAGCAGGGCCCCGATGAAAACGTAAACGAAAAGCAGCTCCGCGGTGCTGCCGGCCGCGTAGAGCCCGAACGCGAGCGAGAAAGCAGCGATGGTCGAGATGCCGGCCGCCAGCCCGTCCATGTTGTCGAGCAGGTTGATCGCGTTCGTTATCCCGACGATCCAGAACACGGTGATCCAGATGTCGACAAGCTCGTACCCGGTGAGCGGCAGCTTCAGCCCGAATCCGACGATCGCGGTCGCCCCGATGAGCTGCCCGAACAGCTTCTGGTAAGGCTTGATGTTGAGGAGGTCGTCGATCAGCCCGACAACGAATAGCCAAAGGCTGGAGCCGAGGATCACCATCGACTGGGGCGTTTTCGGGACAAAAAGTAGGTAGCCGGCCAAGGTCGAAGCCGCTATCGCGACGCCGCCGAGCATCGCGGTCGGGCGTTTGTGCCAGCGGTCCGACTTGGGTTTCGCGACCTGACCGGTCTTATGCGCGAAAGCCCGCACCGCCAGCGTGAGCACCACGGACAAAGCGATACTCATGCCCATTACGATGAGCGGATTTTCGGCGAGCAGGTTCATAGTTTTTCCGCGCGGGTGGGAACTGCCGCGACGGCGGAAAAGGAGCGCCGGATCAAATCAGCTTCCGGTACAAAGCCCGGATATCCTCGATCAGCCGCTCCTTTGAGTAGATCTTGTTGACGAATTCGCGGCCGTTCTCTGCCAGACCAAACCGTAATCTTTCATTTTTCGCCAAATAAATCAAGCCTTTAGCGAATCCGGCCGCGTCGCCCGAAGCCGCCGAAACCCCGCGTTCGCAAACGGCGAATCCGTCGTGCGACTCGACCTTTTCACCCAGCAGATCGACCACTCCGCCGACCGCCGTCGAGATAACCGGCCGCCCCGAAGCCATCGCCTCGATCAGCGACAGCGGCGTCCCTTCATTAAACGATGTGAGAGCGACCAGGTCGAGCCCCGCGTAGACGACATCCGGGTCCTCGCGGTTCCCCAGGAACACGACTCGATCAAAAATCCCCAGCGCTTTTGCCTCCGCTTCGAGCGATCCGCGGAGATGGCCGTCGCCGGCGATAACGAACCGCGTGGGCGGAATTTCTGCTGAGTTCGAATATTCTCCGGCAGCCTGGAGAAGCAAAGGGATGTTCTTGATATCTGTCAGCCGGCCCATGAAGCCGATGAGGAACTCCCCCTCCGCCGCGTTCACTTCGCCCCGAAACGCCGCACGCTTCGAGCCTTCATCCTCATAAGCCGACAGATCTATTCCGAGAGGCACCACCTCGAACTGCTCGGCCCGGCCAACCCCCACCTGGCCGTTGATCTCGTCGAACTGCTGTTGTGTTATGGTGACGATCCGGTCGGTGGCGAACCTCGCGAGGGCCCGCTCGATCAGGATGAAAAGCCGCGTCTTCGACTTCCCGTAATAGCTGTGAAAAACGTGCCCATGGAACGTGTGCACGACCCGGACCTTCCTCGGGCGGCCGATGAGCGTCCCGGGCGTGAGCCACTTGTAAAGGAATGCTGCGGCCCGCCCGACCGTGCCCGCCTTCGCGGTGTGCGTGTGCACGATGTCGGGCCGTTCGCGCAGCATCGTGCGGTAGACCTTGATGAGCGAGATCGCATCCTTCGGCGAAAGCTCGCGGCTCATCTCCTTGATGTAAAGCGGCTCGACGTTGTGGCGGGCGGCGAAGTACGACATGTCCTCTTCGCCCTCGGGGACGGTCCCCGCGATCAGAGTCGTTTCGAACTCTCCGTCGCGCATCGCATCCGTCAGCCACACAACGTGGCGCGCCGGGCCGCCCACGTTGAGGCGTGCGATGATGCGGAGGACCTTCATCTTTTGACAGGACGGCCGGAGGGATCAGCTGTCCATTCGGTAGATCGTGTCGGGATCGTCTTCGTGACGAATTTCGTCGATGGACTCTTTTTTACCTTCGCCCATGTAGAGGCGGTTGGGGCAGTTGATCACCATCCCGTCCACTTCCCCGACGTTCTTGTAACCGTGCACGACCCCTTTCGGCACGACTACAGCCTGCGGGTTCTCGACACCGACGTGCAGCGACATGTAATTGCGATAAGTCGGCGAATCCGGTCGGTTATCCCAAAGCCGCAAGTTGAACGTCGAGGGGCCGATGAAGCAGAACAGGTCCGCCTGGTCGACGTGTTCGTGCGGGCCGCGCTGTACCCCGGGATGCGTGAAGGAGATGTATGACATCACGGGGTAAAATTCCTCCGCGAGGTCGTCGTGGCGGAAAAGTTCCGCCAGCCATCCGCGTTCATCCGTGTACTTCTTGAGTGGGTAGACCACGATGTCCTTTATCTCGCCTTCGTTGAAAATCGTCGCAGCTTCGGTCTTCGTCATAGATTGTTCGCTCCGGTTTCCGCCACCAGGTTCGACGCCCGCAGCAGGCTCTCGAACGTCCCTGCGTCCGTCCACCATCCGTCCAGTTCGTTCCATGTCATCTCGCCGCGGCGGATGTAATGGTTGTTCACGTCCGTGATCTCGAGTTCGCCGCGCTCGGATGGGACAAGCGTCTTGATCACGTCGAAGACGGTGTGGTCGTAAAAATATATGCCGATCACCGCGTAATCGGACTTCGGGTCTTTGGGCTTCTCTTGGATCTGCAGGACCTTTTCGCCGTCGAGTTCCGGAACGCCGAACCGCTGCGGGTCGTGCACCTTTTTGAGCATTATCTTCGCGCCGCCGCCCTGTTTGCGGTATTCGTCCGCGGCGGCGCGGATGTTCCTCTCGATGATGTTGTCCCCGAGCACCACGCACACCGGCTGATCGTCGGCGAAATGCTGGACCAAACTCAGAGCATCGGCGATACCGCCCTCACCTTCCTGGTAAGTGTAATTCAAATGCTTCAGCCCGAAGTCCTTCCCGTTCCCGAGAAGCCGCAGAAAATCGCCCGCGGAATAGCCCCCGGTGACGATCATGATGTCCTCGATCCCCGCATTGATCAGCGTCTGGATCGGGTAGTAGATCATCGGCTTGCTGTGCACCGGCAGCAGGTGTTTATTCGTTATTTTAGTGAGCGGGTGCAGCCTGCTTCCGAGGCCGCCCGCCAGAATTACGCCTTTCATATTTGATATAAATTAATCGATGAAACGCTGGAACCACAACTCCAACATCAGCAGCGACCAGAGCCGGAATGAGTGGTCCTGCCTCGCCTCGGTGTGCTCTTCTACGTAGCGTCGGAGTTCTTCCGGCCGTATGACGCCGCGGTTCAATGCCTTTTCGGAAAGAAGGATCTCCCTCACGAAGCCTTTCATTTCACTACGGAACCATTTCCCGACCGGCACGCCGAATCCCATCTTTCGGCGGTAGATCACCTCTTTCGGCACGAGGCGCGCGGCGACCTTTTTGAGGAACGATTTGGTATCTCCCCCGCTGACCTTGAGCTTTTCGGGCAGCGTCGCGGCGAACTCGATAACGTTGTGATCGAGGAAGGGCGAACGCGCCTCAAGCGAATTCGCCATCGACGCGATGTCCACCTTAACGAGCAGGTCGTTAGGCAAATAGGTCATCTGATCGACCATCATCGTCGCGTCTATGATGCCTATGCCGTTCGCCTTTTCGAACCATCCCCCAAGCACCTCGGAAGCGTCATGGCCGTTCAGCGTCTGCCGGAATTCGCGTGTGTACAGGTCCGTCTTTGACGATCGGTCAAAAGCAGAATTCCATTGGAAGTACCGCTCCACTTTCGACATCGAGGCTCCTCGGAGGAACCGTTTCACATCGCGCACGCGGCTGCGTTTAAGTTCCGAGGTCGGGATCATCGAGGCCGGAAATTCGATGAACGGTTTACGGAGAAAGCCGGGGATCTTGTGATAGCTTTCCGCCATCCGCATCGCGACGTAGCGCTCGTAGCCCGCGAACGATTCGTCGCCGCCGTCGCCATTCAGCGCAACGGTGACGTGCTTCCGAGTTTCCCTGGAAACGTAATACGTCGGCACGGCGGACGAATCGGCGTACGGCTCACCGTAGTGTTCGACAAGGGTCGGGAGTATCTCCAGAGCGTCCGGCTTGACGACGAACTCGTGATGCTCGGCCCCGACGTGCTGGGCAACCGTGCGTGCGTATTTCAGCTCGCTGTAATCCTCTTCCTCGAACCCGATCGAGAAAGTTTTCACCGGCGTCGAAGATTCTTGGGCCATCAGGGCCACGATCGTGGACGAATCGACCCCGCCCGAAAGGAACGCTCCCAGCGGCACCTCGGAGATCATCCGCATACTCGTCGATTCGCGAAGCAGACGTGTCGTCTCCTCGATAGCTTCCTCCTCGGAGACGTCGATCTTCTTCGAGAAGTCCGGCAGCCAGTAGCGCTGCGTCTGGATCTCGCCGTCTTTCCAACGGAGCCAATTCCCGGGTTCGAGCTTGCGGATCTCCTTATACGCCGTCATCGGCGCCGGCACGCACGTGTAAGTGAGGTAAGCGTCGATCGCCTGGTGATCTATGTCGCGCGAAACCGCAGGGTGCTCAAGCAGGGCGGTGAATTCGGAACCGAACACAAGGTCCCCGTTCGGCCGGTGCGAATATAGAAGCGGCTTCTTCCCGACACGGTCGCGGGCGATGAACAAGGATCGATCGACGGAATCCCAGATCGCAAAGGCGAACATCCCCCGCAGATGCTGGACGCAATCCGCCCCGTGATCCTCGTACAGATGCAGGATCGCTTCCGTGTCGGAATTGGTATAAAGCTGGTGCCCGCGCGCCTCCAGATCCTTTCGAAGATCACGATAGTTGTAGATCTCCCCGTTGAAGACGATCCACTTCGTACGGTCGGCGTTATGGATCGGCTGCTGCCCCCCGGCCAGATCGATGATCGCCAGCCGCTGCATCGCCAGCGCAACGCCGCCCTCGACCAAATACCCATCCTCATCCGGCCCCCGATGCCGGATCGCCGCATTCATCCGCTCCAGCACCGCCCGATCGGCCGGAGAGCCGTCAGCGTTGACGTAACCTACGATCCCGCACATCTAACCTACCCCCTGCACGTCTTCCCCGATACCGGGCACGATCCGCCGCCGCTTTGCCTGAGCAAGTAATTTCCTATCTTCCTTTCGTTCCTTATAAAGCACCCACCCGACCGCGATGAACATGAACAAAAACACCTGTATCTGCGTCCGCTGCCTGTAAGCCGTCCCGACGTTACCCTGAAAGATCGAGTAAACTAGCGTCAGCATCACACTGAACAGCAAGATAGGTAGGGCCGCACGTAGCTTATGCTTGATCGAATACCAGATCCCCCACACCCCAAACGGGATCATCGCGTACCATAGCAGCACCTCAGGCAATGTGATCGCCTGGCGAAGATTCGTCATCATCCACGGGAATGGAGCCAGCATGAGAAAGATAAAGCCGATAGGAAGCGCTGTTAATGCACCTTGCGTTGTGGAAACGTCGATGTCTTCACCGAAACCGGACTCCGCGGAACGGGCTAGGTCGTCACGGCTGATCTGGATCCGCTCGAGGTCCGCATATCGTTCGAAGTCGCTGGTGGCCGTACTTGTGACCCCAAGGTAAGTCAATGCGACGCCCATTACCACCAGTGCCGCTACGCGCCTCACTAGCGAAGCCGGAGAGTTCGTAACGCCAATGATGAAACTGCCCGCCACCGCCACGACGACCATGTAAAAGATGTAAAACCGCAGCGTGATTATTCCGCCGAGGGCGAGCACCAGGATCACCACCGCGAGGTAACTGAACTTTTCCTGAAGCGACATCACCATCAGGATCGACAGCACCAGCAAAAATATGATCAGCCCGTCCTTCATCAACTGCCCGGACCAGATCACGAAAGAGGGGAACAAGGCCACGCCGAAAGCGGTCAAGCGGGCCACACGCCGGTTCTGAAAGATCTTCTCAGCGCACGCGTATGCGAGCGGAGCAGTCGCAGCACCAAGTGCCGCGCAGAAAGTTTGGGCGGCAAGGAAATTATCACCGAAAATGAAATAGAGCGTCCCGGTCAGGTAGGTCATCCCCCATCCGGGCCCGGCCATCGAAGTCGCGCGAAGTAATTCCGGGGCATCGGGAGGGATCAGACCCATCCAATATTCGAGAAGCGCAAGCCCGCGGAAGTGATACGTCATAGCGTCACCCCCAAAGAACTCCCGCCAATCCATGGCGTAAACGAGAACGCCGAAAACGAGCCGCACTGCAAGGCCGATTAGAAATATCTTCGTCGCGAAGCTGGGATCGGTTATGTAATGTCGGAAAATGACCGTGAAGAACAAGCCGAAGATCAAAACGATCACACCGGCCCCGAGAGCCTCGGGGGTAAAGAACGACAGAAGGCCCACCAACAGCAGGCCCGCCATCCCGGCGATGGTGTATTGCTTTTGCATTAGAAGACGTTCTTCCGGCGACGCAAAGCTGTGTCAGATATCGTCGGGCAGATCGCTCCGTGTCTTTCGCTCGACCAAAAAGCGGCCCTCGTCGTCGAGCGGTTTTATCGCTTTCGCCGGCACGCCCCCGATCAACTGATATTCGTCCGTCAGTTTCCCCGCCACGACGGACCCCATCCCGACGATGCAGTTCGGCGCGATCTCGACCCCGGGGGCGATTCGGATCTCCGACCCCAAATACGTATTCGAACCGACCTTCACCGGCAACGTCTTCTGCCGGTTATGTGTCCAGATCGAAGAATTCCGTCCGCCCAGGATCACCCTGTTTCCGAACTCGACCCGGTCCGTGAAGTCGATCTTGTGCGATGCCGCGATCATACTCCCATCACCCAATATGAATCGCGGGTCCAAATCATTCACGACGTCCGGTTCCGGGATGGAATTGATCTCGTTCAACCGCAAAATATCACAATACCGCCCCACCCTGATCTCATCCCCGCCGCGAAATATGTTCAACACCCCAATTCGCGAATGCTCGCCGATCGACAACTTTTGGACACCGGTGAAAACATTCAAATGCCCTATCGAAACGTCATCCCCGATTTCACATTCCCCGGCGTCAACTATCGAAAACCCGATCCTGACCCGCTTCCCGATCTTGTACCCGAACGCGTATCGCAGAAAAAAAACCGCCAACGGGGACGGCAACAGACTGGTGGCGGCGAGCAATGCGAGTCTGAACTTTCGTGCCATTAATCGTCGCGGCCGCGGCTCCGCTCTTCGTGGACGTCACGGAGGACCCGGGTCAAAGTTTTGGCGTGCTTGTCTAAGTGGTAATTCACTATCGAATGCTCCCGGCCCGCCCGGCCCATTTCGTTCCGCAATTCCCGGTCTGCCAAAAGTTTATCCAGAGCATTATACCAGTCCTCGTCGGTGGCCGCATTGAAATGGGTTCTACCGGGTTCCCCTATCTCCGCACAAACTCCAACCGGAGTCATGACGAACGGTGTCCCGACAGCAAGGTATTGAATGGCCTTGAATCCGGATTTTCCAGCAAGCCAAGCCGGGTCAAGTGAACCTGTGGTGTCGATCGGGTAGAGTCCGATGTCGAGCGATTGGAAATCCTCTACCTCCCGACTCAGGGACCACGGGAGGTTCTGCATATCTAAACCCTCAAACTCTGTCCGTTCACGCCCGGAGCCAACGACCCTCAATACGAACCGATGTTTGGTGGCAAGGTCCCGCAAAACGGGGAGAAGTCTTTCGAGAAAGGGGAAGGTCGAATGAGTCCCGATCCAGCCAATAACAGGGACATCATTGTTTCTTTCGGCCGGCTTGAATATATCGGTGTCCACTATCGTCGGGATCACCACCGCTCGTGTCCCCCGCCCTTCGACGTATTCCGCGATGAAGCTGTTCCCGCAAATAACCAGCTCCGACCGATCGATCAGCTTGTCCGTCTTCCCGAAAAACTTCAACGCACTCCCCAACCGCCCGTAGGTCGGGCTCACGTACCGCACGTACGTCGCGTCATCCAGATCCAGCACCATTGGAAGCCGGCCGAGTTTCGAATAAAGCCACTCGAATACTCCAGGCCCGACCGGCATCGCCTCGCGCTGCACGAAAAGCAGATCGTAATTACGCGAGTCGAAGGTCTCACGTACTCTTCCGAGAATGCCCCCTAACATGCTACTCAGCTTCGTGATGGAAGAGCCGGAGGAATACAAGTTCTTGAATCCCTCGGAATCGAGAAACGGCTTGATCTCTAGATCGATCCCAGGCTTTCGAAGAGGTTCGACGAACTGTGCCACGCGGAAACGCGTCGCGGCCGCATCGATCGGGTAGGAGCTAAGGGCTAACACTCTCATGATGAGGCTATGTTCTCGCCGATAATATTGCTATATAGCCGTCTGTACCGCTCGCCTCCTACGGTGCCCAAGTCAAATCGCTCGCGAGAACTCTTCCTGCAGCGTTCCGCAAGATCGCCGTCCTCAAGCAGCTCCAACGTTTCCACGACCGCCCGTGCCAAAGCCGACTTTTCAAATTTGTCGACCAAGACCCCTGTTCGATCCTCAGTCAACTGTTTATCGGTGTCGCCGACACCCAAATTCGCCACGATGGGTAACCCACAAGCAAGGTACTCTGCGTTCTTGGTGGGCGAAGATGCTTTTTTAGAAAAACAGTTCTTTATGAATGAAACAGCGGTATCGGCGGCACTAAGATATTTTGGGATCTCGGAAGCCGATACCTTCCCAACAAATCGCTCGCCCGGCGCAAACCCAGCGTCGGATAAAAGCGGTTCGATCATGGCCGGATCGCTCTGCGTTAGTACGAGTGCAAAGGTATCAGGGCGTTGTTGCTTTGCGGCTCGGAAAAACGCGGCCGTCTCATCGGTCAAATACCATCCGCCGAGGGCGCCCACATATGCGATCGCGAATCGGTCACCGATGCTCAGGGCCTCTCGGCTAACGCGCCGTGTTTCCTCATTTGCCGCTTCAAATCGATTCAGATCAACACAGCAAGGGATCACCTCCACGGGCCGATCGCCGATCCCATTCACTAATATGTCTCTTGCGGCTTCGGTCAATACCACAAACCCGTCAGCCTCTTTCATCAGCCACGCTTCGGCGCGTTTGACGTTCCGGTAGATCGCTCCACCCTCCGGCCAAACGCCCGCATCGACGTACTCCTCAGGGAAGAAACCGCGTATATCGAAAAGCAGCTTTGGCCGTTCCTTGATTCCCTTCCGCGCGATCGCCGCCATCATGGTTGGGACATGCGAACGGCAGTGTAGGATGTCGAACTTCTTTTCGGCTGCGAGTCTCCGTATGAACCGGGCACCGTTCGCGATGTCGAACATCGTCGCCGGCACCGACGGGCGCTTGTGATACTTCAGCCAGTGCCATTCGATTCCGTCCGCCTTTAGCAATTCCCGCACCGCCCCCTCGTCCACCTCCCCAGGCTCGAACGTTAAAAGCGTCAACTCATGCCCGCCCTTCACAAGCTCTCGCAGATAAGGTATCACCTGCGTCTGCACCAAAGGCTCGCGCACGCCGAAGTAACAAATGTAGAGCGACCGCGCTATCGCAACCTCCTGAGCGGGAAAGCCAGAAAGTAGCCGAGGTTGCCCGGACGGTTAAGAATGCTTTTGGCCGAATGTTCCACGAATTTCCCCCAACGGCCCGCGTGCAAATAAGACCCCGCGAGCACTCGATGGTAATTTCCGTATGCTCGCCGTTTCAATCGCATCACCCCCGGGTCACCCGTCGCAAATGCCTTCTCGTAAAACATCCCCATCCCGCGTTCCATGTTGTCGACGTTGTGGTGGGCGGCAGCGCGGTGGCTGCGGTAGTTCACCAGCGGTTCCGCCACGAACCCGACCTTATACCGCCTCGAGATGCGGTAGCACAGGTCCCAGTCCTCCCCGCACTTCATCCTGGGATCGAAACCGCCTGCTTCCACAAATGCCTTCCGCCGCACCATAACCGCACTTCCCGATACGTTCACCACTGGCCGCTCCCAAAGCAGCAAGTCGTCAGCGACCTGCCCTTCATCTCCATCTAAACGAAGGTTTATGGTCGAACCAGTCACCGTATCGAATTCCCGCATCCCGCAATGCACCAAACCGATCTTCTCGTCCGCGGCAAACCGCGCCGCCTGCGTTTCCAGCTTCGTCGGCTCCCACGTGTCATCGGCATCAAGGAACGCGATCCACTCCCCAGTCGTCTCCGCGACGCCCCGGTTCCGCGCCTCGCTCACCCCTCGGTTCTCCTGCCGCACGTACCGTACGCGCTCTCCAAACTCACGCACCACGGCCTCCGTCTCATCCGTCGACCCGTCATCCACCACCACGATCTCTCCAGGCGTAAGCGTCTGATCCAACACACTCTCCATCGCCTCGCCGATGAATCGCCCGTAATTGTACGTCGGGATCACGACCGAGATCACAGGACTTAGCATTCTATAATGTCGGCCGCGCGAGAGCTTTCAAGTAGCTTTTCTCGTAAAGGCGAATGACCTTATCTATCGCCAATTCGTTCGCGACAAACTCCCTCCCCTTATTTCCGATCCTGACCCTGAGACCCTCGTCTTCGAATAATATCAGCACCGACGACTCGATAGCTTCGGCGCTGGCCTTCGGAATCAGGATCCCGTTCACGCCTGTTTCTATTATATCGGTCGCTCCGCTGACTTCCGTCATCACGAGCGGTTTCCCCATCCACATTGCCTCGCCCATGACCTGGCTGAAGGCCTCGCTCAGGGTCGGCTGCACGACAACGTGGGCTCCGGCGAGTACCGCCATTGCGTCCTTTCTCCAACCCGCGATTTTGACCTTTTCGTGGAGGCCGTGACGTTCGATCACCGATTCGATATATCCCCGTTCCTCTCCTTCTCCGATGAACAGCACAAGAAGATCGTCGATTCGCTTGCTCAATTTAACCGCCGCATCGGCCAGATACCGAACACCCTTCCCGGCCGTCAATTTCCCGACCGTGGCTACGACGAATTTCCCCCGCAAGCCAAACTCCTCCTCCGCCGCCGCGATCTGCCCTTCCGTGACGTTCTCATACTTTTCGGCGGCAAACCCGTAAGGGACGATGTCGATCTTCGAGTCTTCGATCTTCTGATCCTCCGTGAGGATCCCGGCGATCATTGTCGACGGGACGATTATTCTCTCCGCCGCCTTATTCATCATTTGCTCTGCAGCAAGAAAGTACCGACGCTTTAAGCCCGAGAGATTCTGGATCAGGTCCGAATAGTGCCGCCCGAAAACGAATTTTGTCCTTTTGTTTAGCCGAGTAGCCAGCCAGGCGATCAAAGCCGGTTCAAAATGATGAGCATGGACGATATCTATCTCCCATTCGCCCAACAGCCTCGAAAGCCGCCTCGCCGCCGCCGGTATCTGCTTTTGTCCGTTCCATTCTATGATCACGTGCCTGGTTCCGTCGGGGAATCTTGGCTCGGCAATATTGCTTTTCTCCGTTTTCCGACAAACCGACATCTCGAACCGCTCCGAATCAGCATATTGCACGATCGTATCGATAAAGTCATATCGATTTATAACGTCCGCGAATTGAAGGAGCCGAATCATTAAGAGTTAGGAATGTGTAGTCATATCTAGAATATGACGGTCATGAAAAGAAGTCATTGAGTTGATTGAAAAACTAGCATACGAACCGGCTCAGCGTCTTGCTAAAAGCGCCTCAATAATTTTCTGGAATTCGATTGTTGCGTTTCGCGTGGTAAATCTGCTTGCCACATCGCGTGACTTCCTCGATAGTAGATTCTTCTCTGGAGAGCTTAAAGACAGGTACCACAATACCGCGGCCACAACTTTTTCGACATCGACAGGAACTACAAGCTTGGGATTGACACTCCGAACAATATCTCTTGGGCCCGTCCACTCTGAAATTAACGCCGGAACTCCGGCAGCCATTGCTTCCAGAATTGCAACGGGAAATGCATCTCCTCGACCGATGTGTATATATAGGCTGGCCTCTTCAAGATAATGTTCGATATTCTCAGCCCGACCAACAAATTCAATGATTGAAGCTGTCTCAATGTTCTCGGCAATGAACTGATCAATATCGGATTTTGGCCACTCGCCTACTACTTTCAGCCTGATGTTTGGATGGACCTTAGCCACCGCTCGCATCGCTGCGGCGATGATATCGACCCCCTTATACCAACCGCGCCATCCGAGTGAGCCATTTGCAATAAAGAGCAATGTACAGCCATCTAATTTTGGCTCTACCTTTGTCAAGCTGGCTTCTCGTTCTTTACTTATACCGCTTCCTTCTATCTTAAAGATCTTAGGTGAGCCTTCGCCTAAGACCCTATGTGCCAAGTCAGCCTGCATCGCTCCTACACAAATCAATGCATCGAAGCTACGCAACACGGTAAGCAAACGCTGCTTGGTTTTTGGTGGATAATAATCCGTCCATAAGAAATACAATGTCTCACTCGCCATTATCGCCACGGTAATCGAACCGTTATCAAAAATTCTGAGTCGCTTTGCGAAAACCGGCAGCGCATGCGGCCCCTCACTAATAAGCACTCGGAATTTCCCAATGAATCTGAGTAGCAGTGAGCAAACTCCAACACTTAAATAACGGTACCAGCGGGG
Source organism: Acidobacteriota bacterium (assembly GCA_023415725.1). Classification (GTDB taxonomy): domain Bacteria; phylum Acidobacteriota; class Blastocatellia; order Pyrinomonadales; family Pyrinomonadaceae; genus OLB17. Next base: position 16,218 of record JAEZJR010000119.1, read on the forward strand.
TTTATCCAAGTCATGCCATTGCATAATGTAATCCACAAAAATGGACTTAGCACCAACCGAATCCGCTAGTGCCTTATGAAATGGATGAGGGCCGGGACGGCCATGGATAAAGACGATGCTTTCTCGCGAGGATCTACTCTTCGACATCCCGCTTTCCGCATCTTGATCAGGTAGTGGATGTGTTTTTGGATTCATGCTGACCAAACTGGAAAAGGTCTAGGAGGCGCTTTCTATAGTGTTCTACGGTGAGGTCCCCCATTATTCTATTCCGGGAGCGTCTTCCCATAGTTTCGACGCATGACCGGTCATTCAAAAAGTGCACAATCTTCTGCCTGATCGCTGCCGAATCGCGAATCGGGACAACAAATCCATCTTCACCGTCACTCACGACGTCATGCCCGCAGCTATTCTCGGTGGTGATGACCGGCAGTCCGCTCGCCATTGCTTCCAGAACGGCGAGCCCGAAAGAATCGTTCACCGTTGGGAAAACAAAAACATCTGCTTCCCTGTAACGGAGCGGAAGTTCGTCGTGGGGAACTTCACCGTGCACAAAGACACGTTCGTCCGCATACTCCGCGATGATAGCTTCTATTTCCGGCAGCCTCCGGCCGATAAGATGGAGCTCTATATTATCGCTTTTCAATTCGCTGAACGCACGGAGCAGATATTGAAGGCCCTTCAGCAGTTCCAGCCTGCCGACGTACAGTACCCGCAACTTTCCGTCCACTCGGTAAGCGGTCTTTGCCGCAAATTTCCTCGTATCGATGCCCAGCGGGATCAGGTGAAGTTTTTCCGCCGGTACCCCATGTTTAATGAAGCTGTTCTTGGCAAAGGTCGAAAGTACGACGATTTTTTCCGCTTCGTCATATTCTGCCAGCATTCGGTCGACGACCTGCTTCGGAAAATTGCTGTAATAATTCCCCCCTTTCCCCCATTCAGCGTATTCAGCCGAAACGAGTTCCATCCACTCCTTCACATTCGCCATCGGATGTTCCAGAAAGACTTTCGCCCCCAACTGTTTTGCCCGGCGCATGCAGTGCAGGCTTATCTGCGACCATCCGAGAAAAATGTCGCACGGCTGCAACTGACTCGCAAGTAGCCTATCCGCAAGTGAGAACGTGACCGACACCGGGGCCGTCGAATCGGACAATCCCGGAATTCTTATCCAGGTCGCCCAAACTGCTCTCTGCAGGATACCGAAACTTCTGAAGACTTTTTGTTCTGCGCAGATTCCCCCGTCGTATCTCTCAGTCCTCAGCTCGGGGAACAGAAAAAACCGTTGCCCGCTGAATCCGGCCGCCAAGAGTTCCTCGGCAATCAACGGCCCGTGCTGCCCGGGTCCAAATGCGGCGCCTACCGTGATCATTTCTTAGGGTAATCCTTACATTATTATTGTAACGCGGCGTGTTGAAGCGCTCAGAACATTTCGCCATCGTATGGCAACTAACGTGCGAAACGGCAGATATTTGAAAAGATGTTTGGACATTAAATATAGATCGCGGAATTTACTGTGATGCCCTTTCGAATACGAAAGAAACATTGCGTCTGCATAATAGGGCGCGAGAAATTTGTCAAATTCTTTCTCGCCTCGAGGGTTGAAGAACGCTTTGGCCTTCTCGAGCGCGTCAATCACCATAATTTGCTTCCGCAAATTGTCACCGGAATTCGTATAGCTCGTCGAATGAACCCTATACACCGCCATGATATCGCTCATTATTCTTATAGATCCTTTCGAAGCAAGCAACAACAATAATGTAATATCGAAGAGATTGTCCCGAATGGCTTCCGGCTCCAAGAGCTTGGGCTGGTTTTTAAATACCCATGACATCGTCGGAAGATATTCGCGACGCCTATACATTTCAAGGATGTCCTCGAACTGTACTTCACGCGCCGCCAAAAGACGTTTGACAATTTTCCCGTCTTCAGAAAGCACCCTGTCGGCATGACAGCACATTACTAAACGCTCATCGTCTTCGAGAATCGAAACCTGTTTCTGCAGCTTTCCCGGATCAGTCCAGTAATCGTCCCCTTCGCATAGGGCAATAAACTTTCCCCGACAGTTTGTTAGCGTGTCAGCAAAATTACGTTTCATACCGAGATTCGAATTACGCTCGAGAATACGAATTTTATCGGGATACTTTTCTTGGAAACTCTTTGCAATTGCCCCCGTTCGGTCAGTAGAACAATCGTCCCCGATAACAAGTTCTATGGGGAAGCTCGTTTCTTGCATCAAAACGCCTTCGATAGCTTCGGCGATAAACTTTTCGTGGTTGTAAGTGATCATGCATACACTTACTAGTGGCATTTCACTCATATCTACTTTGAAGTTATCGCCCTCGCGGGAACTCCTACGGCTGTGCAGTTGTCAGGCATATCCTTGGTAACGACCCCTCCGGCCCCCACGGTTACGTTATTACCGACGTTTATTCTAGGAAGAATGACACTGCCGGTTCCGATACTGCAGCCTGCCCCGACGGTAGCACCTCCCAGCAAATTCGCCCGCGGCGACACCTCGCAAAAGTCCCCGAGCATCACGTCGTGACTGATGAGAACTCCGACGTGTATCAAGCAGCCGTTACCGATCCTATTGTTAGATTCTACGACCGCATCGGTGAGAATGCATGTTCCGTCACCGATTTGGTTGGCATGAAGGCCGATCTTGGCGAACGGCGAAATCACGGTTTCCGGCTCGCCTCCCAGTTCCACAAACTCCGCGAAAAACCTCTCTCTCAGCCTGGGCGATCCGATGCCTAACGCGAATGAACGGTCAACATTTTCAAAGTATTCCCTCACGGCATCTTTTGTTCTGATAATGGGATATTTATCGAACAGTTTCGTCGGAAGATCGTCACTCAGATCATCGAAAAGAGTGACGTTCGCGTAAGGGTCGTTCTGCAGAACCGTTTCCAGCAGTTCCTTCGCGAACCCTTTTGCTCCCACGATGAGGATCCTAGACATACGCCGCAAAAGCCGAAACGACACGTGACACGTCTTGTAATCCTATCTCGGCCGACAACGGTAAACACAAGACCCTTCGGCTGATGTCCTCACTCACCGGCATTTGGTTTTTCTGCAAATACGGCAATGTATTGAGCGAGGGATAGAAGTATCGTCTGGGAAATATACCGCTCTCGTTCAATAAGCGTTTCGCGTCCAGCATCGCTTCTTCGCTGGGGAAGATCACCGGGTAGTAGGAGAAGTTCCAGTCTGTCCCTTCGCGAAGTTTGATGGCCTTTAATCCCTGGAGACGAATCGCAGCGTCGTAAGTGTCGCAAACGGTTTTTCGCTTATCCAAAATTTCGCCCATATGCGGCAGTACAGCGAGTCCCATGGCCGCGTTCAGTTCCGACAACTTCCCGTTCACGCCAAGTCCGAAGAACTCTTCCGGACCGTTGTGTCCGAAGTTGTGATGGTAGAAAATACGACCTGCTGCTTCCTCGTCCCGACAAACTATTGCGCCCCCCTCGCCGGTGTGGAACAGCTTCGTCGCGTGCAAGCTCAACGTAGAAACGTCACCCCAGTTCAGTATCGATTCGCCCTTATACTCCACCCCGAAGCAATGTGCGGCGTCGTAGATCACTTTGAGGCCCCGACGCCGTGCGATCTCTTCGATCGCCTCGACATTACACGGGTTCCCGTAAACATGCGTGGCGAGTATCGCAGAGGTCTTCTCAGTTATAGCGTCCTCGATCTTGTTCTCGTCGATCGTGAGATGGTCCGGATCGATATCGACGAAAACCGGAGTGCAGTTCTCCCACACGATGCTGCTGACCGTCGCCACATAAGAGAACGGCGTGGTAATGATCTCCCCCGTCAGGCCGAGTGCCTTGATCGCGATCTGCAGAGCGATCGTTCCGTTATTGACCAGCAGCAACCCCTGGACGCCTAAATAGACTTCGAGTTTCTGCTCAAGTTCACGGACGAGTTCCCCGCGATTGGTGACCCACTTCGACTCCCAAATTCGCTCCAGATAACCAACGTATTCCTCAAGCGGCGGAAGATACGTTTGCGTGACGTTTATCATTGTAGATCTGCACTGCCCGATCGAATATTTCGAAAAAGCCCGCGAGCCGGAATGCGTAACAGCAGGCAAAATAAACGGCCGCGAACAGCAACGTCGAAACCGCTAAATGTATATATATGTTCTCAAATGCGAGCCCGATCACATAAACGACCGCGGAACTGCCCACCGCTGCTGCCGCGTAACCGATGATATTGGAAAATTGCGCCGATAGCGAAGTCCCGATCTCATTTTTCACGAAATAGGCGTTCAACCCAAGTGATATTAGATACGCTACGGCAAGGGCCGCCAGAAATAGGTATATGCCGCCGAAAACGAACGTAACATAAGTCGGGATCAGGACCGCCTTTTTCAGCAATTCCAATTTGAGGAACTTGTCCGACCGCCCGCGGGCCGCAACCAGGTTCACCATCAACGCGCTCAGCGGGTAGACGAACCCAACCACGGCCATCAGTCGGAAATAATACGCGGCCGTCTCCCATTTCTCTGTATAAAGAATTACAAAGATATCGAAACACGTAAGAAACAAAACGCCCGTTAGCAGGAACGAAAGGAAAGCAATCATGTTCAGGCATCGAAGATAGAATGAGCGTACAGCTTCGTCATCATCTCCCATCCTCGCGATCACAGGGAAGGCGATCGACGTAGTCGTACTGGCCGAAATCCCCCTCACGAAGACGTCGAGCGATTGTGCCCGATTGTAGTAGCCAAGCGTCTGCAGTGGAAACATTTTGCCGATGATGAACACATCGAGGCGAGTAAACACGGTGTCCGCAACCCCCGATGCGAACATTCTCACGCCGAATCGCCACATCTCAGCAATCGACGCCAAACGAAATTTTACCGATGGCAACCACCTGCTCTTATAAAAGTACCCTGATGCGATAACGGCTGCCGCCACGAGTTGCGGAACGATCAAAGCCCACACCTTGTACCCGCTGACCGCCATTCCGATCGCAATCGCTGCGGAAACCATCGCGGCGACCGTGTTTATGATCGAGATAGATTTGAGCTGAAGATCGCGTTGAAGCAGACCGCCCGGAACGAGTGCGACACCGTTAATGGCGAACATCGCCGATGCCGCATTGATGTAGGCGGCAAGTCCCTCCACCTCGTAAAAACTCTCGACCGACCCTGAAGCGGCAAAACACACTCCTACCAGCAGAAGCGCAACGAACAGATTGACGTAAAAAACGGTCGAGAGCTTTTCCTGCGAAAGTTCTTTCGCTTGGATGATCGCAGTACGAAAGCCGAGATCAACGAATATCGCGCTGAGGCCGATCACCGTAAGCACGATCGCGGCCGAGCCAAACTCTTCAGGCGAAAGAATCCGCGTAAGGATGACGCTGGTGCCGAAAAGTACGAAATAATTGGCAAAGCGGCCACCCAGGTCCCAGATCGCCATACCAGCGATACTCGACGTTCGCCTTGCCGGACTTCCGGCACCATCAACTGTTTGATCGGTATCTGTTTTTGTGCTTGTGGTCATGCCGGCGGGATTTGGGAGATCCGCGGTGTTGTCGGCTGTGGCTTCGGGGGTCACTTTTATAGATAGTACCATCGGGGTGGCGGTGGGGGTAGGGTGAAAAGCGGGAAAAGGGATGCCCGGTGCGGCTGCGATATGGGCGGTTGTGGACGTGGCGACCGGCGGTGCGGTTGGCACTAACCCGAGCTGGCGGCACCGGTCCGTGGCAGCCGCCACCTCCACCACGCCCGCACAATTCCACCAACTGCGACCCGGATCTCGAAAAATGAAAATTGGTCAGCCAAGATCCCTCGAACCGGCTGACCATTTTTGCCTGATCCGCTGACCATTTTTTCCACAGCCCCTGTGGAAATCGCGCTTCGATGAATATGGCGATCTCCGGGGGGCCTGTTCTTCTCGCCGAAGGCCGTGCTGTCGGGGACGCTCGTCGCGACGGCGTTGTTCTTTCTGATCGACGGCGGGGTGAAGCTTTACGGCGTGCGGAAGCAGTCCGGGTCGGCACGTTGGTGGTCGCTGGTGAACGGGATATTCTCGCTCGCACTCGCACTGCTGATCTGGTATTTCATCTCGGTGAACCTGGGGCTTTACGCCGTCGGGATCACTCTCGGGCTGAAGCTGATCGTCGAGGGGTGGACGCTCGTATTCGCACCCGAGCGCGGTTGGGCGGATGTCGACGAAGAACCGCGCAACCTCGACGAACATCCCGACTGGCGGCTCGGCCTCGAGCCTAACGACACCCTCCGCACGATCAATGAGTTCATCCTGCGAAACGACCCGACCGTCACCGGGCAGAACATATATTGGTCGCTAACGATACTGGGGATCCTCTTCGCGATCCATTTCGTGCGGACGGACGCGCGTTGGTCGTTCATCGAGCTGATCTCCCCGTTCACCGCAATTGTGGGAGATGCGATCGTCGCCCTTTTCGTCGGGATAATGATCGTGCTGCCGGCGAGGATGATCTGGCGGCGGCTGACGCTCCCCTTCGAGCGTGCGGCGTGGTGGCGGATCCGTGACCTCGAAGTAAAGGACGAGGACCCGACACTTTTCGAGCGTGCGCTGCGGTTGTGGATCGTCAACCGTATGCGGTTCTCGCACGAGCTCCTCACGATGCGGTACTCGCTGAACTACACGTTCTGGCGGCTGCTTCGGTTCGGGTTGCCGGCGACCGCCGTGCTCGTGGCGGTGAACACGATCTGGGGGTTCAGCTGGTACTTCAACTCGGAAAATTGGGCTTCGGCCGTTTACCAGGAGATAACGAAAGGCCGCGTCGATGACTGGCGAAAGCGGATGGCCGAGGATGCCGAGCGGGCCGCGATCCAGGCGGGCGTGCCGGCGGAAAAGGTCTTCGCGATCGAGCCGCCGGGAGTCAGCGATGCGGAAGATTTCAGCTTCCTCGTCATCGGGGACACCGGCGAGGGCGACCCGTCTCAGGCAGTGCTGCGTGATCAACTAATAAACGCCGGTAACCGGTCGGACGTGAAGTTCCTCTTGCTCTCGT
>JAEZJR010000125.1 GCA_023415725.1 Acidobacteriota bacterium
GCTTCGTTGAAATGTCTTCCAAAGAGGAAGGCCAGAACGCGATCGCCGAATTCGATGGTAAGGAAGTCAACGGACGTACCCTCAAGGTAAATGAGGCGAAGCCGCAGGAACGCCGCAGCAATGGCGGTGGTGGTGGCTACGGCGGTGGCGGTTACGGCGGCGGTGGCGGCCGTGGCAACAAGGATTTCGGCGGAAGCCGCAATCGTTGGTGAGCCCGTCGTCCGACGACACAAGAACGAAGGCCCTCGGAATTTTCCGAGGGCCTTTTTGTTCATTCTTTCTTCTTCGGCACCGCCGTGGCCTGCCACGCCACCGCCCGCCACTCTCCGCGGCGCTTAACGAAAGTGCCCGTGTTCAGGAACTCCGAAACTTCCCGCGAACCGTCTGTCTTCGTCGTCGTCCCGACAAGTTTGAACGCCACCACCGCTGCAACACCGTATTGCCGGACCTGCACATCCTCGGCCGTGTAAACGGTGACAGGGTCGCCCTCCTTTCTGGCGGGGGCTGACCGCACCCCGCGCATCAACTCCGCTTTCCCGATCCGCGAACCCGCCGAACGCGTGTAGATCAGGTCATCGGCCCAGAATCGGTCATGGATGGCCGCATCGTTGCGCCCAGCCCCAGCAAGGAACTCGTTCAGCAAGCGGGTCAGCTCCGCACTGTCTTTCGCTTCCTGTCCGTAGGCGGCGGCAACTGCGCAGAAGACAAGCAGAAATGCGGTCACCAGGTTCTTTATTTTCATAGCGATCTTAAGTTTCGTTAAGGCCCGATCGTACCACATCGATACGCATATATCGGGGCCCATATCGTTTGCGGTTTACACCATACGGTTGAGAACTAATTTTTTAATTTTCGATTTCGGGGCTAAGTTGTTGAAAACACTCGAATGGAACGCACTTTGCCTAAAAGAGATATCTGAATCTAAACGGAGTTCTTCGAGTTTTGGGGGAAGTTATGCGAAGAAGCAATTTTAATAAACTCATTTTTACCGCGTTCGCCGCGCTCGCGATCATGATCGGAGCGCAGGCGGACGCCTTCGGCCAGGGTAAAGGCCGAGGGGGTGGCGGTGGAAATGGAAGGGGCAACGGAGGCGGCCCTCCGGCCCAGCGTGGCGGAGGAGGAGGTGGTGGTGGCCAGCCCCAGATCCAGCGCCAAGAGCGTGGAAACCGTGGCGGCGGTGGAGGAGGATGGCAGATGCGCCAAGCCGGACCTCCGCAACGCGGGAATTGGGGCGGCGGTGGCGGCAACCGAGCCGAAAGGCAACGGCCTCAACAGCAGGATCGCGGCCAGCAGCGCCAGCAGATGATGCAGCAAATGCGCGAGCAGAATGAAGCTCGTCGGCAGCAGCGAGGAAATGAAGATAATGCCCGTCGGCAGCAGCGAATGAACGAGATGAACGCCCGACGGCAGCAGGCCGCTCAGCAGGCACAGCAGCGTCAGGCGTGGCAAGCACAACAGAACCGCGGCCAGCAGCAGAGAGCCGAACGGGCAGCACGCCAACAGCAGATGCAGCAAATGCGCATCCAGCAGCAGAACCGAGGGCAGCAGCAGCGAGCCGAGCGTGAAGCCCGCCGAGAACAGATGCAGCAGCAACGACAGTGGCAGGGCCGTGAGAACCGGCAGGCCGAGCGTCAGCAGCGCGTCTTCCAAAGAAATATCGAGCGTCCGCAGCGCAATAACGATAGAGGTATCTGGGGCGGTGTTCGCGACAACAGGCAGATCGAACGGCGTGAGCGCTTCGAGCGTCGTGACAGGAACGATTCGCCGCAATGGATGGGGCGCAAGCGGGACGTCGAGGTGAGGGACTACGACGGCGGCGACCGGCGTGAGCGCTACGATCGCGGTGACCGGTGGAACCGTTACGATCGCGACCGTGACAACGGGGGCGTCTTCCGGAACTGGCGCGATGGCCGCAATTGGGGCGGAGGCGACAACTGGTTCGGCGGTTACAAGAACTACGGCCAGTATCGCAGTGCCCAGGTGCATCGCCGGAACGCCGAGCGTAAAGCAGGACGTTACGACGATTACTACGGCGGTTACTACTACGATGACGACCGCTATGACCGGTACAATTGGTTCCAGGATCGTGTGGTCCGCAACGCGATCTACAACCGGATCTTCAACGATTACTCGTACACGCCGCTGTACGAAACGGTCTATTCTTATTCGGACCCGTACGGCTATTACGACGATTACGATAGCTACTACGACGTTGAGGACTACTACGGTGCGCCGATCAATTACGCGTACTACGGCATCCCGTACGATCCGTATTACGGGTACGTCCCGGCGGTGACCTACTACGTGCCGCAATACGGGCAGGTGTATTACCAGCAGCCGTATTACTCGGGATACTATCCGTCGTACAACGATTCCGGTTATCCGTACGGCTACGCCAACTATTACCCGTCGTATGCGAATTACGGAAACGATTACGGGTATTACGATAACGGGAACGGTTACTACGGCGATCCGTACGGTTACGGCGGGGGCAATGGGCTTGGCGACATCATCGGCGAGCTGACGGGCAACAGCTTTGTGGGTGAGCTATTAAGCGGGTTCCTCGTGCAGGGGTACGACCAGGGTTATCTGAATGGGCAGCTCATGCGCGATGCGGGGTACGGTGACCAGGATTACTACTACGATCCGTATGCTGTGAACTCCTCGTACTACGACACCTATTCGCTCAACATCGCAGAGAACCGCCGCATCTTCAGCGAGGGTTACGAAGCGGGTTACCGCGACGCGATGATGGCACGTCAGGACGAGTACATGCCGTACTACGACAGCCAGCCCGACCTGATCAGCCTGCTCGCTGGCAACCTGTTGGGGAGCATCTAACAAATTGCGCGAACAATCGCGGTGCGAAAAGCGTTCGGTCTATGGCCGGACGCTTTTCTTTTTTGCGGGGAAAGTGATTGTATTTGCGGGCGATGGGGCGTAAGATTAGGCACTCCCGAAAATGAAAGATTTTTAAGCTATCCAGCTTATCAAGGTAGAAATCCATCAGAGGAACAAGAACAATGAGCGACCTCAACATCTCGACACGAAACAGCGGCGACGTCACGATCGTCGATCTCTCCGGCAAGATCGCCCTCGGCGAATCGAACCGTGCCCTGCATGAAGCGATCAAGAAGATGATCGATGACGGGAACAAGAACCTACTCCTCAACCTCGCGGACGTGAAGGTTATCGATTCGAGCGGGCTGGGCGAATTGGTCGCCGGTTACGCCTCGGCCGAGCGCAACGGCGGAGCGATGAAGCTTATGAACCTTTCGGACCGGTTCATCGAGCTGATCCACATCACGAAGCTTTACACCGTGTTCGACGTATATGACAACGAAGCGGACGCCCTCGCGAGCTTTGGTTCTGCGAGCGAAGCGGCGGCGTAAATGCATCGCATCTGACTTAGGCGGCACGCTCTGAAAAGAGGAGCGGCCGCCTTGTTAATTTGCCCGCATGGCCTTTTGTCGAATATAACTGACAACTTATGAAGCAGTGCCCCAAGTGCCGCACCACATACACCGACGACACGCTCAAATTCTGCCTCGCCGACGGGACACCGCTCGGGGAGGTCGGCGAAGAGGAAACGGTCGTACGGCCGGGAGGCGGCGCTGCAGTAAATAGTGCACAGCCGCCGAAGAAAAGCGGCTTCCCCGTCGTAAAAGTGCTGATCGCACTGCTGGTGCTGGGTTTTCTCGGACTCTTGGTCGCGGGTGGTGCGGGTGTGCTCTTTTACATGAATTCCGGCGGCGATCCCAAGACCGTCGTCCAAAACAGCCCGACCCCGACATCGACGCCCAGGCCTTCTGTCACGCCATCTGAAACTCCTGAAGCAGACGACGATCAGAAACGCCTGGAAGAGGAGATGGCGAACCTTGTGAAAAGGCTCGAAAAGGAGCTGCAATCGGTTGCGAACAAGTCCGGCGCGCCGCCGAGCAACGGGGACGCGACGGATGGCCGTCCGACCGCGCGCGTCAATTCGCCAGGCGACGGATTCTTAGCTCTACGCGACGAACCGGACGTTGAAAATGGAACATTGCTCGCGAAGATCCCGCACGGCGCTGTCGTGAACCTGGAGAACTGTGAAAAGCAGCAAACCACCGTCGCCGGACGAAAGGGCCGCTGGTGCATGGTCACCTATCAGGGCGAAACCGGCTACGTCTTCGATGCGTGGCTGCAATACAGGTAAGAGTTACGCCTTCAGTCGTGAAGACCTCAGCCACGATGAAGGATCACCGGTACCGAATATCGTGGCCACGATCGCTCACGCGTAAACGCGTAACTCTTGCGTGTGGTAACCTCGAAGCATACCTTTTATGTTCAACGGGTTTTCGGGGCCAAGGCGGGTCGTTATCACGGGTTTCGGTTGCGTCACGCCGATCGGCATCGGGCGTGAAGCTTACTGGGACTCGCTCGCGGCGGGCCGCAGCGGCGTGAAGCGGATAACCTCGTTCGACCCTTCGGATTTTCAGGTGCAGGTCGCGGCGGAGATCCCGGAATTCGACTGGGAAGCCGAGATCGACTACCAGGACCGGAGGCACGTTCCCCGGACCGTGCCTCTCGCATTGGCCGCAGCCCGAGAAGCCGTAAAAGACGCTGGCCTTGATCCAAATGAAATGCCTCTTGAGGAACGTCGCTCGTTCGGCGTGGTGATCGGCACCGGAGGCGGCGGGCTGGCGTTCACCGAGAAGCAATTCGGCTTCTGGTTTTCGGGGAACGAACGCAAGGGGAGCATCTACACGATCCCTTCATCCACGCACGGCGGGCTGTCGTCGGAGCTTTCGATGGTGTTCGGGCTGCACGGGCTCTCTCACGTGATCTCGACCGGGTGCACATCATCCACCGACGCGATCTTTTACGCCGCACAACATATAGCATTAGGCAAACAGGAAATGATGCTCGCCGGCGGGGTCGATTCCCCGATCGCGCCGGGTATTTTGCGCGGGTTCGAGGTAATGACCGTCGTCACCAAGGAATGGAACGAAGAGCCGCACCGCGCTTCGCGGCCGTTCTCGAAAGATAGATCGGGCATCGTACTAGGGGAGGGTTCTTGGGTGTACGTGTTGGAAACTCTCGAGAGCGCGAATGCGCGCGGTGCCGAGATATACGCTGAGGTCGTGGGTTACGGCGTCACCTGCGACGCGTACCACCGCGTTCGGCTTGAGGAGAACGGCGTCGAGCCTGCCCGGGCGATGACCCTGGCAATGCAGGATGCGCACATCTCGCCGGAAGATATCGACTACGTCAACCTACACGGCACCTCGACCCAACTCAACGATCGCATCGAAACTCAGGCGGTGAAACTCGCCTTCGGCGACCACGCTCGCGAGATGCCGATGTCCGCGACAAAATCTCAGATCGGCCACCCGCAAGGCGCGGCCGGTGCCGCAGGGATCGGCGCGGCATTGCTTGCACTAAAAAAAGGCATCATCGCCCCCACGATCAACCTGGATGAGCCCGACGAAGCTTGCGATCTGGACTACGTAGCGAACACGGCGCGAAGGCAGGAAATCAAAACCGCTCTCTGCAACTGCATCGGATTCGGTTCAAAGAATTCTGCGATCGTATTGCAGAATATCTAGCCGCAGAGCAACCAGAGGGTAAACATACCGATAAACTGTATTTCGAACAGGCGAATAAGTTAAGGACCCGCTTCACGAGAAGTAAGTAAAATTTCCAACAATGATCCTGTGCCTCTGTGGCACAACACCCTCAAAAAGAATGAAAGCGTGCCGTTTTGGCGGCACGCTCTCGGTAGGTATTTATTTGGATGGTATATAGGACAGGAAATGACAA
>JAEZJR010000189.1 GCA_023415725.1 Acidobacteriota bacterium
CACGCGGTACCAAAGCACCTTCTCGAATTCGACCTGGTCGAAAACGTCGAGCTTCTCACCACGCTTCACCTCCAGCAGGTCGGCCGCGACGACCGCGTACGACGTGCGGATCTGTGCCGTCTTTGAGATCACGGTCGCCGTGTCCGACAAGCCCACGATCCCCGTGAAGTTGTTCATCGCCGCGTCCAGCCAAGTGCACGACGTCTGGGAAAACAGCACGAAAACCGTTATGAATGCTATTTTTATTTGGTAATTCTTCACTTCTGGCCAATGCGCACCGCGCGGTCAATTATAGCCTAAACTCTTGAGTATTGCCCTTTGACGGCCGTCCGGATTCGGCGTCACCCGAAGCTGGAATGTGCGCCTGGTCAGGGACGACTCGAACCCCGCCGAGGTCACTTCGTTTGTCCAATCGATCGGCTGGGCCTCCAATACAAATTTCTCGAAAGCATCCGAACCGATGATACCCTGCAACGCCACATTCGCTTCGATGCTTGCCGCAGAACCTTTGTGCCTAGCAAATAACTCCTTCAGCAGCTCCGTCGAATCCCGCTTCCCGCCGCTCGACCGTATCGTCTTTAGATCGGTCATGAACGCGATAAGCATCCCGCGTGCGTACAGGAGCGTAGGATCTGTATTGACCGAATCTGAAAATGGCCCGACAGGCCGCGAATTCCTGTCGATAGTGTAAGCACGTGAAAGCGTATCGAGGAGGTCGTCGAATCTGATACGTTTCAATTCAACACCGAGTTTGAGTGATTCGTACAGCGCAAAACCCTCATAAAACCACCTGTAGTCTCCGGTCAGGTTCGAGGCATTCGGGAACCAAAGGTGAAAGATCTCGTGCCTGAACTGCTCGTGAAGTCGCTGCTGGGACTGCGTCTTGAAATGCGTATCTGACGAAACGATCGTCACGGTGCTTCCGCGAGTTTCAGCCTCCCACACGCCCGGATTTTCGGCAACCGGGAATTTTAGCAGTGCGAATACTGAACTTTCTGTTGGCAGCGTCCCCAGCTTTCGCGTATAGGCGTCGTATATTTCTCCCGCCATTGCGGCCGCTTCGGCATCGGTGAAGTGCCATTCCCCGTCAATGATAAGAGCAGTTTTCCCACCTTTCGCTCGCACCGGAATTTCACGAAAGTTCCTTCCCGCAAAGATCACCGCTCCTTCCGTGTTGGAGAAGCTGAATCGGCCATTACCTGTCGATGGAGCGGAAGTCATAGCTCGCCATCCATCGGGCGATCGCAGTGAAACCTCGGTCTTTAGCTGCCGCCTGTTACCCCCGAAAATGGGCAAGAGGTCATCAAGCATCAAAACGGCGGCATCGTCCGACATCCATGAGGCGTGCGCGGCGGCGCGGTTCGGGCGATTCCCTAGACTCACCGAGTACCGCCATTTCGCATAGCCGGGCTGCACAACGAATTCGCCCGGGCGCATAGGTAACGAGGGCAGGCGTACCCCGTCTGCTGTGGAGAATTGAAGCGACGAGATACGTTCCGCCAAAGTTCCGTCCCCGATCACCTGACTTCGAAATGTGACGATCCGGTCGGTCGCCGGCTGATATCCCTCCGCGAACTCTCCCTCAATATGTGCCGCTCGTCGTTCACGATCTACCGTGATCGTTACCGAAAGGCCTTGAGCGCGGACTTCTGTAAAGATTTGTAAAGCCAGCAGCAATAACAGAATTCTGATATATGATGTTTGGCGCGTTTTTGACATCAGGCGTTTTTCAGAACTAAAATGGCGTTTCGGTCAGTTTGGTTTCACCCAGGCGTTCAGGATAGTCATAAAATGAGTCTCATCAAAATAGTGATTTACGCGGTCGCCTTCGTCCTGAGTTTGCTTTTCCTCGGGCGGTTCTTTTTTTAGGCGATTTCGCGATTCGAGCTCCTTTGTACGATAATCAAACTTGGCGGCCCGATGCGAGGCCGCCTTTTTGTTTTTATGAACGACCTCAAAAAGATCGAACGTGCACTCATAAGCCTTTCCGATAAGACCGGAGCTGTCGAGTTCGCCCGGGAGCTCGCCGCTCTCGGCGTGCAGATCATCTCCACCGGCGGCACCGCCAAAGCCCTGCGCGAAGCGGGCCTAGATGTTACCGACGTTTCCGCTGTCACCGGCTTCCCCGAGATGATGGACGGCCGCGTTAAGACGCTCCACCCGAAGATCCATGGCGCATTTCTCGCCCTGCGGGATAACGAAGAGCACGTCGCTTCGATGCGCGAGCACGGTATCGAACCGATCGACCTGGTCGTCATCAACCTTTACCCGTTCGAGCAAACCGTAGCGAAGGACGGCGTCTCGCTCGAAGAGGCGGTCGAGAACATCGACATCGGCGGCCCGGCGATGATCCGATCCGCATCGAAAAACTGGCGAAGCGTCGCCGTCGTCACCGACCCGCGGCTCTACGACGGGATCATCGAAGAACTCAAGGCGAATGACGCCCAACTCTCGATGCAGACCCGCCAACGGCTCGCAGCACTCGCCTACACCCGCACCGCAAGCTACGACCTGGCAATCTCATCTTACCTTGCCAAGCAGCTTTCCGAAGAAGACCTCGAATTCCTCGAGCCGCTCAATCCGCTTGGTAACCTGATGTTCTTCGAGCCTGAGGATTCGTATGAAGGAGACTTGAACGACGCTGGCGACGGGCAGCTCGATGACGAGATCGCGCTAGATCTGGTCAAAGTCACCGACCTCCGCTACGGCGAGAACCCGCACCAGAAAGCCGCGATCTACTCCACCGGCGATAAGGGTGGCATTGCCGGTGCCGAGCAACTTCACGGCAAGGAGATGTCGTTCAACAACTACGTCGACGCCGAAGCTGCGTGGAACCTCGTTCAGGATTTTGACGAACGCGCCGTCACCATCATCAAGCACACGAACCCGTCCGGCGTCGGCGTAGGCGAATCGAATGAGGAAGCCTACCGCCGAGCACTCTCCACCGATCCGGTCTCTGCCTTCGGCGGCATCGTCGCGTTCAATCGCCCCGTCGATGCGGAAGTCGCGAAGTCCGTCATTGAGGTATTCTCGGAAGTCATCGTCGCCCCCGAATACGACGAAGAAGCTCTCGAGATCTTCAAGTCGAAAAAGAATCTTCGCGTCTTAAAGGTAAAGCCGACGAGCAACGATCAGCGGAGCGCGATCGAATACAAACAGATCTCCGGCGGTTTCCTCGTTCAGGAGCAGGACCTTTACAAGGTCTCCGAAAGCGAACTCAAGGTCGTAAGCAAGAAACAGCCGACCGAGGCCGACCTGCGTGCGTTGCTGATGGCCTGGCGGGTTTGCAAACACGTTAAATCCAACGCGATCGTGATCGCTAACGAGCACCAGACGATCGGGGTCGGCTCAGGCCAGATGAACCGCGTCGATTCCGTCCGCATCGCGGCGATGCGGGCTGAGCGTTTTTCACTTCCGATCCAGTGGGCCGCACTCGCCTCCGACGCGTTCTTCCCGTTCCGCGACAACGTGGATGAAGCAGCGAAAATGGGCATTTTGGCGATCATCCAGCCCGGCGGATCGGTAAAAGATGATGAATCGATCGCCGCGGCGGATGAGCACGGGATGGTGATGGTATTTACCGGGATTCGGCATTTCAAGCACTGATTTCATGCGCCATTTTGGCTCAGAAGTAAAGCAAGTGCTTAAAAATAAAGGGTTTACGCCTCCAAGCGCCAATGCGCCGTGCAATTAAACAATGTTTTCTCATGTAATACTTTAAAAAACTGTTGACAGCCCGGGAAATTTGGGTTAAATTCTCAACATACCAGGACAACTGAAGGAACGCCCGGACGGTTTTGAAAGAAAGACCACCGGGCTTTTCATTTGCATTCGGGCGATTTTTGAAGCAAACTTCCACTCGATGTTCCGCCGCATCGTCCCCCTAATCCTAATATTTTCAACAGTTTTCGGTGTCGCTTGCACTCGGCGACAGGCCTCCGCGTCCGGCCCGACTCAACCTCCACCCTCCTACGCCGTCAATATCAACACCGCTTCAATGGACGAACTGCAAAAGATCCCGCACGTCGGCGAATCGATAGCAAAAAAGATAATCGCTCATCGCGAAACCTACGGCCCGTTCCGCCGCGCCGAGCACCTGATGCTCATCCAGGGGATCAGCGACAAACGATTCCGCAAGATCCGCCCGCTGGTGCGAGTCGAATGAACCCTCGGCCAACACAAGCCCGCGCCGCATATACCCGCCAGCCGCTGCTCTGGTTGGCCTCGGCGTTCGCGACCGGGATCGCCCTCGCCGGTTTTAGGGAAATGCATTTCGCGATCTCTGGCGGGATCGCTGCAGCATGCACTATCGCGGCTTACGCATTAAAAGAACGTGATTCCGCGTCGTATCTGCTGCTTGCCGTCTTTCTAAGCCTCGGGGCCTTTTGTTATCAATTCGAGATCGCCGCAACGCCGGACCACCGGATCAAACGCATCTACGACGAAGGCCGGATCGCTTCCGGCACTCCGGTCGAGTTCGACGGCACATTAGCGGGAGCACCTGAACCTGCATTTGACGGAGCGATCATCCGGCTCCGATCAGAGTCTCTGACGCATACAGGAGTCGAAACTACCGTTACCGGCAACATCCGTCTGTTCCTCCCGCTTTCCGAACCCGCTCAATTCGCCGACCTCCATTCGCTCGAGCTTTCCTCCGGCACGCGCATCCGCACCGCCTGCGAATTGATGCGTGAGGATCAGTTCCTAAACCCCAGCGTCACGCCGCGTCGGCGGGTACTCGACCAGCAGGGCATCGACGCCACTTGCACTATAAAAAGCCCGCTGATGATCGAGGTGGTCGATCGGCCCGTGCTCTGCTCGACGCTCGACCTGGTTTACGAACAACGGCAATGGCTGATCGACGAATTTCGCGCACGCCTGTCGCCGCAGGCGGCGGGCGTGATGATCGCTTCCCTGCTCGGCGATAAATATTTCCTCGATAAGGAAACCGCCGACATCTTCCGCGACGGCGGCACCTTTCACGTACTCGTCATTTCCGGCCTGCACATCACATTCATCGGCGGGATATTGCTTTGGCTCGTCGGGCGATTCACCCGCGACCGGAGGTGGCACCTCGCCATCGCGGGCACCACGCTCTGGCTCTACACCTTCGCGGTCGGGGCGGAGGTGCCCGTGGTGCGAGCCAGCTTGATGTTCACGGCATTCCTGCTCGCTCGGGCGATCTACCGCGATTCGTCGTTGCTCAACACGCTCGGGCTTTGTTGCCTGATATTGCTCGCGTGGCAGCCGGCCGACCTGTTCAACCCGTCGTTCCAGCTCACCGTCGTCAGCGTCGCTTCGATCGTTGGGATGGCCTTCCCGCTGGTCGAGAAACTTCGATCGATCGGCTCATGGATGCCCGACGCTACGACACCGTTCCCGCCGAACGTGCCCGCATGGCTACGCCGCTTCTGCGAAACGCTCTACTGGCGGCCGCATGTGTGGGAGATCGAGCAAGGCCGGCAGATCTTCTCCGCGCGCATATTCAAAAGTCCGCTGTTTGCGAACCGCATCACGGACGGCGTTCGTCGAGTGATCGCATACATTTTCGAGGGGCTGCTCGTTTCACTGATCGTGCAGGTCTGGATGCTGCCCCTTTCCATTCATTACTTCCATCGCGTCTCGCCGATCTCGATCTTGCTGAACCTCTGGGTGGGCGTCGTCATCGCGATCGAAAGCTTCGCCGCTATCTTTGCGGTGTTGTTCGGCTTATTAGGTGATTCGCTTGCGCTGCCGTTCGCCGCGATCACCAATTTTCTGAACTGGCTGCTGATCGCCCTCCCCGGGCTTTTCGTCGAGCTCGACTGGGCGAGTTTCCGCGTGCCGATCTATTCGGGACCGATGCGGGCGGTCTATTTGCTCCACTTCGTCCCGTTGACCTTGCTCGCTTTCGCTGCATACCGGTGGGATGTGTTCTCGCTTATACGTCGCCGGGGCCCGATGTTTTTCGGAACGGCGGCGTGCCTCGCACTTTTGGGGCTGATCTCTTCTGTGATGATCTTCCATCCCATGAGTGCGTCCGCTCCGAATGGGCGACTCCACGTTGAGTTCCTCGACGTCGGCCAGGGCGACTCGGCATTCATCACTTTCCCGGACGGCGGCACCATGCTGATCGACGGTGGCGGCCGGGTTACGTTCACGAACGATGACGACGAAGACCGCCCCTTCGAACCGGACGCTCCCCGCATCGGCGAAATGGTCGTGTCGGAGTTCCTCTGGGAGAAAGGCCTGTCACGGATCGACCGCCTCGTAGTCACGCACGCGGATGCCGACCATGCTCAGGGGCTTGCGGATGTTGTCAGGAATTTCAGCGTCGGCGAGATATGGGTCGGGGCTCTGCCGAAAGGCGGATCGGAACTCGACGAACTGCTCGCGGCAGCGAAACGCTATTCGGTACCGGTCGTGCAGGTCGGCCGCGGCGACGAATTCGAGATAGAAGGGACGAAGATCGAAACGCTCTGGCCGGTACGCTCGACGGAGCAAACCGGCTCGGACAACAATGCTTCGCTTGTGCTCCGATTAATATTCGGTGAGAGCGAATTCCTCTTTACCGGCGATATCGAAAAAGAAACCGAAGCTGCACTGCTTGCCGCCGGAGCGAATCTCACCGCCGACGTTATCAAGGTGCCGCATCACGGCAGCCGAACTTCCTCGACAGTCGCATTCGTCAACGTGGTTCATCCTCAGATCGCCATCATCCCCGTCGGCCGTCGCTCGATGTTCGGCCATCCACACCCCGAGGTCCTCGAGCGATGGAGAGCCACATCATCTACCGTACTAACCACCGGCCAAACGGGTACGATCACCATCATCACCGACGGTACGTCGATCGAACTATCTTCATTTGTGAGGTAACGCCCCAGGAGGTTCTTTTCTTTTCCTCTCTTTTCTCTTCTTTCTTTTTCCGTGCTTTCCGTGTCTTCCGTGGTTCCCGCTTGATCAGATTTGTTCTTCTTAATCAGATTTATTCCACTTGTTCTTCTTGTTCTGTGGTTCATTTTTTTAACCACGGAATAAGAAGAACAAGAGGAAGAAGAGGAACAAGAGAAAGAAAATGAGCCACGGAAGACACGGAACACACGGAAGCAAGCCGAGGAAAGGAGGCGGGCCTTACAGCTAGGAATTCATCTCCTGCACATCCGCCAGATCTTCATATGCCTTCTGAAGCACTGGCCTTGCGCGGGTGGAGCCGTCCATGTCGCCGATGTAGCCTTCTTTGACCATCGCATCGAGGATGGCGGCGGCACGGCCGTAACCGATTCGCAGGTGGCGTTGGAGCAGCGATGTTGATCCGCGCTTAGCCGAAACGACGCATTTCAGCGCGTCCCAGAAAAGCGGGTCGCGGCGGCCCGGCAGATCGCCCGAGTCGTCGAGTTCCTCGTCGGATTTCGTGATCGTCGTGTCGTACTCCGGTCTTCCCTGCCGCTTTACTTCAGCGACCGTTTTGCCGATCTCCACCTCGTCCACGTAAGCGCCGTGAATGCGAACCACCTGCGAGCTTGCCGGCGGCAGGAAGAGCATGTCGCCCTTGCCCAACAAACCTTCCGCGCCGTTCGCGTCGATGATCGTCCGCGAGTCAACCTTCGACGAAACGCGGTAAGAAATACGCGCCGGGAAGTTCGCTTTGATCAAGCCGGTGATCACGTCCACCGACGGCCTCTGTGTCGCGAGAACGAGGTGGATGCCCACCGCACGGGCCATCTGAGCGAGCCGCGTGATCGATTCTTCGACCTCCTTGCCAGAAACCATCATCAGGTCCGCAAGCTCGTCGATGATGATCACGATGTACGGCAGCGTGCGGTGCGGTTCGCCGGTCTCCTCATCGTACTGCTCGATCGAGTTCCGACGCGTAACCTCGGCGTTGTACCCGTCGATGTTTCGCACGCCCCAACCCGCGAGGTCCTTGTACCGCCGCTCCATCTCGGTCACTGCCCATTTGAGCGAGATAGCAGCTCGTTTCGGGTCGGTGATGATCGGCGTGGCGAGGTGCGGGATGTCGGCGTAAAGCCCGAGTTCGAGCCGCTTCGGGTCGACCATGATGAATTTCACCTGGTCCGGCCTCGCCTTAAAGAGGATCGACATCACGAGCGAGTTCACACCGACGGATTTACCCGCACCGGTCGCACCCGCGATCAGCAAGTGCGGCATCTTCGCGAGGTCCGCGACGTAGTTGAGCCCGTCGATGGTCTTGCCGAGTGCTATCGTCAGCAGCCCTTCGGAATCCTTGAACTTCTTCGATTCGATCACCTCGCGCAGCACGATCGTCTCGCGACGCTCATTCGGCACCTCGATCCCGACGAAAGCCTTTCCGGGAATACGGTCGATGCGGATCGACTCGGCACGAAGAGCAAGGCAGAGGTCATCGACCAGGCCGGTCACACGGGAATACTTCACGCCCGGATCGGGTTTGAATTCGTAGGTCGTCACGACCGGCCCGGGGCAGATGTTGACCACCTTCCCTGCGACGTTGAACTCCTTCGTCTTTTCGGCGAGCGATTCGGCGACCGCGAGAAGTTCCTTGTCCTTATGCTCTATTTTCGGTGCAGGCGGATGGAGGAGCTGCGAGCTCGGCAATACGTAGCCCTCGTAATTGGCCGCCTGGGCCATCATGACCGGTTCGTCCGCTTCCTCTTCGAAAACTACGGGCTCATCGAAATCCCCATCGAGTTCGCCGGTATGCTTGGTCGGCGTGATCGGGATCTCACCCAGCGGTCCGCTCGCTTCCCTCGATGCAGAAACACTCGGATCGACGGCGATCGTCGGCGGGATGAACTCCTCCTCCGCCGCGATGTCGAGCTGCGTTTCGCCGACCGGTTCGAGCTGTGTGGTGTTCACAGGGACCGCGATGTCACCGGTGTCTTTCTTCTTACGGCCGCGGCCGTTAACGCTCGGCGCATCAGGGATCGCGATGGTCGGCGAGCCGGCTACCGACTTGCCGCGCGTGCGCCGGCTCTTCGGGCCCTGTTCGGCATCGAGGGCGAGCTGTGCCGCCTTCGCCTGGCGGCGTTTTTCCAGCCACTCCTCGACGTGGATCTTGAAGTTGCTCTTCGCAACGTCAACATGCCCGAAGACCCAGTTGAACGAGAAATTCGTGATCAGAAGCACTGCCACCGTGAAGAACGCCAGCAGCACGATCGCCGTCCCCGTCGTGCCGATCAACTTTGCTGAAAGATACGGAAACGCCCCGCCGAGCACGCCGCCGTACGACGGCTGGATCATATAAAGAAGCCCTGAGATCGAAAGCAGGAAAAGCAGGTACCCGATCGACCGCGACGGACGCAGCCTCAGCTGGGCCGCCTGGTAAACCCGCCATGCGATGAACGCGATCATCGCCGGAAGCAGGTATGCCGTCCACCCGATCGCCGCGAAGAGTATCGCCGCGATGTTCGCGCCGACGACGCCGATCCAGTTCCGCGTCGGCGCGTTCGCCGAAAATCCGGTCCCCATTATCGACCGGTCCTCGGGGCTCGCCGTCATCAGGCATAGGAAGATCAGCACCGCCGCCGCAACCAGAACGACCGCGACCACCTCGTTCAACCGCGATGACGCGGCCGCGCCCTTGCCGCCCTTCTTCGCAGCAAGGTCGTGCCGTCCGCCAAGCAAAAATTCAACTCGTCGTCCTTATAGGTTTCCTTGCAAGTGGGGCAGATCTTCATTACTTCTGTGTTCTTCCGTGCGTTCCGTGTCTTCCGTGGTTCAGGTCTTTTCTTCTTGTTCTGTGTATTCTGTGGTTAAAAAAATCAACCACAGAATACACAGAAAAACACGGAACACACAGAATTTTTAATTCCCGTTGCCGCTCACCGGTTTCCCGGTCTTTTTGAATAGCAGGAACTCCTTGATGAAATCGTCGATCTCGCCGTCCAGCACCGCGTCGACGTCGGTCACTTCGAATTTGGTCCGGGTGTCCTTAACGAGGCGGTAGGGGTGCAGCACGTAGTTGCGGATCTGCGAACCGAACGAGATGTCCATCTTGTTCGCTTCGAGATCGGCGGTCTCGGCGCGGCGTTTTTCCAGCTCAAGTTCGTAGAGTTTCGAACGCAGCACCTGCATCGCGACGGCGCGGTTCTGTATCTGCGAACGCTGGTTCTGGCAGGTGACCACGATGTTGGTCGGCAAGTGGGTGATCCGCACGGCGCTGTCCGTAACGTTGACGTGCTGCCCGCCGGCACCGGATGAGCGGTAGGTGTCGATCCGCAGGTCCTTATCCTCGATGATGACCTCGATGTTCTCGTCGATCTCCGGCGAGACGAACATCGACGCGAAGCTCGTCTCTCGGCTCCCGCCCGAGGCGAACGGCGAGATACGCACGAGCCGGTGAACACCCGCTTCCGTCGCAAGCAGCCCGTAGGCATAATCGCCCTCGACGCGGAACGTCGCCGACTTCAGCCCGGCCTCGCTCCCCGATTGCTCGTCAAGGATCTCCACCTTGAACCCGCGTCGCTCCGCCCAGCGGATGTACATCCGCAGAAGCATCTGGCAGAAGTCCTGGGCGTCCGTCCCGCCCGCCCCCGCCTGCAGCGAGCAGATAGCGTTGTTCGCGTCCGTCTCGCCCGACAGGAGCGATTGCACCTCAGCCACGGTGACGTCCTTTTCGAGTTTAGTGATGAGAGCCTCGAGCTCCTTCGCCGAATCCTCATCCGCGTCAGCGAATTCGAACAGCACCTCCGCGTCCGAAACGCCCCGCTCAAAATCGGCCTGCTGCTGCAAAGCCTTCTCAAGCCGGCTCCGCACCGACATCACCTTCTGCGCCTTCTCCGAGTCGTTCCAAAAATCCGGCTCAGAGATCTGCGCCTCTAACTTTTCAAGCTCTTTTTCCTTCCCCGGCCGGTCAAAGAAACCTCCCAAGTTGGGCAACTTTCTCTTTTATCTCTTCGTGTTTTGACTGCAGTTC
>JAEZJR010000190.1 GCA_023415725.1 Acidobacteriota bacterium
GGTAGGGAGTGTGCACTGCGGTCACGTCAGCAATTCTCATTAATGACCCTACAAGCAAATAATCAATCCTTCATGGCATCATAGCTACAATGGCGTCAATGACGGGCAAATTCGCGGCGAGCTTGATGTTCCTTTTTGTTGCGGGGATGACGCTCCACGCACAGAGCCGCCGCACAAAACCGACCCCCACGCCTCCCCCGCGCGATGACGATGACGTCCGCATCATTACCGAAGAAGTAAAACTCAACGTCCTCGCATTCGACGAGGAGGGCAAATTTTTCAGCGACGTCCGCGCCGAAGACCTCGTCGTCACCGACAACGATATACTCCACCAGCCCAGCAGCGTCCGCCGGATCCCCGCTAACGTACTGGTGGTCATGGACACCGGCGGGGAGTTTCGATCTGTCAAAACGCTCGATCAAACCCGAAAGACCGCCAGAGCCCTGATTTCCTCGCTCCGCGCGGGCGATTCGGTAGCTCTTCTGCAGTATTCCGACAGGCCCGAGATACTTCTCGAATGGACCTCCGACAAGCAGGCAGCCCTCGACGCCGTCGGGCGTGCCAAGTTCGGTAAGCGCTCCGCTTTCGTCGATGCGGTGAATCTCGGGACCGATTTCCTTGTCCGCAGCGGTGTCGATAACAAGCATATGGTGCTGATCACGGATGGGACGGACAGCTGGGGTCGCTCCTCCGCCCGGTTCGACGCCTTCCAACGCCTGCTCGGCACCGACGTCACGGTCCACGTGATCAGCTACGCCACGATGGAAGCTGCCGACATCGACCCGAGCACCAAGTCCATCTCCAAAACGCCCCCGCCGTCCGCGATGCCGCCGGAGGTCGTTGCTCAACTTCCTCCCGGCGTCCGCGACCAGGCGACCGCCCCGAAGATCGGCCCCACGATCGTCACAGACCGCAAATATCTGAAGACGATGCGGCAACGCAAAGCCGACCTCGAGGCCGCCGAGGAACAGCTAACCAAACTCGCTAACGATACGAACGGGGTGATGAGCATCCCGATCTCGCTGGAGGAAATGCTCGACCGCACCACCACCATCGCGCGGATGATCGATTCGTCATACGTCGTCACCTACACGCCGAAAGTGCCGCTCACAGAAGGATCGGGCGAACGCACCATATCCGTCACCTCCAAGCGCGACGGCCTGATCGTCGAGTCGCGCCGTAAGCTTGTAGTCCCCTCATCTCGCTAGAACTTAACCTGTCCGCGTTGCGTATTCCCTTTCGTCGGAATTATCACTGGGGATATCTGTAACCGCCGGAAGCTCATATGCGTCTACGGTTACGGTGCGTCGTACCCCAGTTCTGGAATAGAGAGGATGAGCAGTATCCCGGAGGCTCTGAATAACGAGTCCGTATTAGCGGCCCGTTCCGGTGACGAGATCGTCACTAGCGGAGCCGTGCGCGCCCTGCGTACCGACTCGCAGCTCATCGACCTCATTCTGGATGGGGACGAGACTGCATTCGAGCAGCTCTTTGACAGGCATAAACGCCACGTCGCCCGCGTCGCGGCCCGCTATTTTGGCCGCCCGGACCAGGTCGAGGAGATCATCCAGATCGCTTTCGTTAAGGCTTTCGTCGAACTCGCGAAATTCCGGGGCGAACACTCGTTCTCGTTCCCGAGTTGGATCGGACGCATAGCCGCGAACGCCTGCCTCGATCAGATCCGCACCCAGAAGCGCAGGCCTGAGGATCTTCAATGCGAGCTTTCCGGGGGTGACGCCCTGACCGTGCTCGACCTGGCGGAAAATACCGGCGACAGCCCCGAAGAGCTATTGGTCAACCGCGATCTCGCCAACAAGCTCCTCGAAAAACTGGACGTCGAGGACCGCGCTCTTCTCCATATGATCTACGTGGACGATATGAGCGTCGCCGAGGTCGGAGAGTTTTTCGGGTGGTCCAAATCAAAGGTGAAGATCCGTGCCTGGCGTGCCCGAAATTCCCTGAAAAAAACGCTTCGAAAGTATTTGTAACCGTTTCGTCCCGGATATCGTCATTCTACATAACATGCGGAATACTCGCTCGGACAAGAAAAAGCTGGAAAACATCGGCCGCGAACTGTTCGCCGCCGGTGCGCTTCGCGAGTCGGAGATCGAGAAGATCGCCGCCCGCGAAGACCTGTTTTCCGGCGTCCTTGCAAGGGTGAAGGCGTCACCGGCACCGATCGGGGCCGAACCGTTCAGTTTCGCCCGCTTCGTGCGTCGCCATGAACTTGGCCTGGGCGGAGCTCTCGCCGCGGTGCTGTGCGTTGGCGTTTTGGGACTTTATCTGCAGGTGCGATCGGATGATATCTCGCTTCGTGAAGTGCCAGCCCCGGCTATTCAGCCTGAAGCGGCACGGTCCAATGCCCCGGCCCAGCCGGTGAAGCATGATATTGCCCCGGCACCTGCCCAGGACAGGATCATCACTGAACCCGAAGTTACCGAACGGCCGGCTCCCGAAAGGACGATCTACCGGCAGTCCCGTCCGTCCGCTCAGACACGGCCGCAGAGAGCTAGTTTGAATGAGACCACGGAGACCGAGTTTTACCCGGTCACTTACGCCGGAGATAACGGCGAACTGACCCGCGGCGGACGCGTGATCCGCGTCGATGTCTCGCGTGCGACGCTTTTCGCGATGGGCATAAACGTCCCTCTCGAGAACGAATCCCCGACCGTGAAGGCCGACCTTGTCATCGGCCCCGACGGCGTAACCCGAGCTATCCGCCTGGTCGAGTGACTGACTGGAGTCGTGGGGGTCCCGCCCGCGTGAGTGCGTAGCACGAAAGGCGACGGACGACTCTCGGAACGACGGGCAACACAGCTCCATTGCAAGCGGCTTGCAACAGACAGAATTTCCAGATCCCAGATCGCCCCGATGGGCGAATAAATCGGCCCGGCCGCCCCTGCGGTCAAGCTTGAGGTGTTGAAAAAAATGAAAGTGCTATCAGTGTTGATTCTCTTATTCATCCTCTGCGGCGTCCAAGTGTACGCACAGCAGGAGGGAAAGGTGATCGCCGAGATCGCTGCCGGCAATGAGAAGCTGGTGAAAAATTCGCCCTTCTCGGCCGAGGCGGTCAGCGAAAGCGTCCAGGTGCTGTCGGACGGCAACCGCATCGTCCGCAGCTCCACCAGCAAGCTTTACCGCAACAGCGAGGGCCGCTTCCGGCGGGAGCTGCCCGGCGGTTCGGGCGGCGTGCTCGGCACCTACTACGGCTTCGGGCAGGGCGTTTCGATCCTCGATCCCGTCATCGGCCACCGTGTCATGCTCAACACCGACGACAGGACCGCCCGGGTCGTGCAGCTCCGGGATGGCCAGCCCATCGCGATCGCCGGCCGTGCCGCAGTGACCGCGACACCGACCCAGCCGCTCACCGACGCAAAGCGACGCGAACTCGAAGCAAAGCTATCCAGTTCCGGCAACATGACCGAGGAGCAGAAGAACAAGCTTAGACAGCAGCTGGCCGAAGCGAAAACCTACGCGGAGGTGGCTTCCGCGGGTGGCGGTGTCGCAACTGTAGTAGCTCCGGGAACCGCGCCGGTGACCACCATCACGGCCACCGGCGGAAGCAGCTACACCGCACTGTTCCCGTCGACATCATCGAAATATGAAACCCGCACGGAAGAGTTAGGCGAGCGCGACTTCGAAGGCGTCTCCGCCGCCGGGACCCGTACCGTGACCACCATCCCCGCCGGGACGATCGGCAACGAACGCGACATCGAGATCGTCTACGAACGCTGGTATTCGAAGGAACTCGAGCTCGTCGTTTATTCGAAGCACAGCGATCCGCGTTTCGGCGATCAGACCTATCGCCTGACCAACATCGTCCGTAGCGAGCCTGACCCGTCACTCTTCACCGTCCCGAACGGTTACCGCGTACTCGCGGAACCGGCGGGCGTGTACAGACTTTCGACCAGGCCGGCGGTTCCGGCACAGGGCACCGCTCCATCGTCACCGCGCCCGCCGAGGGCGGTCACCGTGAACGCCACGAAACCCTGAACTCCCTAGATGAACGCATGTCCTCCTGTGGCGGCCCTTGACCGGGTCGCCTTTTTTGAATTTACCAGCAAGCCGAAATTCGGCCCCTCGTACGATATTCGATTTCTCGTTAAATTATTGATTTTATTAGCCTTATTTTATCGGCACTTCGAATTTTCTTGAAACAAACAGCACCCCTGCGGTGTCTTTATGTCGTCGGCATAATTACTGACCGTTTTTTGGTTCCGGTCACTCGTACGCCGTTTCATACCGCATTAAAAGGCAAGAAAGGAGTGCTTTATGTTCAGACTTACTACTTCCCTCGCCGTCCTTATACTTACGACATGCCTGTTCGGGCAAAATTTCCAAAAGGCCGATGATCTCAACGATCGCGGCCTTAAACTTTATGAAGCCGGCGACTATGCCGCCGCCCTCGAGGCCTTCACCCGGGCCATCGACCTCACTTCCCGACTCTCCAAGCCTACTTCCGCAAAAAACAACCTGCTTCCGGACCTTTTCACCCACGAAAGCTCCCTCGACGACAACATTCGCGTCGTGGATCCCCGCACCGCGGCCTCGATGGTCAATCGGGGTAATGTCTACTTCGCCATGTCCGACCTCGACCGGGCGATGAGGGACTACGACGCCGCGATCCGAATATATCCGGGATTCTCGCCCGCTTACGTCGCGCGTGCTTCCGTTTGGCTTATAAAAGGCGACACTCAGCGGGCCATGGATGATCAGACCCAGGCGATCAAACTCGACAGCAAGAACGTCAGGGCTTATATCGGCCGGGCGCTGACCCATCTCGACAAGGGCGACAAAAAGGCCGCACTCGAAGACATCAGCGCCGCCCTCGCGCTCGAGCCCGACAACGCCGAGGCACTGTTCCGCCGCGGCGACATCTACCGCACCACGAGCGACGTCGCCCGTGCGATGCCCGATTACGAGCGTGCCCTTCGCTCCGATCGCGATTGCGCTGGTGCCTACATTGGCCGTGCTGGCATCCGGTTCGGTGAGGGCAAATACGAAGAAGCTATCGTGGACTACACCAACGCGATCAAAGCCGACGGCCGCCTCGCCCAACCCTACAAATTCCGCGGCTTCGCACTGCTACTCCTCAACCGCGATGAAGAAGCCCAACGCGACCTCGACCGCGCCCTCCGGATGTCCCCCGGCTACCGCGAGGAGATCGAAAAAAGCGTGGAATTGATCAAGAGCAAACGGAAGTAGTTCGGTCCCTTCAGACCTTCTGGATCGCCCGTGTCCCACTTCGCGGGCGGTTGTTTTTATCCGTCACCTCACTTGACACAATCAAGAATTAGAATTATTCTAATAGTAATTCAGGCGACGCCCTGATTTTGTAATGGAAGTTAATAGCATTCAGGAATTGGGATTGACCAAGCAGCGCGAGGTGGTGCTGCGGGTGATCCGCGATGCGCATGAGCATCTGACGGCGAACGAGGTGTTCGGCCGGGCGAAGGAGCTTTTGCCTAGCATCAGCTTCGCGACCGTCTACAACAGCCTCCGTTTCCTCAAGGATGCCGGCCACATCGCCGAGATATCCTTCGGCAACGGGGCCAGCCGGTTCGATCGCATGACGCACCGGCACGACCACGCCATCTGCACCTCGTGCGGGAAGCTCGTCGACATCGAGATGGAGCACCCGGCGGAGCTCGTAAAAAAGGCCGCCCGTCAATCCAGATTCCGACCCGAATCTTTAGAGATCACGCTCCGCGGCCTATGCCCGGAGTGCGTAGGAAGTAAATAACAACAGAGCTCACAAAGCACTTAGAGCTCTTCTCAAGCTCTGAGCCCTCTGTGTTCTCTGTGGTGAAAGATAAAAATAGGGAGATAGATAACAACAATGTCAACTGCAACTGGAACCGCACTGGAAAACACGGTGACCATCGCTAAGGTCGGCAAGCCGGCCCCGGATTTCGACATGCCGTCGACCAAGAACATCGAGACGCTCGCAGAGAACGTGAAGCTCTCCGACTACAAGGGCAAGTGGCTCATCCTCTTGTTCTACCCGCTCGATTTCACCTTCGTGTGCCCGACCGAGCTTATCCACTTCTCTGACCGTCTGGAAGATTTCCAGGGCGTCGGAGCCGAAGTGCTCGGCGTTTCGACCGACTCGGTCCACTCGCACCGCGCGTGGCTCAAGACTCCGCAGGATCAGAACGGTATCCAGGGCGTCAAATACCCGATCGCTTCGGACGTAGGCGGACGCCTCGCGGCCAAGTACAACATCCTCGTTGAAGAGAACAACGTCGCCCTCCGCGGCCTGTTCATCATCAACCCCGAGGGCGTCCTCCAGTACTCCGTCGTTCACGACCTGAACATCGGACGCTCGGTCGACGAAACCCTCCGCGTGCTCCAGGGCCTTCAGACCGGCGGCCTCTGCGCAGCCGACTGGAAGCCGGGCCAGGAAAACCTGAAGGTATAGTGGTAAGTGCTTAATGGTAAGTGGTGAAAGCGAAACTAACATTTAGCGTTTACCACTTACCGTTTACCGTTTGGAGTTAATGACATGCCAATGAGAATCGGAGACGCCATCCCCTCGTTCGAGGGGGCGACGGACTGGTTGAACGAACTGCAGGATACGGCTGACGACTTCGTCAAAGGAGCCCCGACGCTTGTCTACTTCTGGGCGACGAGTTGCGGCATCTGTAAAGACAACATGCCCAAGCTCCAGGAGCTGAAGGCGAAGTACAAGAACGTCGGCCTTAAGACCGTGGCGATCCACATGCCACGCTACGAGGCGGACACGGATCTCGAAAAGGTCAAACAGACCATCACCGAACACTGCATCGACGACGTTTGCGCCGTCGACAACCAGCACAAACTCAAGGACGCCTTCCAGAATGAACAGGGCTGGGTGCCGGTCTACTTCCTCTTCGACGCCGAAGGGAAACTCAAGACCCGCGCCGCCGGCGAATTCGGTATCGGGGTGCTCACCACGGCCCTCGAAAAAATGTTCCCGGCCCAAGAGGCCGCGACAGCCTGATCGAATTTACGAGCAAGGGAGGGTGAACAGGGCGGTATCCCTAGGGATACCGCCTTTTTTCGCTGCCGAAACTCACCTGCTGTTCCTAAGCTGAAAGCTGGAGGCTGAAAACTGGCAGCTGGTGCTAAGGATTCTGATAACTATCTAAGAAGGAATCGAGAGCTTTCAGCTTTCAGCTGTTAGCTTCCGGATATTATCCGACTCGCCCTTCAAATGTTCCCGGTAAACAACTCTCTCAATATCGCCCACACCACGTAAACGCTCACCAATATCGACGCGATCAGCAGTAGCACGAGCAGCCCCATGATCACGAAAACGAACAGGTAATCCGACCCGGTTCCCTTCTTCCCCGTCGCGCGCGTGCGGATCAGGTCCATGTTCTGCTGGTTCGCCTTCCAGAAGAAATCGAACGCGTCGCCGATGAACGGGATCGTCCCGACCAAATAATCCAGCCCGATGTTGAACGCCATCCGCAGCAGCGTGATCTTCGGCACGCCGTACCGCACGCCCGAGAGTAAGATGTAGAGCGAGGGGAAAAGCGTAAGCGTGTCCCCGACGTTAGGTATCAGCCCGACCAACGCATCCAACCCGAACCGCCACGTCGTCCCCGGCACACGAAACAGCCCGTCCAGATACATCGAAAGGTTCTCCAACCCCCTCTCGATCCGCACCTCGCGTTCCATCTCCACCCGGTTCCGCACGTCGATGTCGTTCATACACTCGAATATACACCATAGCCAAAACACGAGCGTTAGGGTGCCCGCCTCATCACGGCTTGCTCCCGAGAGTTTCCATGACTCCAACCCAGTGTGCGGAGCACACGCAATATCAGTAGCTACAGGTGCAGGCGAAGCCGGAACCTGTAGACCGACACGCAATACGGCTTGAGCGTGTGAAACACGCGTAATCGATGTCGGATCCCAAACTCCGATCAATCCCACAAATACCGCTCGTCAAACTCCACATTGTGCTTCCGCAGAATGCTGATGTACTCCTGCTCGAACGTGCGATCCTCATGATGTTCCTTTTGTCTGCGAATGTAATCCCGCACCGCCTCGACCGCCGACTCGCTCACGGTGAACGCTCCGTACCGCCGCTGCCAGGAGAACTTCGGTTGAAATTGTTTGGCCCATCTGGACGAACTCGCCTTCAATTCACGCATCAACGCGGGGAAATCGCACGGACTCAAACTTACGAGTATATGGATGTGGTCCGGCATCCGTTGATCTCGATCACGCGGCCTTTGAGATTACGGACGATTCCGGAGATGTACTTGTAGAGTTCAGATTCCCAGCGAGGATCGATCAGTGGGAAACGGTCCTTCGTCGCGAATACGATGTGGAAAAGGAATCGAGTGTGTGACATGGGGTTGAGTGTGGCGGAATCATTCTACACGAATCGTCGGCCGATTAGATCCTGCAGGATTACGCGTGTTCCACACGCTTGGGATCATTGCCATACGCCTACACATTCCGCCTTCGGCTCCATGTGTAGCTACTGATCTCAACGTGTGCTCCGCACACTGAATTGGAAAGCATGCATACTCACTTGATCAGGCTGTGTCGATGCCCACTCGCTCACGCTCGTCTTTCTTCCTGTTCGATCACACACGCCGCATGCCCCCCTCTACCTTGTCCCCATCTTTTAATCGGGACGGGGTAGGCTTCCAGCCTTTAGAGAGCCTGTATTCCAAAAGCTCATCCGCGCTCGGGTGTTTGTCCCAGACGGCGACCGCCGTCACGGCCCCAAGTCAAGTGGTATCGTATTAGAGGTAGATGTTCTTGTAAGGGACTATTACGTCGTGGGTGTTTTCGTCCTGGGTGACGACCTCGGCGACGATGTGCGGGTGGATCTCGTTCTTCGGCTTGCCCGCGGCCCACGCGAGCACCTGGTTCAACCCCTCGTGGCGACCGACCTCCGCGAGGATCGGCGCAAGTTCAGCTTCCGACAGTGAGGAAAGATTCGCCGCCATTCGGTTTTGAATTTATATACCGGATCCACGACGGGCGCGAAACCTACTTCAGCGAAACCACAGCCGAATCCGGTCCCGCGGGCGATTGCTCCTCGGCCAATGTATTCGGGCCTTCGGCAATGCCGAAAACCGTGAACAGGATCGACCAGATAAGCACGAACACCACCGCGATCAGTTCGTAACGAAATGCTTTCATCGTAAACGGATTTATACATCCGTTCCGATCGAGCCTGCGGTATTGCGGATTACTAAAACCCCCGGCTTATTTCTTTTCCCAGGTGTCGTCGCCCTTGGTGCGGGTATACGGGCTGAAGTCTGTTTGCAGTTTCTCCCCGTCGTCGCTCAGTTTCGCGTGAACGGTCAGGGCGTTCACGCCGGCCATTTTCTGATCGAGCACTGGGCTCTTCACCTCGAAAGTCGCCGTGTCCACGTTGAAGGTCCAAGTAAAGTCCTGCTTCGCCTGCGTCTTCCCGTTCTCGTCCAGCGTGATCGTGCCGGTCCCGTCCTCGCGGAACTCGATCACGTGATCCTTGTAATCGCGCTCCACACCCCAGCGACCCGCGAAGTCCGCCTTAGTTGTCTTCTTGGGTGTCGGCGCCGTAGTTGCGCCCGAGTTCGACACGGGCTGAGTATTGTTTGCCGTCGAGTTGGAGGGATCGCCGCCGCCCGAGAACATGTTGCACCCGAGCCCTAAGATCGCGATCGCGAAGATCCCTAACAGATCGTTTTTCATCGCTATCGGTATATACGAATACGTCGGCAAAGGCAGTATTCCAAATTACCGACGCCTTGCACCGCGCGGTGCCGCCCCCTCCACCACACGCACGCTAATGATCTTGTCCCCGCGAACGATCTTGTCCACCACCGCCATGTCTTTCTCGTTCACGCGGCCGAAGACGGTGTAGCCGCCGTCGAGATGCGGCTGCGGCGAGTGCGTAACGAACCATTGCGAGCCGCCCGTGTCTTTGCCCGACAGAGCCATCCCTACCGCTCCGCGATCGTAGGGCACCATGTTGACCTCGCACCTGATCGACCAACCCGGCCCGCCGTTGCCGTCACCGCGCGGGTCACCGTCCTGCATAACGAAATTCGGCACCACACGATGCACCTCAAGCCCGTTGAAATACCCCGCCCTCGCCAGCTTCACAAAATTGTCCACCGTTAACGGCGCGTCCTCCGGCAGAAGATCGATCGTGAACGTGCCCTTCTCAGTTGTGAGGACGGCCTTCACGCGGCCGTTCTTCCGCGACAAGGCCCTGCGGTAATCCGTGAAGGTGTTCAATACTTGTCCGCTCTTTGTTCCGCCCTTTCCGTTGTATGGCTTCACTTCCGAGAACCGACCAGCAACCGAATTCAACACTGGCCACTTCTTACCAAACTCATTTGTCTTGAATATATCTGTGGCTTTCGCCCGAACAATAGCGTCTGGATGGGCCCACGCCTCTTGTATTGCTTTCCAATCATCCTTTTGGATCTTAAAGTAAGCATCTAGGATCGCTATTGTCGCGTCGTTGTACGCGATATCGTTCTCAACTGCGTACTCAAATGCTGCCTTAAGTGCATTGATATTTTCTGATGAAGCCGGCAGGTCCGCGACCAATTCCGCCGCGGTCGCCCGCACGAATACGTCCTTGTTCTTCAGTGCATCGTGCAAAACCTCCGCCAGATCTTCGGTTTTGAACCGGGCGAAAGCGCGAATTGCATCCGGTGCGGCTAGCATCTTATCCCCCTCGGTCGCCGAATCCGCGACTGCATATGCTTTCGCGAGCGGGCGGATGATGCTCGGTGCCTCCGCTTTCATCGTCTTCCCGACTTCGCTGGTCGGCTCGATCGACGCAAACTCACCGACAACCTGTGCGATGGTGCTGTATTGCTTCCAATTCGTAAGCTCCTGGGTTGTTCCGTCTCCGCGCTTCGGGAAAACGCGGACGCGCGCGATGTAAACCTCCGGCGTCATCCCCTTGTCGAGTTTCCCAAAAGCGGCGAAGAGTTTGTCGGCCCGTTCGTTATTCGAATTAGCTAATAGCCGCCCCAACGCCGTCGCGACTTCAATGAACTCATTCTGCTGGCTCGGAATAAAGTTCGGCTTACGTGACTTCGTGTACTCGGCCAAAAGTTTCTCCCCGTACGCGAGCAGCGGTTCCACAGCCCTCTCGTCTTTCAAGGCAGCCAGTGAGCGGATCGCCGACACTCGCACCCTCAGATCATCCCCGTTCACGGCCGCATCTTTCAATAGGTTGAATGCCTCTTTGTCCTCCGCAGCGCCCAAGGCCCTCGCCGCGTTCGCACGAGCGTTCGGGTCCGGATCGCTATAAAGCATTTTTCGCAGTACGAGATTGGCATTCGTCGCCCTGACCCGCGAGAGCGTATTCGCAGCGTCCGTCCTCACGCGAGCGTCAGCGTGCGTCAAAAACTTCGCCGCTGTCACGTCCGTGCCCTCCGGCCTGGCACGCAGCAAGGCCGTCAGCCCTAAAGTGATCGTTCCCGTGCTTTGTTGAGCACCTTTGTTCAGTTCCGATTCAAGTGCAAATATGATCGCCTTTCCGAGGTCTTTTGCCTTCGGGTCCTTCGAATTCGCCGCCGCTATCTTCCCCGCCGCCTCGACCAATCGCGACTGGACCGCAGGCATCCTGCCTGCCCGCGTATTACCGCCCGATGAACCTAGACTTTCCAATATCGCGTCCGCCGCAGAGATCGATTCGATCTCCCCCAAAGCGAACGCCGCCATTTCCGCGACCTTCGGGCTCGGTGAACTTAATCTCTGCGTCAAAGCCGGCACCGCCCGCTCATCCCCGATCCGCCCCGCCGCGAGCATCGCCCGCACCAGAACAGGCTCCGCCGAATTCCCGGTGATAAGTTTCTCAAGCTCCGCATCGTACCTCCGCGCATCCTCCGCCTTCAGGATCCGCACATGCACGTCCACCGGCACCTGTGCGGCTATCGCGCAGGAAACACACAAAACCCAAAAGAGCGAAAAGATCAATTTGCGATTCATTTGATTAAAAGGAAGAGTGAAAGATTTGCCGAAGATTGTAACACGCCCGTCGATGCTCTTATCGAAGCATTGATCGAGAGCGTTATCGAAACCAACTTCGCGTCGTGATGTAAAAGTTCATTACCGCATTCATCGGCGACGGAAAGGCGGGTGGCTTTCGGGTACGCAGCTCGCCGTGATCGGCATCGTTATTGAGAGGGCGTCGGCATTTTTCACGCGGTCTCATTCGCGTCTCATTTGTCATCCACGCGCGTCTCACTTGTCGCTCTCGCGCGTCTCATTCGCGTCTCATTTGTGTCTCACTTCAGCCCTATTTCGCCTCGCGAAAGAAAAGTTCGGCATTCACCACCTTCGTCTCACCAGCCAGATGCGGCTACTCCGCCATCTCGCCCACCTCGACGATCTTGTAACTCGTCGTGATCTCCGCCGTCGGCCTCACCGTCGCCGCCACCGAACAATATTTCTCATCCGAAAGCTTTATCGCGTCCGCCAACGCCTTCTCCGAAACGCTACGCCCGTGCACGATATGGTTGACATTGAATCGCACGAATTTCCTCGGATGATCCTCCGCTCGCTCACCTTCGATCTCCACTTTGTAGTTCGTCACGACCTGCCGTTTTTTCTCGAGTATCGAGATCACGTCCACGGCCGTGCAGGCCGCCACCGCCATCAGCAGCATCTCCATCGGAGACGGGGCCGAATGCCTATCCCCTTTCGTGTCAATAGCTACGGACACACCGTTAGGCGATGTCCCGATGAAGAATTCGTCCCCGGCGTAGTGCACCGACGCTTTCATTTTGCTTCCTGCCATCTGTTTCCCCTTATGTTTTACGCGTTTATCGTGAGTGAATCTTAACACAGCACCGGAGTTGATTCCGCTGCGTCGGCGGCGAACAACTTTTGGTATAAAAAATGCTTCAAATTGCCTGCAGGGCGGAAGTCCGCTCGGGGCCCAATTGATTTCCGGAGATTATTGCAATGAAACGATTTAGGCACGCTCTATTCACTTTGGCGAGCGTCGCGATGCTTCTGACGGGGGCGGCCGCGTCCGCCGACGCACAGGCCCGCAACGAGCGGCAGGTCCGCGAGCTCGTCCGCACGCTCAACGCCCAGGTGGACGACTTTCAGTACGGGCTCGATTACGAATTGAAGAACAATTCCGCCGCCGGCCGCGTGAACACGGCAGACGTCAACAGCAGCCTGCGTAATCTGCAGGATAAGGTCTCCCAGTTCGATGAGAATTTCCTCGCCAAACGCGAGAACCGCAACGACGTGCAGGAGATCGTGACGGCCGCGAAGGACGTCGAGGGCTCCCTCGCCACGGTTAATCTCAATCGCCGCCTGCAGAACGACTGGGCCGACGTTAAGAAAACGATCGATTCGCTCGGCGCTAACTACGGCGTCACCCCGGATTGGAGCACGAGGATCTCGAACGCCACGCGCGGCACCAACCGCGATCCGATCCGCAACCTCCCGGCACCGGCTGGCGGGCTCACCGGCACCTACACGCTCGACACCAGCCGCAGCGAGAACATCGCCGACATCGTTTCCGCATCAGGCGTTCAGGCCGGCGACCGTCAGGACCTCGAATCGAAACTAGAAGCCCCTGAGCAGATCGCCCTCGACATCCGCGGCAACCAGGTGACCCTCGCGACTTCGAAGGCATCGCCCGTCACCGTCACCGCCGACGGCACCGAAAAGGTCGAGCGGGCCAACGGCCGCACCGTTCGCCTGCGTGCGACGCTCCGCGGCGACGAACTCGTAGTTTCGAGCCTCGGCGGCGAAACCGATTACACCATCACCTTCGCCTCGCAGGACGGCGGCCGCACTCTCAAAGTGACCCGCCGCATCACCACTGATTACCTGAACGAAACGATCTTCGCCGAGAGCGTTTACAACCGCTCGGACAACGTCGCGGGCCTCGGCATCGACCCGTCCGTACCGGCCGATAACGACACGACCGGCGGCTACTCCAGCAACGATCCAAGCGATCGTACCGGAGCCAACCTCCCGAACCCATCGCTCGGAAACCCGCGCACGGGCGAATTCATCGTCCCGAACGCCGCGGTCCTGACCGCGAACCTCGAAAACCTGATCGACACTCAGGTTTCGCAGAACAACGATCGGTTCAAGCTGACCGTTCAGTCGCCGATGGAATTCCGGGGTGCCGTGATCGAAGGCCACATCTCCGGCGTTGGCCGCTCCGGCCGCGTCTCCGGCAGCTCCAACATCACCTTCAACTTCGAATCCATCACCCTCCGCGACGGCAAACGCTACGACTTCGCCGGCACCCTCCAGGGCATCAAAGACCAATACGGCAAGGTCGTTAAGGTCGATTCCGAGGGCACCGCAAAAAGCGACAGCCAGACCAAGGAGACCACCAAGCGTGGCGGTATCGGTGCAGGGGCGGGTGCGATCATCGGGGCTATCACCGGCGGGCTGAAAGGTGCGGCGATCGGGGCGATCATCGGCGGCGGTGCGGGGGCCGGTTCCGTCATCGCGACCGGCCGCGAAGACCTCAAGCTGATGCCCGGCTCAACTCTCACGATCCAGTCTTCATCGCCTGTTCGCGGCGGTGAGCGGGTCAGCGAGAACTAGTTCCATCTCATCGATAATGGCCTCAAGGACGTCTTCCAAAGGCGTCCTTTTTTGATATCGCGAATCGGTCCGCTTTGGCACCGCAGGGAGCAGTGAAGGGTGTCGTTTTCGGCGCAGTCATCGGCGTGGTTAAATATCCGAATGCGTGAACTCCCCGAGGAGATCGAACAGTACCGTGACCGCAAGTGGAGACGAGAAGAATCGCTCAAGATCGACATGGCCGCGGATGTGGAGGCGATGGTAAACGACCTTGGTTTCTGCCTCGGGCTCACTGACGTACGCAAGGATCTCCCTTCCGTCTACATAGCCGTTTGCGGCCGGCGGGACGCCCACATGCCCCGCAATGTGCAAAAAGACTACGAGGCGAGCAAAGCCTGGGTGTTGAAGGATGAGGTGGTCGCCCGCGGCAAGGTCTATTACGCGAAAGTGATCAAAGGGAACTCGAT
This sequence comes from Acidobacteriota bacterium, assembly GCA_023415725.1. Lineage (GTDB taxonomy): Bacteria > Acidobacteriota > Blastocatellia > Pyrinomonadales > Pyrinomonadaceae > OLB17. Next base: position 14,994 of record JAEZJR010000190.1, read on the forward strand.
GTTCCTCGCACCGAGGATGGTCCCGGTGTTCAACGCGATCTGGGGCGTTCCGAAAAGAAAGGAGAAGGACGAGCTTTCCGAAAATGCCCGAAAAGTGCTGAAAGTGCTCAGAAAAGAATGGGAAATGGCCACCGCCGACCTTCGTGCGGAGACCGGCATCAAGGAGAAAAAAGACCTCACCGCCGCGATCGATGAGCTTCAGCGAAAAATGAAGGTCGTCCCGCAGGAGGTAGTCTACATTCCGAAATTCACCTACATCTGGACACTCGCCGAAGCCCGCTTCCCGACCGAAATAGAGATCAAGATGGACCGCGAGACCGCAGTTCGCGAAATCGCCCGATGCTACCTATCGATGTGCGGGATGACGCTGCT
>JAEZJR010000197.1 GCA_023415725.1 Acidobacteriota bacterium
GGTGAGGGGCGCGGTCATCCCGCCGACCTTCGATCACCCGCCGACGCGGCACGTCCAGGTTGCCGATATGGTGATAGAAAAAGCGAAGCGGCTGGTCGAACATAAGCGCGACGTAGTTATCCTGCTCGACTCGATCACGCGTCTAGCCCGTGCTCACAACGCCGTGGTTCCGCCGTCCGGCAAGATCCTCTCCGGCGGTATCGACTCGAACGCATTGCAGCGTCCGAAGCGATTCTTTGGTGCGGCCCGTAATATCGAGGAAGGCGGCAGTTTGACGATTATCGCGACCGCCCTCATCGACACCGGGTCACGCATGGACGATGTCATCTTCGAAGAGTTCAAGGGTACCGGTAACTCCGAGATTCACCTTGACCGCCGTCTCTCGGACAAGCGGCTCTTCCCGGCGATCGACCTCCAAAGGTCCGGCACCCGAAAGGAGGAACTCCTCATCAGCAAAGAAGACCTCAACCGCATCTGGGTCATGCGCCGCGTGCTAAATCCGCTTTCACCTGTCGAGCAGATGGAAGTCGTACTCGAACGACTCGGCAAGACGAAAACGAACGCTGAATTCCTAAAGTCGATGCAGACCTAAAGGGACAATGAAATTATTATGAAAAAGGCCGGGTCCTTAGAAGACCCGGCTTTTTTCTTTAAACATCTATCCAAGAAATTCAAAATTTTGGAAAAGGATTCACTATAGTGAATTTGTTTTTTAGGAAAAATGTGTAAAATTACCAAAACTAAAGTGTTTCTATGCAAACTGAAGGGCCAATTTAGTAGGCACAAGATTTGCAAAAGAAAGCCTCAGTCCCAATAAGACGACAATTAAACAAGGCTGACCAAAATTCATTTGGTTTCTCTGAGTAGTACCACGTACAAGCGGGATAAATATATTCGTTTTGCTAATTCTTTGGTATTCACTTACTCAACTGGAGGACACAAATGATAGGACTCGCAAAGAGCCTGGCGGCAGCACTATTCGTGTTGGCCTGCTGTCAGGTCCTGGTATTTTCTCAGACGGCCGGAGCCGTAGCAGGCACGGTCGTTGATGCGAACGGGGCCGCCGTGCCCAACGCCAGCGTCGTCGTTAAGGGCGCAGGCGGACAAGAATTCACGGTCGTAACTAATGAAAACGGCATCTACCGGGTGCCATCGGTAAGCTCGGGAATGTACACGGTCACCGTGACAGCACCGAATTTCAAGCGGAGTATTGTCGAAAACGTCAAGGTCGACGTCGGCCTCCCGTCCACGGTTAACGTGACACTCTCTGCCGGTGAAGTTAGTGAGACCGTGGTGGTGACCGGCGGTGGTGAGGTGCTTCAAACCCAGACCGCGACGATCGGGACAACTGTCACCGGTCGGCAGATCCTGGAAACGCCAATAGCCTCGCGCGATGCGTTGGACCTCGTCGCCCTTATGCCCGGGACGAACAGCGTCGGTGCCCCGAGGCGTTCTTCCATCAACGGTCTTCCTAAAGGTGCACTGAGCATCTCAATCGACGGCGTGGACGTTCAGGACAACCTGCTCAGATCGTCCGACGGGTTTTTCACTTACGTGCGGCCCCGTGTCGATGCTATTGAGGAGGTCACGATTTCAACAGCCAACCCGGGGGCGGAAGCCAGCGGCGACGGCGCGGTGCAGATCAAGTTCGTCACCAAGCGCGGTAATAATGATTACACCGGCGGCGTTTTCTGGCAGCATCGTGATGAGAGCCTGAACGCGAACTATTGGTACCTCAACCGCGACGGTCAACGAGATGACAACGGTAAGGCGTTCCGCCAGAAAATTAGGCTGAATCAATATGGCGGCCATTTTGGCGGCCCGATCCCGTTCTTTAACTTTGGCGACGGTGGCGGTCCGATGTTCGACTCGGGCAAGGACAAGCGTTTCTTCTTCGTAAACTACGAAGAGTTCCGCCAACCCGAGTCCCTGAGCAGGACTCGCACTATTCTCACGCCGGATGCCGAGCGTGGCTTGTTCAGCTACCTGCGTGCCCGAACGGCGACGCTCCCCACCAACTGCACAGGCGTGAGCGACTCCCAGATGCAATGTCAGGTCGATCTGCTCCAGATCGCTGCCAACGCGACAGGCGTGGCTCCGGGCCGCGTTTCCACCCTCGACCCGACCGTCGCATCGGTGCTCGCGCGAATCCGGCAGGCAGTGGGTACGGAAGGGACGATCACCCCGATCTCGGGTTCACCAAACCGGCAGTCTTACAACTTCACCCCCCAAGGCGGCCAGAAGAGGACCTTCCTCGCCGCGCGTTTCGACGCGAACATCACGAAGGATCACAGCGTTGAGTTCGTGATAAACCGCCAGGAATTTGTACCGTCTAAGGACTTCCTCAACAGCCAGGACGAGCGCTTCCCGGGATTTCCCGCGTATGCTCAGGGCTCCAACCGAAACTCATATTCATTTGCGGTACGTTCGAACTTCGGAACCAATCTGGTTAATGAATTCCGATACGCAACCTCGCAGGGAATGTCGGCATTCAGTCCCGGGATCTCGGCCGCCGATTTTGAGTATTCGAGCGGATTCTCCCTGGGCATAGATGCTGCGGGGGTTACCACACCATACTCCCGCAACTCTTATAGCGCGCGATCGTCCCCCACACACGATTTCACCGACTCGTTGACGTGGATCAAAGGGAACCACACCTTCACGTTCGGCGGCCAGTTCAAGCGCGTCAAGCTAACCGATATCTCGCAGCCCAGGATCGTTCCGACAATCTCGTTCGGAATGGACGCGACAGAGACCGCTCTAGTCAACACGTTCAACACGACCGTGATTCCCGGAGCTTCCAGCACCCAGTTGACCGAGGCGAGAAATCTCTACGCCACTTTGATCGGACACGTGACCGGATTCTCCTCGACTGCATACTTAACCGGCGACGGTACCTACAAACTGAATGCGATGCAGACGCGTTTGGATCGACAGGACACATTCGGGTTGTTCGCACAGGACGCCTGGAGAATCTCCCCGAATTTGACCCTGAACTATGGACTTAGATGGCAGCCGCAAGGGTCATACGTGATCCTCAGCGATAACTATGCCCGGCTTTCCAGCTTTGACGATGTCTATGGACTGTCGGGACCCGGGAATCTCTTCAAGCCCGGAACACTTACCGGTCGCATTCCAACGGTGGTGGGCATGAAGGCAGGTGAGAACGCCTATCCGGCCGACTATAACAACTTCGCCCCTTCAGTAGGTGTGGTGTGGAGCCCCGATTTCGGTTCAAAGGGCTTCCTCTCTGGTCTTTTCGGCGAGGCCGGCAAGAGCGTTTTCCGCGGCGGCTACTCGATAGCTTTCGTTCGTGAAGGAACTGCACTTATCGGCAGCATCCTCGGGGCGAATCCGGGCGGCAACCTTCCGGCCTCGCGCTCGGTCGCTCTCGGCAACCTTTCGACTGGCACCAACCTGCGCGACGCGAATAACCCGAACCTGACAGCACCCTCGTTCTCTGACACGCCGTCTTACCCGATAACGCTTTCCACCGCGACCAGCGCGAATGCATTCGATCCGAAACTGATAACCGGGTCGGTTCACTCGTTCAGTTTCGGTTACCAGCGTGAGATCGATCGGAATACAGTGGTTGAGGTCCGTTACGTTGGGAACCGTGGAGTTGATCTCTTCCGGCAACATAACATCAATGAGATCAACACCATTGAGAACGGCCTAGCGGCGGAATATAAATTGGCCCGTCAGAACCTGGAGGCTAATATCGCCGCTAATCGATGCCAGACTGGCGTCACTGCGGCGAACTGTCAATACAACTTCGCTTACTTTGGGCCGGGGACCGGGACGGTGCCGCTTCCGATATCGCTAGCATATATCACCGGCATCGGTACAGCAGGGGCGAGCAATGCTGCTAATTACCAAACCGCTGCTGCCGCTCTGTTCCGCAATACGGCTTTCGCTTCTAACCTAAGCCGCGTAGCACCATCCGTCCTCACGTTCGCGAGCAATCTCGAGGGTTCGAACGCTCGTCGTCAGAACGCTCTTAACGCTGGGCTGCCGGCTAACTTCTTCTACGTCAATCCGACGACAGCCAGTGCCGGAGCGTACATACTAGATAACAGCGCGAGCAGCTGGTACGACGCGGGAATAATTGAATTCCGTCGCCGTCTTTCGGACGGGTTGAGGGTATCGGCCAACTACACGTTTGCTAAAGCCCAATCCGATTCGTTCCAGTCGAACAGCGACAACTTCGCCAACTTCACTCATCGCGATAACGGAAGGGAGATCGCGAAGGGAGTGGCCGTGTTCGACATTCGGCACGCGTTCAAAGTGGATGCTACATACGATCTTCCGTTCGGCAAGGGACGGAGCTTCTTCAGCAATGCCGGCGGAATCGTTGATTCATTACTCGGCGGTTTTACCCTCGCCCCGGTCATCAGATGGCAGAGTGGTTCGCCGATCCAGATCGGGAACGTTCAGCTGGTGGGGATGACTCCGAAAGAATTGACGAAAATGGTCAAGGTTCGAAAGGACGCATTTTCAGTCATTCCCGGCAGTACTTCCCAGCAGGTTGTCGCTTGGCTTCCTGACGACGTGATCCTTAATTCCATCAGGGCGTTCTCTACCGACGCGCTTTCCTCGAACGGTTACGGCGCGCTTGGTGCCCCGGAGGGCAAGTTCATTGCACCCGCCGGTTATGGGGATTGTCAGGCGCGATTCAGCGGCGAGTGCGGATTTGCCAATCTCGTTATCTATGGACCGAGCTTCTTCAAGTTCGACCTCAGCGTTATCAAGCGGATCAACTTGGGCGAACGACGCAACATCGAATTAAGAGCGACGCTTCTCGATGCGTTGAATATGCCTAATTTCCGCGTCGGCGGTTGGGGATCTGACGTTGTTACGTCTGGCTGCTGCTCAACGACCTTCGGTCAGATGGGTAACGGTTCGGCATATCAGGACGTTTCGACGACGAATGATCCGGGTGGCCGCATCATTGACTTGATGTTTAGATTCAACTTCTAGCAGACCCGCACAATTTGTGCTTCGGACCGGAGGGCCAAGGCCCTCCGGCTTTTTTGTTTCTGTTGATTGGTTCGCATACACTGTTCACTTCATTTCTAATATGCGTGTTGCCGTAATTTCCGCGGAGGCGGTTCCTTATTCAAAGACCGGGGGGTTGGGGGATGTGGCCGGGGCGCTGCCGAAGGCATTGAAGGCCGTCGGGGTCGATTCGGTCTTGATCACACCTTGTTATTGGCAGACGAAGGAGGAGTATCTATGGGAAACGGCGATAGATGATCTCAACGCTGAGTGGCGGGGAGGAGTTTATCAGGCGAAGGTGTTTTACAGCGAAGCGAACGGCTCGCCTACGTTTTTGATAGACGCCCCGTCACTTTTCCACCGGGATTCGATATACGGTTATTCGGAAGATCATGAGAGATTCGCGTTCTTTAATCGGGCGGCGTTGGTGCTATTGCAGCGTATCGGCCGGGCACCCGATATTGTCCACCTGAATGACTGGCACTGCGGCTTTGCTGCGGTAGAGATCGCAGAGAGGAGGCGTTGGGTCGAATATTGGCGAAACACCCGCACGGTCTTCTCGATTCACAACATGGCGTACCAGGGCGGTTTCGACCCGGATGATCTGTGGAAATTCGGTTTCGGTTCTAATTTCGCCCGCAACGCATTCGCTTTTAACGGTTATGCTTCGGCGATGAAGGCGGGGCTGGAGGTTTCGGACGTGTTGTCCACCGTTTCGCGGCGTTACGGTTACGAGATCCAGACCGCAGAGAACGGTTACGGGCTTGATTGGCTGACCCGAAAACGGGCAGACCGACTAGTGGGAATCACTAACGGCGTCGATTACGAGGTGTGGAACCCGTCGACAGATGCTGAACTGCCCGCTCATTTCGATATCGATGATCTCTCCGGAAAGCTGGAGTGCAAGCGAGCCATGCTGGAGCGATTCTCTTTGCCTGCAGAACTCGACCGCCCGGTGATCGCGAACATCACCCGTTTGACCGCGCAGAAGGGTATTGACTTGATGATGCAGGTCGCAGGCGAGGTTCTGGCTGCGGGGGCGTTCATCGTTTCGCTTGGATCCGGTGAGAAACGTTATGAAGACTTCTGGCAGCGGCTACGCGATCACGCGCCGCATCGAGTCGGGATCTACCGCGGCTACAACGAATCACTCGCTCACCTGATAGAGGCCGGCGCGGATATGTTCATGATGCCATCGAAGTTCGAACCCTGCGGGCTTAACCAGATGTACAGCCTTCGCTACGGCACCGTGCCGATCGTCAGGGCCGTCGGCGGACTTGATGATACGGTGCAGAATTGGGATCCGGTGACCGGAACAGGGAACGGATTCAAGTTTGGGCCGTACGACTCTGGGGCATTTCTCGAGAAGATCTACGAGGGGCTATTCAATTACGGCGATCAGGACACGTGGCGGCGGATCCAACGGAATGGAATGGCGGTGGACAATTCGTGGGAAAATGCCGCCCGCAAATACGTGGGGCTTTACGAATGGGCCCTGAGCTAAAGACAGAGTCTCAGGTCCCGCACGGGATCCCCCCACGCACGTTCAATGTGACGGACACGGATGATACTTACGATGCTGTGGACCGCAACCTCGATCCCTCCTTGTTCCGAAACGGGCATCTATTTGATCTCGTAGTTTACGGGCAATTGTCCGATCAGTGGCCAGCAAACCTTCCTTGGTGCTGAATTCGCGGCCCAACGCAAATATTGGTAGGCCCTGCGTTCAATCAAAGAGGTGGTTTGCAATGCTACGAGTATTTTTCGGTTTCGCGTTCTTATTTTTCGCGGCTTCGTCGGCGACCCAAGCCCAGTCACCCGGGGCACCCCGCATTTATGATGTCGAGTTCGTAAAAGGCGTTTATGAGGACACCGGGCACGTTCATCCTTACAGCCCTTGCTCCCAGGACGTTCCGCAGGGAGTGTGCGGCAATAGTAATTCGAAAGGGTACTCGCTTGAAGGTAGGGCTGGCGACTTCATTACGATATCGCTGGAATCGAAGTTGGGCGGGGCAGTATTCTCCATTTTTACGCCGAACGGCGAGGTTCTAAAGAACGGGTCGGCTCGGGATTGGTGGGCCGGAAGACTGCCGGTTGACGGGGATTATCGGATCAACGTTTACACGATCAAGATTCAAACACCATTCAAAATACGGTACACAAGAACTCGGTAACCGGGCCGGGATGCCAGGTAGAGGTCGGTTTGGTACAATGATGCGTTAACCCTAACGCTCTCTATGATCATTGTGATAATTGGCGCCCAGTGGGGCGACGAAGGTAAGGGAAAGGTCGTCGATCTCTTGGCGGACCGATTCGACATAGTTTCGCGCTACCAGGGCGGCCATAACGCAGGCCACAGCGTTTACGTCGGCGATAAGGCCTTTGTACTGCGACTTTTACCCTCAGGTGTTATCCATCCCGATAAAACATGTGTGCTCGGTAACGGAATGGTTATCGATCCGAAGGCGTTCTTCGAGGAAGTCGACCAGATCGCGCAGCAGGGAATCGAAGTGACACCGGAAAGGCTTAAGGTTTCGAGCCGTGCTCATCTGATAATGCCTTACCACCGGGCTTTGGACCACACCTCAGAAGAACGCCTCGGCAATGAGAAGATCGGCACCACGCTCCGCGGTATCGGCCCGGCATACGAAGACAAGGCTGGACGCCGGGGAATCCGTGTTTCCGACGCGCTTTCACCCGAGATCTTAAAGCTCCGCGTCGAGCGAAATCTCGAAGAAGCTAACCGGATCATCGTTCTTTTCGGGAACCAGCCATTGCGGGCAGATGAGATCCTTGAGGAGATGACGCCTTTGATCGAGCGTCTGCGCCCCTTTGTAGCGGAGACTTCGCATTTCCTGGCTGAGGCTCGCAGGGCGAAAAAGAAGATCCTGCTCGAGGGAGCGCAGGCTACCTTGTTGGATGTAGACCACGGCACGTACCCCTATGTGACCTCTTCAAATCCTACCGCCGGTGGAGCCTCCGTTGGTGCCGGAATTCCGCCGCATCACATCACCGGTGTTTTGGGAATCGTTCGCACATACGCCACCCGCGTCGGTGAAGGGCCGTTCCCGACGGAAATGCTCGACGATGAAGAAGATACCGCGAACCTGATCCGCGAGCGGGGGAACGAGTATGGCTCCGTTACGCGACGGCCGCGGCGTTGCGGTTGGTTCGACGCGGTGGCGACGCGGTATGCCGCTGAATTGAACGGATTCGATTCGATAGCTTTGACCAAACTCGACGTTCTCGATGCCCTTGACGAGATCAAGGTTTGCGTCGGCTACGAGATCGATGGAAAGCGGGTCGATACGTTCCCGGCTGTTTCGAATGATCTGCGAATGATCAAGCCGGTGTACGAAACGTTGCCTGGATGGAACTCCGATACGGTGGGTGTCACCGAGTTCGATAAATTGCCCGAACTTGCACAGAAGTACGTACGGTTCCTTTCAGGTCAGATCGGCGTCGAGATCGGTCTAATATCAACCGGCCCGGAGCGCGACCAGACGATCATCCTCAAGGAATCAGTAATGGAGTCCTGGTTCACAAACTGAAATGTCATCAGAAGATGTCCGGATAGTTGGATTCGACCCAGCCTATGCGAAAGCATTTGCCGATCTTAATTATCAGTGGATAGAGGAATCGTACGGCGTTGAGGCACACGATCGCGAGGTGCTGGATCATCCCTACGAGTCTGTGATCGCACCGGGCGGGGAGATCTTATTCGCTTTCATCGGCGATGCGGCCGCCGGCACGGTGGCGATGGTAAAAATGGATGACGAGCATTTCGAACTCGCAAAAATGGCGGTTTCCCCTGAATTTCGAGGGCGAAAGGTCGGCGATGCTTTGATGCGGGCCTGTATCGGCTTCGCCGCATCAAAAGGCGCTAAGAGCATCATCCTGGAATCAAACACCAAACAGGGGGCAGCGATCCGCCTTTACAGGAAACACGGATTCGTCGAAATACCGCTCGATCCAAATTCTCAGTTCGTGCGAGCTAACATACGTATGGAACTTGATTTAGGCGGGAGGTAGATTGTAGAATCTTGGTTTCGGTCGGGTTCGAAACCTGGTCGCGTGGTCCGATAGCTCAGTCGGTAGAGCAAATGGCTTTTAACCATTGGGTCCCAGGTTCGAGTCCTGGTCGGATCACCACTTTTCCTGAAAAAAGGGCATCCTCACGGATGCCCTTTTTTGTTTGCAAACCGCTTATCGACTTCAGAACCTCCGGCAATTGGCCTTAAATGTTTAAGTCCTTATGTACCTAATGTAATCGAGCATACCCTTGCCTCTCTGAACCCATCGTAAAGTCAATCAATCCAATAGGTACGAAGATTCGCTCTCATG
>JAEZJR010000233.1 GCA_023415725.1 Acidobacteriota bacterium
ATCCGATCATTTTTTGGGGCCTTTGATCTTCAAGGCTTTTTTGACCTTTTCGTGCCCGTGCTTATATTTGACAGCGTCTTTATGGGCGCCGTTATGCCGCACCCAGGCGAGTATGGTGCCGTCGTCCGTATGCACGAACGAAAGCTGCCGTCCGTCTGTGGGCGTTTTGATGTTTTTCAAAATGTCATGGATCTTTGCGGTTGCCTCGTAAAGTTCCTTGTCATGGAACTTGGTCGTGTTTTCCGCCTCGGCCATCCTCGCGGTCCAGCAGCTTCCGTCACCGGTGTCGCAGTCGAGGTCACCGTTGTACTCTCCGAAACTGCACATCCCTCCCGAACACTTTGCAGTCAATTGTGCGGCCATGTTTCCTCCTAAAGGTTAGGTTCTAATTGTTTGAATCGCTTGGACGAATTGTTAAGAGAATTTACCTGAAATTTCGAATCAATACTACGTCCGAGGTATCGGTTCCGCGAACAAAGACGAACTTCCCGGTCGGGTATGAAATATCGAACCGAAAGATGCGGTCCTCGCTGAAATTAGTCAATTGCCGCGCTGGCCCCCCATCAATGGGCTGTTCCCAAAGGTTATCCACCTTGTCGCGCCCGTCCACGTATATAAGTGATTTCCCGTCTGCCGAAAATCGAATACTACGTGACTGCCCCATCGGCTGGGAGTCGAGGATCTTCACCGGGTCGCCGCCGTTTATCGGAAGGATTGCGATCTGCCTTTGATTCGTCCGGTTGGGGTCGTATTTGCAAACGATGAAATTGCCGTCCGGTGACAAACTAGGGTGCGTCGCTTCCACTTTAGAAATGGGGGTAATCTCGCCGCCCTCGATCGACACTTTCTTAATGGTTACGACATTCGAAAGATCGGTATGATGGAAGATGACCCACCGGCCGTCGGAGGTTACGACGGGGTCGTTTTCGCCTCCGGGGTCATTGGTCAACTGAACCGCGTTGCTGCCGTCAGGATCCATCCTCCAAAGGCTCGTATTACCCCCGCGCGTCGACGCGAAGACGATATAGCGCCCGTCCGGAGTCGCGGTCGGCGAGAAATTAGCCCGTGCGTTCATCGTAAGTTGGCGGTTGCCGGAGCCGTCGCCGTTCACGATCCAAATGTCCTGGTCGCCCCTGATGCGAGTGGTGTAAAGCACTCTTCCGTCCGGCATGAAAGCGACGCCTGACATCCCATCGTTCTTCCCGATCTCTGAGGTGATCTTTACGGGCTTATCATCGAACGACCCCGCGATCCAAAGATTGGTCAGAACGACCTGCTGGGTGCTGAGGATCGACCGGCCATCTGCCGAAATGCTCAAACCTAAATAGTTGTTCGGATCGTTCGTCACGCGCGCGTGGCTTCCCGTAGCCGGATCGATCACCCAGATCTGGGCGAGTTGCGTTTCCTTGTCGCGGGCGCTCACGGCGATCTTATTGTCCGGCAGCCACCACACCCCGCGGATTCGATGCCACTCTGGCGGCTCGAGCAATCGAATGCTTCCGTCCTCGATGTTCAGTTCCGCAAGATGGTCGAGGCTCTCCTTCTGTGAGAAATAGACCGCGACCAATTTCGTGCCGCTAGGCGAAAAGGCCACCTGCGTCCAACGCTGTTCGCCGTCACCCCTCGCCACTTCACGCGCATCACTCCCGTCAGCGTTAGCGACGACCAGGAACGTTTCTCGTCGGCGGAAGGCGATCTTCTTCCCATCAGGGGAGAAGGCGACCGGTCCGCGGGCATTTTCTGCTATTTTCCTCGAGGGACCGCCGAGAGCCGGGATCTGGAAGATGGATTGTGGTCCCTCCTTCTCCTTTACTGAGTAATAAATGCGGTTTCCGTCAGGCGAAAACGATATACCGTTATACCGATTCCCTGAAGGCCCGATCACCTGAAGATTGCTTTCAGCACCGGTCTGTTTGACCCAAAGGGTTTGGTCACCGTTAACGCTAGTGACATAAGCGAAATACTTTCCGTCAGGAGAAAGCGCCGCCTGTTCCGGCACGATGTCTCCGCTGAACGTCAGCTTGTCGAAACGCATCGTCTCGAAGTTGACCAGACGCACCCAGGAGTCGGACATCCGGTAAAGGCCGTACGAGACGGCCGCGATGAACAACATTAGGACCACCGAAAAGCCGGTCGACCTGATCGGATGCGTTTTGAACTGGCTGATCAGTATGCGGCTGAAGGTGCTCGGCGGCATGCTCAGTTCACGCGTCGAGTGCACGCGGGCGGCGTGCATCTTCTCTGTCGGCATCCCACGTTCGGCGTCGCTGAGCGACCCGGAAGAATTCCCGTTGCGCGCAAACCCGTTGCTGGCGATGCGCAGGTCCTCACGGATGTCCTTAAGGTCCGCCACCACCTCCCGCATCGATTGATAACGCTCGTCGCGGTTCTTCCGCAGGGCCTTCCTGATCAGAAGGTCGACATCGTGCGGCACGATCCGGGCCGATTGGCTCAACGGCCGCGGTTCTTTATGAAGGATCGACCCTACGACATCCAAGTCGTTCTCCCCGATAAACGGGAGACGCCCCGAGACCATCTGGTACAGCATTGAGCCGAAACTGAAGATGTCCGACCGGGCATCGACAAGCTTCCCGCGGGCCTGCTCCGGCGACATGTAGGCGACCGTGCCCATCACCAGCCCCGGATGTGTTTTGAAGTTCGGCGGGGTTGCTCCTTCGTAAGCAGAGACCGGCGAGCCGCGATCGACCTGTTTGGCAAGGCCGAAATCGAGCACCTTCACGAGGCCGTCCGGGCGGAGGATCACGTTGTCGGGCTTAACATCGCGGTGCACCACGTTGGCGTCGTGGGCTGCGGCGAGGGCGGTAGCGACCTGGATGGCGATATCGAGCGTTTCGTGGATCTCAAGGGGCCGCTCACGGATCCTTCGCCCGAGAGTTTCCCCCTCGACGTACTCCATCGCGATGAACGGCGGGTCGTGATCGTCGTTGATCTCGTGGATGGTGATGATATTCGGGTGATTCAGGGTGGAGGCGGAGATGGCTTCGTGGACGAACCGCGCCATCCGGTCCTGGTTCGAGGCGAAGTCCGCTGACAGCACTTTGACCGCGATCAGGCGGTTCAGCTTGGGGTCCTCGGCGAGGAAAACCTCTCCCATTCCGCCTTCACCGATCTTGCGGACCACCCGGTATCTGCCAAGAAAATCACCAGTCTCCATACAGCTAAACGGCGTATTCTACCATCGAAACGGGCCGGGGAGTGAAACTATCCCTCGGCCCAATGCATAGTTCCCTAATTGTATTGAATATTCAAAGGGAAACCTTACGGAGGCAAGATATGCACTTTTCGGTCGAGATGACCGTACCGCTGATGGTCATTTAATTGACCATCACGACCTTTGGAGGGAGAAATACCGCAAATTAATAACTGGCAACTGATAACTGTAAGAAGAGCAAGATAACAGCCACCAGCTGCCAGTTTGGCAATGATCGTCTTGTTTTTCGCCTAACGCATGGGCCGCGGGTAGACCACCGGGCTCTTGTTGCCGCTTTTATCCACCGCCCGCACGCCGAAAAAGTAATTGTCCTTCGACATGTCCTTAACGACGTAATTGGTCACGTTCCCGACGTTTATCGCGTTCGTCCACTCCGCCGCGGTCGTGTCGCGCCATACGATCTCGTATCCCGCGATGTCCGCGTCGTCGTTCGCGTCCCATTTAAGTTCTGTGTCATTGGTCAGGCGAGAGGTCACGATCCCGACGTTCTTAGGCCTCGCCGGGGCCGACGCGAGGCTCGCGAGCGCGATCAGATTCACCCGGGCGACGTTCGCCGTGTAACCAAAATCCACAAACTCTGGCGTATCGCCGTAAAAGACCCCGTTCTCAGTCCTAAGCGTCTGGTGTTGGTGCGTGTAATCCTCATCCACCTCGGTTATCCGCACTGCGGTAAACCCACGCTCGAGAAAGGGGATATGGTCGCCGCCGCGCAGGTATCGATCGCGCCGGTATATCATCCAAACCTTGAAATCCTTGAGATATCTGTCGGCTTGCTCCTTGATGTAGCGGGCCAGTTGCCGCGAAGCGGAATCGTTCTCCCCACCCACGCTGCGTCGCGTGCCGGCCTGCTGGGGCGTTTCGTCCGACGGGACGCCCTCCGAGAACACACGAACACGGTTACGGTTCGGAGAGTTCTTTTTCGCGGTCACGCCGCCGACGATGTCGTTCGTGAACATCCCCTCGATGTCCATCGCCTTTTGCTTTGCCTGTTCGGCGTAATAGGTCGCCCCGAGCAGTCCCTGCTCTTCACCCGGCACTGCCTTAAAGACGATCGTCGCGTCGAATTTTCGCTTCGACATCACGCGGGCAAGCTCGATCACCGCCGCAGTCCCCGACGCATCGTCGTTCGCTCCTGGGGCATCGCATTTTGCATCCGTCGGCGACGAGCACATTGAATCGTAATGCCCGGAGACGACGTAAACGCGGTCCGCATCGGTGGTACCCCGCAGCGTCGCGATCACGTTCGTCAACACCGTCGGCTCCGGAACGCGGTTCGCTTTCGGTTGCGTGAAACTCTGCTTCTCCACCACCATGCACCCGCCGCAGTCGCTGTTGAACCGTTCGAATTCCGAAAAGATCCAATCCCTCGCAGCACCTATCCCACGGTTCGGATTGTCCTGTTCGGAAAGCGTGTTGCGCGTCCCGAACGAAACGAGTTTTCTAATGCTCGCCTCAATATTCTTGGCAGAGACCTCGCGGATCATCTTCTGCATCTCCGGGTCGACCGGTTGCCGCCGCTGTTGGGCGACGAACGAGGGCACCAAAAGAAGCAAAACGGCGCAAAGCGGTATCGTCTTTTTCATCATTGATTGATTTGTCTGGAATTCAGGAACTCCCACAAATGTAAACTGATTCGCACCCTGATGTAAACGGAAGTGTGCCTCCTCACACTTTCGACTAAGGATCAACCAACACGTGGACAGGAACTTATTGACAAGAGGTGAGAGACAAACTCCGATGAAATTTCAGAAATGGTGATAGAATCCCCGCACGCGAACGCTAGATGTCCGAATTTGAAACCTAGTCCGCGTCTGTCAGTAGCGCGGGCTGTGAAGTTCTTCAGGCTTCAAGGTTCCTTCGGAAAAGTCTCAGGGTTTTCTAAGGACGCGGCCCATCCTTATCGGATAGCCTTTGTGTTCTCCTCGGAGGGATTCATATGAAATTATCGGTTTTATTACTAACACTTACGTTTGCAAGTTTCACATTCGCGCAGCACGGGCATGGCGGGCATTCATCCCCTGTGAAGCCGCCCGTCTGGCTTGACGAAGGGCTCGGCGACATCGACCACCCTGTCACTACGAAAAGCGCCGAGGCGCAGAAATTCTTCAATCAGGGCCTTGCCTACCTTTACGGTTTCAACCACGCCGAGGGGATCAATTCGTTCCGCCACGCCGCGGAACTGGACCCCGAAATGGCGATGGCGTACTGGGGAATTTCGCTCGCACTCGGTTCCAACTACAACGTCACAGCGGATGAAAATCAGCTTGTAGAGGCGTACGAGAATCTCCAAAAGGCGATCACTCTTTCCGCCAAAGCTTCACAGGCGGATAAAGACTACATAACGGCACTTTCAAAACGCTACGCAAAGGACCCGAAGACCGATCGCAAGGCGCTCGCGGAAGCATACAAGAACGCGATGGGCGAGCTCGTCAGGAAGTACCCCGACGACCTCGACGCCGCGACGCTATACGCCGAGAGCATGATGAACCTTCGCCCGTGGCAGCTCTGGTCGCTCGACGGAAAGCCGGCCGAAGGAACGCTCGAGATCATCGCCGTGCTCGAGGGGGTGATGAGGCGCAACCCGCGGCACACCGGGGCGAACCACTATTACATCCACGCCGTCGAAGCCTCCCCCAGCCCGGAACGTGCCCTCGCGGCCGCGGACCGGCTTCTCGGCCTGGCCCCTAACGCCGGGCACCTTGTGCATATGCCGTCGCACATCTACCTGCGCACGGGCGACCACGACGTAGCGGTAAAGAGCAACGACCTGGCGATCGTCGCGGACCGCCGCTACCTGCAAAAGAGCGGGGCGACCGGCGTGTACCCGCTGATGTACTACAACCACAACATACACATGCTCGCCGCGGCTCACGCCGGGGCCGGGAACTTCGCCGGGGCGGTCAAGGCCGCTAAGGAGCTCGAAGCGAACGTCCGCCCGAACCTGAAAGCGATGCCGATGCTCGAGATGTTCATGCCGTACCATCTGGTCACGCTGATGCGTTTTCAGAAGTGGGACGAGGTGCTGGCGTATCCGCAGCCGGACGCTGAGCTGAAGGTCACCAACGCGTTCTGGCGGCTCGCACGCGGGCTCGCGAACAACGAGAAAGGGAAGTCCAGGGAAGCCGAAGGCGAGCTGAGCGCCTTGCTCACGGTGATCCGCACGATCCCCGCATCCGCGGGGATCGGCAATAGTTCAGCCCACGGCGTGATGAAGGTCGCGAGCGAGCTGCTTTCCGGCGAGATCGCGTTCGCGAAGGGGGACCGAAAAGCGGCCCTCGACGCACTCCGACGGGCTGTGGACGCCGAAGACCTCGTCAACTACAACGAGCCTCCAGACTGGCACCTGCCCACGCGCGAATGGCTCGGCCGAGCGTTGATGCGATCGGGCGAGTACGCAGAGGCCGAAGCAGTATTCCGAAAGGAGACCGAGAGGAACCCGAAGAACGGGCGAGCTCTCTTCGGCCTCGCGGAGGCCCTCGCCAAACAGGGCAAGGATACCTCCGCGGCTCTTGTTCGAAAGGAATTCGCCGCCGCCTGGAAGAACTCCGACACCCAACTGACAGCCGAGATGTTCGACCCGTCACCGGCGAAGTCCACCGCTGCGGACACGAAAACCAACCGGATCAAGCTGAAAACCGGCATCACGATGAAATACGTCGAAACCGGAAATGCCGGAGGTAAGCAACAAGGTCACCCGTGAGCTTCAGCCCAACTGGGAAGAAACGGAGAAATTCGCGAAGGACCTCAACCAAATACTCGCGGAGAAGACGGCAAGTTCGGTCAACTGACATCTTTTTGAATAAAACCAATAAAAAAGTGATAGCTGAGGATCTTCAGCTATCACTTTTCAATTCTCACCCATCACTTGTTCCGGTGCAGATCAGCGAGCCATCACATCGAATGCTCGCAGCTTGTCCCCGTCCGCGGAGTAAAGCAGATTCACCGTCTCGTCCGTTACGAACTGCCGGTCGGGATCGGACACCAGGATGTAACGGGCGTCCTTACCGGTGTGAATGTTGACTCCGACGAGGCCTTTGCGGTCGAACGGCTTGTCCAGATCCGTATAGAAATACATGTGGTTCCCGCGAAGTTCCGCGAGGCGTTTGCGGCGGAGCAGATAATCCGAGAGCCGCTCGGCGTACCGTGTCGGATCGAGCCGGTCGAGGACACTTTCCCTGACTTCGGCCCGTGAAGGCGTAACGCGGTCGATGACGCTTCCGCGAATCCCGCTTGGCGTGATCACCTGTATGCCCGAAACGCGGTCCCCGATATTCGCTGTGCGCGCGAGCGATCCGAACGAGTAGAACCGCCGTGTTACATAATTCCTCGCCGAGTTCGAGGCCAAGGTCGTCAGGTCGAACGATCCGAACCTCGAACGCAGCCCCGACCACCTCAGCGAGTTAACGGTGCTTGCCAGGTTCAGCCCGCCCCGGGCTATCCCGAACGCGGACGTCGCCAACCCGCCGTAACGGAAATACAACGCGGTTGCCCGCAGGGCCACCCCTGCGATAACCCGGAATGCTCCTCTTCCGGGTGCCTTGTGCCGCACCCGCCAAACCTCGCGCCCATTTGCAAATGAGGCTATCTCGTCGCGGCCCCCGACCACAGCGTCGCCGCGTTCGTTGAGCAGCACGAATTGGGCCCGTTCGATCTTGTGCTCCAGCTTGTCGATCCGCTTGCCGGTCTGAGCGTCGATGCGGATGAGATCGCCGCTGTCTGCGATGAGGATGGTATTCGCGTCAGAGAAGACGAAATTGGTGAGGCCTTTATCAGCGCCTTTGTAACGCCACAGCACGTCGCCGCTTTTCGTGTCGATCGCCGCGACGCCGTACGGCCCTTTTGCGACCTGCTCTCCGTCCTTCAGCCGCGTGAATTGCCCGCCGGTGCGGATGTAGAGGGTCGTCCCGACCAGGGCCATCTCCGCCGCGTTCCCGATGTCGTTAGCCTTCCATTCGACGTTTCCGGTTCGGCGGTTAACGGCACGTATCCGGCCGCGGCCGGAAAGGTAAACGCGTGTCGCATCAACTATCGGATCCGCTTCGGTCAAGGCCAGCCCGCTCTCATTGATGCGGAACTTCTCCCGCTCCTTTTCCTTTCCCGTGCGGGCGTCGAAGCTCGTCGCACCGTCGTAGAACAGGAACAACCGGCCGTCCACCATCAGCGGAGCGCGGTAATTGTCGAGCGTGTACGCGACCTCGCCGAGCCCCTCGCCGAAACGGGCCGGCATCATTTCTACGTCGCTGTCCATCTCGCGCTTCCACAGCTCTTCTCCGTCGGACATCCGCAGCACGTGCACGATCGGCTTGCCCTTAACGCCGTCGTCGGAGTCGCCTTTCGCCCCGCGAACCAGCACCACAGCGATCAGGTCGCTCTCCGGGTCCGCCGCGAGCTGCATCACGTCTCCCTTGACCTTGTCGCTTTGCCAGACGGTCGCACCGGAGATCACGTCCACCGCCTCCAGACGGGATTTGCTGCCGAGGTCTCGTGTGAAGAGGATCAGGTCAGTATCCGGCACGGGTGTGACCGCTGTTTCGTTGATCCTGCCCGTCTCGCGCCGCCACAGACGCTCCCCCGTCTGCCCGTCGAGCGCGTACAGGCTCCGTTCCGTCCCGGCGAGCACTATCCCGAAATCCGTCGTTTGGTAGAACGCCACGCGCGAATCCAAGTCCGCCTCCCACACCGGCTGCGCGACTGCGAACGCGGCCGAAATGTAAAGAATTGTTATGAGCAGCGTGAGGGTCTTCATCCCTTTATTTTACAACGGTTTCGGCGATCCGGCGCGGATTATTCCCGGCGAACCAATTTGCGTTCTGCGACAACACTGCGCGGCCCGTTTTCATCAAATTAGCGAACAGATAAATGGTTCACGGGGAGGAGAATGCCACCCGTTACAAGGAGGTATGATGAGACTCAGAAGCAAATTTCTCTCACTTATTTTTGCGATGTTCGTAGTGGTCGGCGGCCTTGCTGTGAGCAGCGCGTCGGCACAGACGAGAAGTGGCGGCACGACGGCCCAGAGGCCTATCGTGGTTCGCACAGTTGTTTACCGTAGGCCGTATTATAACCGCTTCTGGAGAAGCAGGTTCTACGACCCCTTTTACGATTCGTATTACACCAGCCCGTATCTTCGGGTGAAGGACCGGGAATACAGCCTGCGTTCGGAACTCGCCGGCAACCGCCGCGAGCTTCAAAAGCACCTTGAGAAATACCGAGCTGACGGCGTGATCACCGCGAAGGAGCAAAGGGAACTCGACGACGACTACAAGGACGTCGCGAAATCGGAGCGTAAACTTCGCGAATTCACCCGAGAGTACGGATTGAATTACTAAACAGAAGCCTGACCATAAGGGAGGGTGAAAAAAGAGGCGTGCCGAAACTGTCAGCACGCCTCTTTTCCGATCATGTTGCCTTATTGGATCCTGTAAGCCTTCCCGCCAGACACGACCACCACTACACCCCTTAGGCTCTCCGCGATCGACCGGATCCCGCCTTCCAATTTGCGGTATTCATCGGTATCTCGCCGCACGTTAGTCGTCTGCTGACCTTTGTAAGCGGTGTCGTACCAGGCGCCGTCGCGGAACTGGAAATCCTTACCCCCGACGCGACGGGATCTCATTTCGTAAGTGTTATCCGCTCGGTTCGGGAAGTTTTGCTGCATATCGCGGGTCGGCCCGGGAGTGGGCTTGGCTACTCCGCCAGCTTGCGTCCGCGGAACGGCTTGAAGTTCGGCTCCGTCTTTAGAAACCCCTTCCTGTTTCTTGGCGGATCGGGCCGAAACCTTCTTCTCGTTATCCTGAGCGACCATCTTTGCCTTGGCGTCGTCCGCCTTCGCCAACTCTGCTTCCTTCGCTGCTGACTCGGCCATCGGAGGCGGCGGAGGTGCCGCCGTGGGCTGCATCGGCGCTGCGGCGGGAGCATCAGCCATAGTTATGTCAGATCTGCTGGGGGCAGGGGCCGCCGTCGTGACCTCATCCGCAGGCCGGGTAGCGTTCCCCGCCGGATTCGAGGCTGCATTAGCCGCGCTTTGCTGCTGCATAGCAATCGAAACATTCGAATTCACGGTCGACACTGCCGTGTTAGACATGGCATTTGCCATGTTTGCTGATGCATTTGTGTTTGCCGCGAACCCGGGCTCGGTCGGTGCCATCGGCCCTCGCATCGATTCGCTTTCACCAACCTGCGAGACCGACATGCCTCCATCGCCTAGCGATGACTGGAACACCGACAACCCGATCAGACCGCCCAATACGAGAACCATCCCGCCCATCACGTAGGCGAGATTGGGGAACAGGAACAGCCTTCTGTACCACGGCGTTTCGGTTGCTGCAGGCGCGGAAACGGGAACTGTCGCGGCAGCCTTCTCCGGCTCCGCTTCGGCGTTCATTAGTATGACGTTCGAAAGGATATTGCGGCACCTGTCGCAGTCCGCGAGATGCCCTAAATACAACGCCCTCGAGCGCTCGGGCATCGCATTTTCGGCGAACGTGGAGATCTGATCCGCGTCCAGATGCCCACCCGCCGGCGACCCGCCGACGGACACGCCCCCTCCGCGCATCAGAGCATCTATCTCCTTGTCGAATTCAAGTTCCATCTAACAAAATTAAAAGGGGAAAAGTGAAACAGGGAAAAAGCTGTTATTGACCTAACGCCTCGGTTTCAACTTTTCACTTTTGCTCTTATCCACGTTCCCCCTTCCTCGGGTTTCGCATCCCAATTACAGAACGCCCTAACCTATCAAATCTTGCACCAGGGCCAACGCGATCAGCAC
>JAEZJR010000242.1 GCA_023415725.1 Acidobacteriota bacterium
CCTCCTCAAGCGAATTACTCCTTTAACAACTGTCACCTTGCGGTGCCGCTGCATTATGCGGTATTAGCATCGGTTTCCCGATGTTATTCCCCACTCGAGGGTAGATTACTTACGTGTTACTCACCCGAGCGCCACTTTATGCACTTCCCGAAGGAAGTCTTAATCGTTCGACTTGCATGTCTGAGGCACGCCGCCAGCGTTGATTCTGAGCCAGGATCAAACTCTCGTTAAAAAGTTTTTACTAGCTTCTTTGTTCGCATTTCACGAACTGTGTTTTTCGAATTAACACATGGACCTACATATCTAGTTTTCAAACATCAACTTCGCTTTTGTTTCCTTCAAGCGAAACTCCTGATTATACAGAAGCTATTCTCTTTGTCAACCCCCTAGCGAAACTTTTTTCGAATTTCTTTTTTCGATCGAAATCGTTTTCGCAGGGGCAAATATGTATTCTCTACATCACCCTATAGGTTGTCAAGCCGTGTAAGGCAGATTACCAAAAATTCTTTCTTAATTTTGTAATCTCGCCTCACACCCTGCTCGCCCGGCATTTATAGCCAGCTGGTAGAGGTACATATTCGTCAAAGATCAATCTCGGGGTTTTCCCCGAAAAGAAAGCTCCCTTAAAACTGAGTTTCAAGAGAACCTTGTTTCCGGCAAAACTCTGCTCGTTTTCAACCGAGCCAACTAAGATGAAGTCAATACTTCAGAAGTTGCTCACTTTTTTCGAGCTTTCTTTTATCAAATCGACCGCTCGATCGTTTACCGATCAAGCTAAGAATTTTCAATCCTACCAGAGTTGGCGATATTAGCAAGCGGCCAGAACCGATTTTAATTCTTCGGATCAAAATAAGATGAAAAACCTGTCTTTTCGGTTGTCAAAAACCTTCCAGCCTTTCAGAACTTCCCGTCCTGTTTTCGCGGCGGCAGACTAAGACGTTATCCGCTTTCGCGAAGTTGCCCGCCCTGCTTAGAAAAATTTCGCCTTGGAAATTACCGCTGAAAGTTGTGAAAGACTGGAGCGGGTGACGAGGATCGAACTCGCAACTTTCAGCTTGGGAAGCTGACACTCTACCATTGAGTTACACCCGCTCGCTGGTGAACGAATTATTACACAGGAATTGATTCGAATTCAACGCTGCGAAGCGATCAGAAAGTCAATTGCTTCCCTGACTGCTCCACGCCCCCCGGCGTTCTTCGTAGTATAGTCCGCGGCAGCTTGAACCTCTTCAACTGCGTTAGAAGTTGCTATCCCTATAGCTACCGCTTTAAGCAACTCAATATCCGGAAGGTCATCGCCGATGTATGCAGTTTCGCTAAAGCCGAGACCCAGTTCGTCGCATATCGTCCGCGCATCCCAAAGCTTTTCTTTGGAGCCTTGTATGACGAATTGAATGCCCAACTCCACAGCCCGTTTTTCAACTATCGGTGATGATCTTCCGCTGATGATCCCCGAATGATTGCCCTGCCTGTGCCAGTTGACGATCCCGAGCCCGTCTTGCACATCAAAGACTTTCAACGCTTCGCCCGACTCACCGTAATAAAGCCTTCCGTCGGTCAGAACTCCGTCGCAATCCATCAAAAGAAGCCGCACCTTGCGCGCGGCTTCGATCAGTTTCGGGTCTTCGAAGTTTCCCAACATTATCTGACCTCAAACACATCAACCGAGCCCAGCTTCCATCCGCCGCTCGTCCTATGCAAACGGAATACGGACATGCCGGATTCAGGATCGCGGTTGAGCAGCTTGATCGAAAGGTTCGCCTCTACTAGTGCGGTATTCGGGTCGATCATATCTACGTGTGCGATCTGCGTCTTCCACTGGGCAGTCTGTCCGGCCACACCGCTTGCGAATCGCGACGCTTCCCCCGGCAGGACCAGAGCATCAAGTTGAGCTTTCTGATTCGCCGCGGCCGCCTTGTCCCATTGGTCAAAGAACGCAACGACAGTCGGATCCGTAGTTTTGGTCCCGGCGCGATTTCTAATATTCCTCGCAGCAAGGCTTGCACCATATTCTGCATCCGCCTTCAAGGCGTCGGTCGCATACTTAACGGCTTGATCGTTCTGGCCGGCTCTCTGAGCGAGATCTGCAAGCCCGACGAGTGCCCAGCCGATGCTCCGCGCGGTTGGCAGTTTTTCATCAAGCACGGCTCTGAATTCCCTCTCAGCGTCCGCGGTCCGACCCAACGCGAGCAACGACCTTGCAAGCAGCACCCGCACGTCGTCGAATCGTGGAGTATCAACGAGCACAAGCCGCGCAGTCTTCTCCGCGTTCGCGAATTCCTGTTTGTCGAACGATCGCTTAACTGCGAGCAGGGGGTCGGTATCGGTGAGCTCCCGCGGCGCGATGTCGTCCGAATAATCGGTCTGCGGATAAAGCTTCTCTCGGTCGATCTCCACACGGCGGATCTTGCTCGGAGTCCTGAAGGCCACCTCCCCGAAATTCTTCGCCCTGATCGTAGACTGGGCGCTAAGTCTTTCCCCGTTCTCCTGGACGGCCTCCACGTTCACTGTGACGTCCACTGAGCCCGTGTTACGCAATGCGACCTTCCATTCGCCGTGCCCCGCCTGCGGAAGCCCGGACTGAAGATTCGTATCCGTGACCTGGTCGAACGCGTAATCGAGAAACTCCTTCTGTTCCGGGAACGCCGCACGCACTTCCGCCAAGCTCGCCGAGCCGTCCTGCAGCGCCGATTTTAATCTGGAGGTGAACTCGCTCTGCCCCGACTTGATCGCAAGCAGGCGCCAGATCATCGAACCCTTGTTCGCCACCACAGAGTAGTAATAATCGTCCAGCGGCGAAACCGTGCTGATCGGCGCGTCTCTTTGTGAAACAGCCGCGTAGGCTACACGCTGTCTGAGTCGCTCGACATCAGCGACGTCCTTGCCGTATTTGCTCTCAAGGAACTGCGTCGCAAGGTATCTGGCAAGCCCTTCGCGGATCGCGCCGCTGCCGTCGCCCGACAGGGTGATCGTGCCGCCCAGCCACGACTTCGCGACTCCCTCGGCAATGTTCAATGCGGTTTGCGAATCCACCTTCGGCCTCCGCAGGACCGCTTCATCGAAAAGTATCGTGCCCCCGCTCGAAAATCCCGCGCCACGACGCACGGCGACAAGCTTCAACTGCGCGTCCGAAGGCGTTCCCAAAATGCCGCCGATAAAACTGCTCGCTTCGGAAGCTATCGTCGCAAGTTCGCTGCCCCGCGTTTTCGCATCTGCAGTGCTGCCATTCGGTATATAAACACCGACCCCGCCGGCACCATCCGTACGCTCCCAGTCCCCGACAAGAAAGAAGGGCTGTATCGATTGTTTCGCATCGAAAGCCCCCGCAGTTTCCTGTCCCGGCGCAACGATCAACTTCCCGGCTGCACCGTTCACCTGCATTCGCACCGGAGCATAGTCGGCCCCCCGCGCAAAGAACCAACTGTTCGGCGTCGGATACCAAAATCCTAGCGGAAGGAACTGTGACCCTGCCGACGAGATCGCAGCAAGCCCCGAGTTATCCTTCACGTTCAATTTGTAATCGACCGTTACCGACACATTTCCGCCCGGCGCGACCGTCGGCATCCTGACGACAATTCTCTGCAAGCTGCTCGCCCCGGTCTTTTCTTCACCCTTCGTGAACTCGTTCGGAGAACCGTTCACCGCGACGCCTGTGACATCCGCTGCTGTGCCGATCCTCAGTGTCAGCGTTCCGGCCGGTCGAGATGAAACGTTCTTCAGGTCCACCTTCGCCTTGGCTGTCAAATTGCGGTCCGTATCGCTCCCTGGCAAAGTCGCCGCGATATCGTACTTCAGCACCTGCCAGGTCGCCGACACGCGTGTGTCCTCGGTCTGAGCGAAAAGCGACCCCGAAAGGGTGATCGCGAATAGAACAAATAGTAGGATTCTCATCTCAGCGGCTTTGCGCTTCTGCAGTTTGGGCATTCTCATTAACGAGTACGTGGATCTGTTTGAGTTTGGAGAGTAAAGCTTCCAGCCTGCTTAGCGGCAACTGGTTCGGGCCGTCGCTCGGGGCATTCGCGGGGTCATTGTGGACCTCCATGAAAACAGCATCCACCCCGCAAGCCACTCCGGCACGTGCAAAGTTTTCGATGTATTCCGACTGCCCGCCCGTTGCTTTCCCTAAACCACCAGGCAACTGCAGGCTGTGCGTCACGTCGAAAACGACCGGTACGCCGAACGACCGCATTATCGGGAATGATCGCAGATCGACGACCAAATTGTTGTAGCCGAAACTAGCACCGCGTTCGGTAAGCAGTATCTTTTCACCGCCGGCAGCCTGCAGTTTCTCTACGATATTCTTCGCATCCCAAGGCGCCAGGAATTGCCCCTTCTTCACGTTCACCGCCTTCCCGGACTTCGCCGCCTCCATCAGCAGGTCGGTCTGCCTGCAAAGGAAGGCCGGGATCTGCAAAATGTCCGCGACCTCCGCAGTTCTCTCCACTTGCCAGGGTTCGTGTATGTCCGTGATAACCGGAACCCCGAGTTCCGCCTTCACCTGTCGCAGGACGTCCAGCCCGAACTCCATCCCCTGCCCGCGAAAGCTCTCGATCGAGCTGCGATTTGCCTTATCGAATGAAGATTTATAGACGAATCCGACTCCGACCCGCCCGCAGATCTCCTTGATCGACGAAGCCATCATCATCGCATGCTCCACCGATTCCACAACGCACGGCCCAAGCAAAAAAGAAAGCTCGCCGCCGCCAAATGAAACGTCCCCGATCTGAAATGAATTAATGCTTGTCACTGATTGGTTCTTTCCTGAAGGTAGCAAACTTCATTACACTCCGAAAACGATATGCATTGCAACGAAGGCAATTTCTATTTTCCTTCACGAAGTAGCTGCAGAATTTTCCGGTACTGAGCGATCATCAACTTCACTTCCGAGTTTTTCGGATCCGTCAGCGAGATCTCTTCGCCCAGCGCGAGCGCCTTTTCGAAGCTCTCCGCCGCCGCTGCGGTTTCGCCCGCGTCCTTTTGGAGCGTGCCAAGCGTTTCGTGCACCGCCATCAGGTCGAATCTGGCTTCGCTGTTCTTCGGGTCGACCCTTAGATTTTCGCTGGTTATGCGCTCTGCATCTCCGAGCAGCCTGACGCCCTCGGAATGTTCGCCGGCCCGGCCCAAAGCTTCCCCGAGGTTGATCGAAGCCAGGGCTACGTAACGGACATTCGCGGGTTTGCCCGGTTCGATCTTGTAGATCTGCTGCGTCCCATCGAACATCAGCCTTGCGTGAGCGAGCGATCGTCCGAAAAGTGATTCGGCTTTTTCGGGGTGTCCCGCTTCTTTGGCCTGATCCCCGAGCCGTTGCAGGTCCGTGCTTATTCGCTGATGCACGCGGACCATCGCTCTTAGTTTCTCGACATTGCCGGGATCCGCGTCGACCAGTTCCTTAGCGATAGGCAGTGCCTTCATATGCTCCGCTAAATTGTTCTCGAACCCGTTCGAAGCGTCACCCACGCGGATAAGCAGGTCGACGAGCTGTATCTTGTCGACGTCTTCCATCGGCCCACTCGAGTGAACCACCAGTGCTTTATCGACCAACTCCCGCACCTCCGCCCCCCCGCCCGCTCGCGTCAGCAGGAACGCAAGGCTGTCGTAAGCCTTCACGAGTTCCCTTTTCGCTCCGACGTCCTGCGGATCAGCTGCTGTAATTGACTCAAGCAGTCCGATCGCCTTTCGATAACTTTCGATCGAGCCCTCAGTGTCACCGATGTTGGCGGAGTAGATCTTCCCCTGCGCGTCGGCTAGCTTCAGATAAGCGAGCGCGAGCTCCTTCTGCAATTCCCGATCGCCGGCCGAATCGGCCGCCAGTGCATCCAGGTAATGTAAAGCATCACTGACCAGCAACTCACGAACGCCGGTCGAACCGGGCAGTTCGGCGATCGCGTCGTGATACTTGAACACAACGTTATTCGCCAGCTGCCGAACCTCCGCGAACCTCTTTTCAGCAAACATCCGTTGGTGCTCGGCACGATTCGCTTGCCAAAGCGAAACCGCGACGCCCGTGCACATCGAGAAGAACACCAGCGTCCCCGAAACTACAAAGATCTTGTTGCGCTTGACGAACTTCCGAAGCCGGTACCCGGCCGAATCGACCCGGGCCGTCACCGGCAATCCTTCGAGGTGTCGGCGGATATCTTCGGAAAGCTCATGTACCGACTGATATCGCCGTTCCGGCTCCTTCTGAAGCGCTTTCAGCGTGATATTGTCGAGATCGCCTTTAAGTTGGGGCCCTCTCCCAGAGCCCGAATCCCCATTTCCGACCTCGGCACTTTTCGCCTTCCCGACGGTCTCGCTCGGGCGGCGCGGCTGCCTTCCGCAGACGATCTCGATCGCTTCGGTGAAGGGCTTCCCCTCAGTCTCGTACGGGCGCGAGCCCGTCAGCAACTCGTATAAGATCACCCCGAGGCTGTAGACGTCCGACGCCGTCGTGATCCGCCCGCCGCGTATCTGCTCAGGGCTCGCGTAGACGGGCGTCATCATCCCGAACTGTGTCGCCGTATCGAGCCCATCATGCGGAGCGAGGATCTTTGCGATCCCGAAGTCGAGGAGTTTGGGCTCGCCATCATCGGTCACGAGAATATTCGATGGTTTGAGGTCACGATGAACCACAAGATTGCGGTGGGCGTGAGTGACGGCTGAGCAAACCTTCCTGAAAGTTTCGAGAGTTTCCCTTACGTTCCACTCTTGTTCACGTATGTAAACATCGATCGGCTGACCGTCGATGTATTCCATAGCGTAATAGGGTTGTCCCTCCCGGGTAGTTCCGCCGTCCAGCAGCCGCGCGATATTGGGGTGCTGCAGGCCGGCCAGGATCTGCCGCTCGGAGCGGAACCGGCCGACGATCTCGTCAGAATCCATTCCACGCTTGATCACCTTCAGCGCCGCCTTCTGCGCGAACTCGCCGTCGTCGCGCTCCGCCAGGTAAACGGCTCCCATACCTCCCCGGCCGATCTCGCGAACGATCTTGAAACGGCCGATGTTGAGAGGAGGCTCCGGGCTGTCGTCCGCGACGACCTTTGCGGGTGAGAACTCGTACAGGTCGACCTGGTCGGTCTCAAGCATCTTGCCCAGTTCAGAGCGCAGGTCTGCGTCATGCAGTTCACTGAGAAATATCCTCCGTTCCCCTGTCGAGAGCTCGACCGCTCGATCGAAGATCGACTTCAACTCTTTCCACTTTTCGGGTGTCATACGGGAGAGGGAGATTCAAACCACTGTAAACGGATCAAGTAAGCTGCGCCAGCACCCAGGCCTTTGCGGAGCGCCATTCGCGATTGACCGTCGCCTCTGACACTTCAAGCACCTCAGCCACCTCCGGAATCGTCAGACCGCCGAAAAACCTGAGTTCCACCACCTTCGCTTGCCGGGCGTCCAGCTTCGCCAGGTTATCCAGAGCCTCGTCCAGCAGGATCATATCGATGCTCTCTTCGTTCCCGATGCCGTTGATCTCGTCGATCGCGAGGACCGTTTCGCCGGACCCACGCTTCTGCGCGCGCCGCTCGATCGCGTGGTTCACAAGGATTCGCCGCATCGTCTCAGCGGCGATCGAAAAAAAGTGCGCCCGGTTTTGCCAATCGACAGAATGCTGCCCGATCAGCCGGATATACGCTTCATGTACGAGAGCCGTCGGTTGCAGCGTGTGCCCATTGCGCTCTCCGCGCAACTGGTTCTCAGCCACGCGCCTGAGTTCTCCGTAGACGAGCGGGAGCAAACGGTCGAGCGATTCCTTATCGCCCTCCCGTGCCTTGCTCAACAGGACCGTCACGTGGCCTTCGCTGCTACTCATCTGCCGAATGATCCGCACAATTCTGCCAGAAATCAGTTTTTATGACAATTTTTTGGCCGTCGTGACACGATTTGCCCCGAAAATTTGCGATTCGTTTTAAAGAGACCGCCACTTCACCCTAATCCATGGTCTTTTAGGAGAAAACAACGAATGAATATGCGAACCCTCCCCAAGGGGATCTTTGCAGCCTCGACCCTGGCTCTAGCCGTCCTTTTAGGCTGCATCGTCGCTGCTGCCGCTGATGCACCGCTTTGGTCCTACGACGGAGCGAAATGGTACACCACGCTCGAAACAGGCAACGTCATGGTCGGCACTAAAACCAGCGTTTCCCTTCTCGACGGCGCCACCGGCAAGCAGATCTGGACGCGCAGCGATCTCGGAGAAATAAACGAGAACGAATTCACCGAACTGGCGGGAACACCGCTGCTTCTGTTCGCCGATAATTCCGGCTGGGCACAGCGAAAAACCAAACTCACTGCCGTGGACATGCTGACCGGCGAGACCGTATGGCAGACCGACAAGATGCTCGGTTTCACCGTCGAGGTCGCTCCGGAGTATCGCAAGGACATGCTGGTCTTCCTCACGATCCGCGACAATCGCATGAACAAGGACAAACCCGACATTTTCGCCATGAAGATGTCCACCGGTGAGTTGCTCTGGCAGGCAGAATATCCCGAGAAGGTCGACCTTTACGGCGTCGAAAAGAAGAAGCGCGGGGGAGCAGGTGCAATGCTCCTTGGCTCGGGCGGCGGTGCCAGCAACCGATTCGATCTAAGCGGTGAAAATCCTCCGATCTTTGACGGCGATTCGATGTACATGACCTACGCCGGGCTTCACCGCTACAACCTTGCCGACGGCAGGCTCGTATGGAAGACGCTCTACGACGTCACCGACGGTTCGCTCAAGAACACCAACGGCCAGGCCATCATCGACGGCGACACCATTTACACCTCGGCCCAGGGTATCATCCGCGCGATCGATAAGAACTCCGGCTCGGTCAAATGGACGACCAAAGACTTCGGCAAAGGCGGCATCGCCGAGATGCAGCTTCACGGCGACACGATCTTCGGCCGTGTGGGCGGCCAGTTCTACAGCGCAAAGAAGGGCGAGTGGCAGGAGAAGAATCCGGTCGGCGTCGTCGCTCTCAACAAAGCGACGGGCGCGACCAATTGGATCTACACCGGTGCCGACGAATCGATCACGAACATGGTCGTCCTCCCGAACGACAACGTCCTTCTCGTCGCCGATAAAAGCAATCTGATCGGGCTCGACATGTCGAGCCAGGGCAAGGTAAAAGAGGCATATAAATTGAAACTGCAGTTCAAGCGTGCCCTCGGCGCTGCCGATGTCGGCGGCAAGGCTGCCGCGATCGCATTCGGGGGCATCGGCGGAGCGTTCAAGAAAGGAGCAAAGCGAACCGATAGTCCGGTCTCGCTCGTCCGTCAGGAGAACGGCACCGTAGTCGTCCGCGGAATGCAGCACCTTCTCGCCTTCAACCCGGCTACTCGCGAGATCGCATGGTCGAACAAGTATCCGGCCCCGGGCATAAGCGGCTGGGAGTCGATCGTGATGACGGCTCTGACGATAACCGCCGCGGCGATGACCCAGACAATGGAAGCAAGCTACGCCCAACGCGGCGATTACAACAGCGCATTTAGCGAAAACAGCCGATTCCTGAACCTGATGTCCAGCTACCAGCAATTCATGGGGAAGAAATACAGCTCATCGAAACAGGGTGGGAACATCTATTACGTCCTGACCAAGATCAAAGGCGACGGCGATTCCGGCTCCGGCCTCGTCGGCATTAACCTCCTCACCGGGAATGCCGAACGGCAGATCATCTTCAACGACAAATCGCCGGATTACGAGGTCGACGAAACCGACGGCCGCCTGTTCAACATGAACAAAGGCAAGCTTTCAGCCTACTCGATCGTCGACAAACCCGACCAGCGGGAAAACAAGGACGGCGACAAATAATCGCCCCGCACCTTTCTATACAGCTACACAAAATGGAGAGCAAATGATTCATGAAAACTCTCGGAGGCGGCCCCCATCGGCCGCCTCCCGCCTGACCGCCAAGACCGGTTTTGGATTCCTCGCGACAGTTTTGCTTTTGAACATTCTGGCTAACGTGGTGTTGGCTGCTGATGGCGATTTCGACACCACATTCAACGGAACCGGAACTCGCGTAACCGACTTCGGCAATACAGGCGATCTCGGACGCGGGATCTTTTACCAGTCCGACGGCAAGATCGTAGTAGCGGGCCAAGGCGGCAGTGCACTGTGCGCACTAAGGTACACCAACACCGGACAGCTCGATACGAGTTTCGACACCGACGGGATCGCTTGCAGTTCCCTGGGCTCGGTCGGTTGGACCGGGGCACTTCAGAGCGACGGAAAGGTGATCGTCGCTGGAACTTCGGGTACGTCGGCCGCTCTGGTCCGTTTCAATTCGGACGGAACTCTGGACAGTACGTTCGGAACTAGCGGCGGCGTAACAACCCCTATCGGAGGGGGCAGCCTGAGATTTAGTGCCCTCCTCATTCAACCTGACGGCAAACTCATACTTGTCGGCTTCCATACGCCCGGTGGCCCGAATGCCCGCGACATTCTTCTTCTCCGTTATGATGCGAACGGTGCCCTCGACACCACCTTTGACGGCGACGGTATCGTTCGAAGCGATCTCACGCTGAACGGGACGGAAGAAGCATACGATGCGGTTTTATTGTCGAGCGGCAAGATCCTGGTGGCCGGCCGTAAAGCCGCGTCGAGCGGGTTCTTCGATGCATTGATCGCCCGATACAACGTTGACGGGTCGCTTGACACTTCGTTCGATGGGGACGGCTACGTCTTGACAGATATTTCCGCTCCCGGATCTCTTTCCACGAACGACAACGCGAATGCCGTCACCATCTCCCCAAACGGCAGCATCCTTATAGCGGGTTCATACACGAATCAAACCACCGGGCAGCAATCGATCGCCCTGGTTCGATATATGTCTGACGGTTCGCTCGATGCGTCGTTCGACGGAGATGGAATGCTCAAGTTGGGCACCGGCGTAGGTGGTACCGACGTCCTCGTTCAGGCGGACACTAAGATCATCGCCGCGATCTCGACCGGGGTGATAAAGCTGAACGACAACGGCTCCTACGACACCTCGTTCGGCACGGGGGGATCAGGGCAGACGGCATTGAACGGGTCCCAAAAGGTCGCCCTGCAATCGGACGGCAAGATCCTGACCACTGGCGGCGTTTTGGTAGGAGCCACCACGGCCATCACGACATCGCGTCTTATCAATTCTGTTTCCGCGATCCCGCCCTCGTCAGCTCCCGTGACACTCGGTGGACGGGTCACGGATTCTCGGGGCCGCCCGATCGCAGGCGCTATTCTGAAGCTGGTGGACGCTCGCGGTTCGATCAGGTCGGCCGTAACGAACACCTTCGGATATTACCGATTCAACGAGCTGGACTCCGGCGAGACATATTTCGTGACGATTTCCGCCAAGCGGTACCGCTTCGCGAACGCCTCGAGGGCAGTCTCCCTGATCGAGGAGGTGATGAACTTTGATTTCATTGCAGAGCCCTAGCCTTGGTGAAGCACTGAACCCAAAGAAGGAGCCGGCCACCTGGGCCGGCTCCTTCTTTTTACCCAACTGACTGTAATGCTGTAGCACTCGTACGGTCCGTAATGAACGACCCGTCGTCGCGATCCCCGCCTTACTCATCCGCCCCGACCTCAACGCGTTCCGGCATCTCCCGGTGCTTGTCGGCCGTAATGTCATGTTCAAGATTCTCGCTGCGAAGACGATTCTCCCAAGCTGCCTTCACGAAACCGACGAACAACGGATGCGGGTCGAGCGGTTTCGACTTATACTCCGGATGGAACTGGCAGCCGACAAAGTACGGATGCGATTCCCGCGGCAGCTCTACCATCTCTACGAACTTCCCGTCCGGCGAGACACCGCTGAACACCAACCCTTCCCTCTCGAGCACGTTTCGAAACTCCGGATTGAATTCGAACCTATGCCGGTGCCTCTCGCTTATCATATCGGCACCGTTGTAAACATCCTGGGCGATCGAGTCTTCCTTCAGCTTGCAGTCCCACGCACCAAGACGCATCGTGCCGCCCAACTCTTCGACGTTCACCAGATCCCGCAACTTAAAGATCACCGGAAACGGCGTTTCTTCGTTGAACTCCGTCGAATCCGCGTCCTTCAATCCGCACTCGTTCCGTGCGAACTCGATGCAGGCTGTCTGCATCCCGAGGCAGATCCCGAAATACGGCGTGCCCGATTTCCTCGCGTACTTGATCGCCCGCAGCATCCCCGAAATGCCGCGTTTTCCGAAACCGCCCGGCACCAGGATCGCGTCGTAATCCTGCAGTTCGTTCTCGTAATTCTCTTTGACAAGGTTGTCGGATTCGAGCCACGTGACGTTCACCCTCAAATCGTTCGCGACACCCGCGTGCGTCAACGCTTCGCGCAAGGACTTGTATGAATCCTCAAGCTCGACGTACTTACCGACGATCGCGATCTTGACCGCTCCCGCGCTCGGTTCCTTGATCGTGCTGACCAGGTCACGCCATCGCTTCAGGTCTGCCGTCGGGAACCTTTCCATCAGGCCGAGGTCGGTCACGATAAGATCGTCCAGTCCCTGATCGTGGAATGCCAGCGGCACCTCATATATCGTCGGGACGTCGAGTGCAGAGACGACCGCGTTCTCCTGCACATTACAGAACAACGCTATCTTTCGCCGCATATCCGCCGATATCGGTCGGTCGGCACGGCAAAGCAAGATGTCCGGCGCGATGCCGATCTCACGCAGTTCGCGAACGCTGTGCTGGGTAGGTTTGGTCTTCAATTCGCCCGCTGCGGCGATGTACGGGACGAGCGTAACGTGAATGAAGATCGCGTTCCCGCGGCCCTCTTCATTCCCCATCTGACGGATCGCCTCCATGAACGGCAGCGATTCGATATCGCCGACCGTACCGCCGATCTCGACGATCAGCACGTCCGGCTTGTGCTCGTCCGCCACCGTCCGCACCGCTTTCTTGATCTCATCCGTGATGTGCGGGATCACCTGAATGGTCTTGCCAAGGTAATCGCCGCGACGCTCCTTCTCGATCACCGAAAGATAAATACGTCCGCTGGTCCAGTTGTTCGCCTGCGAGAGCTTTGCGTGAGTGAACCGCTCGTAATGTCCCAGGTCCAGATCCGTCTCCGCTCCGTCATCAGTTACGTAAACCTCACCATGCTGGAAAGGCGACATCGTACCCGGGTCCACGTTTATGTACGGGTCCAGCTTCATCATCTGCACCGTCATCCCCCGGGCCTCCAGCAAACACCCGATCGAACTCGCCGCCAGCCCCTTACCCAAACTGGAAACTACACCGCCAGTTACAAATATATATTTAGTCATTTTTCTCGACTTGAGCCCTCGCTAACTCCAACCGCTCTCGACGCAGTTTCTTCATTTCGTATTCTTTGTATTTCCCTGGGTTCCACCACAATAGGTACAGATAGATCATGATCATAAGCGGCAGATTAAACGCCGCACCCGCCATAAACACACAAGCGTAAAAGGCAAACGAAGAACCCGTTACGACATACAAAAGTTGACCGGCTGCTACCAGAATAAAGGTCGCGGCGAGCAACAGCATTCCTAACCTGACCGAGTCCATACCATCAGATGAGCCACTAAGACGTCGCCCCCAAAGCCGCCCTACGAGACATCCCGCGATAAAGAAACAAAATGAAATAACAAGCTCGCTGATCATTCAATCGGAGATCTCATCCGGATCCTTACTGTCCGTTGCCTTCCCTTCCCGCTTCTTCTTGCCGTATCGACCTTCCTTCATCTGCACTTCGACTTCCTTCGCCTTCGCCGCTTCCGGGTTCATCAACTCCTGCAAAGCGTTCATCGAAGCGCCCAAAGCCGTAGTCCCCTCCGCCGCGTTTCGCTCAAACTCCTCAGCCGTCCTCGGCCGCGGTTTCGCCAAAGCCCGCAGACCGAAAAATGCCCCTGCAAGCAGCAAAACAAAAAACGCTATCCCGACCCAATCACCCATTAAGCCACGATCTCCCGGGCGGTTTCTTCTGCGGCAAATATCGCTCGCACCAATTCGAGGTCTTCCTGCGCGTCGACGCCGATGGATCGCCCCGCCGCTTCCACAACCCTGATGTACGCTCCGTTCTCCAAAGCCCTCAGCTGCTCGAGCATTTCCAGTTTTTCAAGCTCCGTCTGCGGCAAGGTCGTATACTCGAGCAAATATTCCCGTCGGTACACGTACAATCCCGTGTGTTTTTTGTGATGCCTTAGGAGTTCAGGCTCTTTCCTTATTGCTTCCTGCGGCCCTCCATATCTTAAGGAAGCCTCACGCGGAAACGGCATCGGTGATCTGGAAAAATACAACGCACGCCCCTTCGCGTTGGTGACCACTTTCACTATGTTCGGATTCTCCAACTCCTCGACCGACTCGATCGGTTCAAAGGTCGTGACAATATCTGGTCCGCTATCGCTATGGTTTTCCAGAATGGCATTCACCGCTAGGTCGATCGTTGCCGGCGAGATGATCGGCTCATCCCCTTGCAGGTTCACTATCACGGAGCCTTTGGGAAGTTCCCTCGCCACCGCCGCGACGCGGTCGCTGCCAGAGGCGAGTTCCGGCGACGTCATCCTTCCACTGAACCCGCACGCGGTCACTGCTTCAAGTATCCGCTCGTCGTCGGTCGCTACGATCACCTCATCCACCGACGCCGCTTCCCGGGCCTTTTCCGCAGTGTGAACGATCAATGGCTTCCCCGCGATCGGCAAAAGCATTTTGCCCGGCAGACGGGTAGAAGAATACCGTGCCGGGATGATCGCGAATACCTTTTTGTTGGGATTTTCCCCGTGTGACTCCACGGGATTTTAGATTATATCTATCGGGGCCGATAAGCAAGGTTCGCCGCCCGAAAGTTGGTCTCGCCCTGTCAAATTCGCTAAACTCAGCCCAGTGAACAACCTCGAGCAAAAAGAATATTACTCTTCCCTTCCGCTGCCAGAACTTCGGCCTGATGTTGAACCGATCGGGCCGAATAACCCGCCCTGGGGCTCAGGCATCGCGATCGTGACGTGGGTGGCCAGCGTCCTGATGATCTTCATCGTTCCGACCATCTTCCTCGCCCCTTATCTCATAAGTCAGGGGGCACATTCGCTCGGTTCCGAGGAGCTTTCCAAATTCGCCGTTTCCGATCCGACCGCACTCCTGATCCAAGTCGCGGCCGTTCTCCCTGCCCATCTCGTCACGCTGGCGATCGCATGGTTCGTCGTGACGCGGGGGAGAAAGCATCCGTTCTTCTCAACGCTGGGCTGGCGTTCGGGTGGGATGAAATGGTGGCACCACATCCTGATACTTTTCCTGTTCATGGTGATCTCCGCCATCGTTGGCAGTATGATGCCCGAACAGGACAACGACCTCCTCCGGATCCTCAGAAGCTCTAAGCTGGCGCTTTACACAGTGGCGATCCTGGCCGTATTTTCGGCCCCCTTCGTCGAGGAACTGATATACCGCGGCGTCCTTTATTCCGCGCTTCAAAGAACCGCTGGTAGCCCCCTGGCGGTCATCATCGTTACACTCCTTTTCGCGGCCGTTCACGTTCCCCAATATTGGGGAAGCCCGACGACCATATTTCTGCTCACACTTCTCAGCCTGATCCTGACACTTGTGCGGGCGAAAACAGGCAATCTGCTGCCCTGCGTCATCCTGCACATGCTGTTCAACGCGATCCAATCGGCTCTGCTGATCTTGAACCCCGAGATCAACTCGCAGGCACCGCCGCCGGACCCGGTGGCGGTCTTCTTTGGTTTTTAAAATGAAAAGGCGGCCGTTTAGGCCGCCTTTGTTGTGTCTAACGATCGATCGGTGATGTTTTCCCTCTCATCGGTGCCGGACTCGACCCTCCGGATGGCGATGAGGGCGCCCTGTCGAGCGGAGCCGAACTTGGGGCGGGAGAAAACACCGGGGCTGATCTGCGGCCCGCTCCTGACGGCGAAAATCCGCCATCGCCCGCGCCGACTGGGCCACTGCCCCTTCCCCCCGTAGAGCGTCCGCCTTGCGCATCAAGGAATGGAGGCCTTTCACGACGCTGGCCTCGTGGTCCATCCACGGGCCTCTGCCCCGTTTGCCCATCGACGGGCCTCTGGCCGCGCGGATAGCCGGGTCGCGTCGGTCGTGTCGTACCGGGACTGGGGGTTCCGGCACTTCCTCCCGGCCGGTTTCCGACCGAAGTCGTCCCTCCCGGCACCGGCGGTCTGAAGACCACCTGCGGCAGACCGTAATACCAAATATCAGCCCCAAACCCGAAGCCATAAGGCGATGACCATCCGTAACCGAACGGCAGGAACGAGTATCGGCCATAACGTGCGCTGTAGACCCACAAACCGAACGAATCGTAAGTGTTCCACCGTCCGCCAAGGAAAGATTGCATCAACGCGGTCCGCATATCGCGGTCCTTCAACTCGTTGTTCGACTTCGCGAGCTCTTTAGCCCTCGCGCGGCTCCAAAGCTCGAATTCATCCTTGTCGTCACGATCGAACTTGGCCGCCACCGAGTCATCGTCCGAGGTTACCGAGCGGCCGCCTTTGACCTTCGTGTCGCCCGCGAGAGCTTTGCCCTTCCAAACCTCGAGGCGGCTGTTGCCGTCACCGGGTACATCCACGCGATATACGCCCGACTCGATCAGGTCAAACTTCCCGTTCGGAGCCTCCACGGTCACGCGGAAATCATTCGTGGCGAAGACTTCGAAGATCGCCGATCCTTTATTGACCTTGAGCTTCACGTCCTCGAGCGCGGTTGACTGGAATTCGAATTCCGAGTCTCCCGCAAGGCGAACATACGAGCCCGGATTCAGCAGGATTTCCGCCCGGCCGTTCGCACCGGTCGAAACACGATCGCCGACATCGACCGAATCGCCCTTCAAAAGCTTTCCGCTTTTGCCCGCAAGTCGAATGATGTTCACATCGCCCTCGACAAAGTTCACGCCGCCGGCTTCCGCGGTGATGACCCATTTGTCACCCGCGATCGACCGGACGGTTCTGCCCTTGTCCTTTTCGCCCGATATCGGCTGGGCCGTTTGGCTCTGGCCAAATGCCACGGAACCGCCAAAAGCAGAAACCCCGACCATCACCAACGTCCCCATTAGCCGTCTTTTCATCTTTTTCTCCTTGGGAAGAGTTACGGAAATACTAACCGCTTTCAGCCGGAAATTCAATAAATTCTATATTTAACACCATTGCCCGGGCAGTGCCCGCCGCATGCCAATAAAGGGAACAACCTTTTAATTGATTCCGTAATCCTATTGTCGGCCGTTTCACCCACGGCCGATGAGGATTGATGGCAACATTTAACGACCCAAGAAAATGTTTCGCGCCCATCGAAGTCATTGAGCGCTTCCTCGAGATCAGAAGGGAACTTGGTTTCAGCGAGAGTGTTTACGTTCTCGAATCCGAACAACTTACCGATTTCCTCGATTCTTACGGATTCGACATCTATGCCTTTTCGACGGGCAACGAGAAGATAAACTACGGCGACTACAGAGCCCCGGTCGTCCCGGGCGGTGACATTCACCACATCTCTGAGACCGGGCATTGAATTAAATGCAGTAAAGCAGCCTAGTTGAGGCTCTGGAAAAAGTTCACAATCACAACTGAAGGAACACTAAGGAAGGTTATTCGGAAGAATACCTTCCATTTTTTTTGTCAGAATCACCGGTGGTAATGGGTAGGTGAAATGCGGTAAATGAATTTGCTTGGGGATAACGAAACGCCGGTAAGGATCGCAGTCAGGAAGGGCGGCTTGCCCCGCCCGATCGAGCCCTAGACAGCTTTAACTATGAAAAGCGTTCCATCATCATCGAGGAATTTGCGGTCTGTAAAATCCGCCACATCCTTCCTTATATGATCGATCATCTTCTTCGCCGGAAGATGCAGTCCCTTTAGCACACTCTCCGCCAGCCGCTTCGTACCAAACTCTTCGCCGCGTTCATTGGTCGCTTCGGTGATCCCGTCCGTGTACATCACCATTACCTGGCCCTGTTCGAAACGTATGAAATGCTGGTGGTACCTGGCGTCGTAAAACATCCCCAGCGGAGTATTTCCGTATTCGACGTACTTGTACTCGCCGTCCGGTTTGATCAGCAGCGGTGGGTTGTGCCCGGCGTTCGAGTACACGAACGTCCGGTTCGTTTCATCGAGAATGCCGTAGATTCCCGTAATGAACTGATGATCCTCCACCGAATCCCAAAGCAGATTGTTCACCTTCGACATCGCGATGTGCGGCGCGTATCCGGCCTGCACACCGGCACGCAATGACGCTCTCAAGAACGACATCAACAACGCCGCCGGAATCCCCTTCCCTACCGCATCAGCGACGATCAGTCCGATCTGGTCGTCGAATATTCGAACCCAGTCGTAATAATCCCCCGAAACCTCTTCCGTCGGGAAAACATATGCGCTGATGTCGAAATTAACCAGTTCCGGATCATGATCTGGCAAAAGCTCCAGCTGCACCTGCCTCGCGATCTCGAGCTGTGCCTCGATACGCTTCTTCTCGACCATCTGCTCGTGCAGGCGTACTTTTTCGATGATGATCGCGACGTGCGACGCGAGCAGTTCCAATACTGCAAGATCATCTTCGTCGTACGCGTCCAACGTGTCGCTCTCGAGGTCGAAAACCCCGATCACCCGCTCGTTCGAGATGATCGGCGCGGCCATCTCAGACCGCGTCCTTGGTCTCGCCTCGAAGTATCTCGAGTCGCTGTCCACGTCCGGGCTGATCACCGGTTGACCGGACTGAGCTACAAGCCCGATAAACCCTTCACCCATCCGCAATTTTGGCTCTTTGAGCTGAAAGCCGATGTCATAACCTCGGATCACCTTCGATTTGAAAATGTAAGGGTCGCTCGGGTCCGGCTCGGGATCGATCAGGTAGATCCCCGCCGCGTCGTAAGGAAGCAGCGAGCCCAGCGTGTCCATCACAAGATTCAGCACCTCGTCCAGATCGAGCGACTGGCTGATCTTGTTCGTGATGTCCAAAAGCAGGCGCAGTTTATCCTCGGTCGTTAACCGATGGTCCGGCCTCGATGGCTTATTTGCTGCGTCGATCACTTGTTTAGCGGGCGGGAAGGAATCCAAAACCTATCACTTTTCACTTACCACCTATCACTTATTACGAAGGTGATTTCTTGAATATATTTTCCTTATAACTATCCCAAAGCCTTGAGATCTTTATCCGATATTCGACCAGAGCCTTGCTGACGTGGAAGTGTTTGGCGATCTCCGCGGCGGTCTTCCCTCCGCCGACCATGCGCCTCAGTGCTGTGTATGGCACCAACGCGGCCGCACCTGTACCGTAGGCCTCCTCCTCGATCTCCGCGTGGTAATCGCGGGCGATGGCCTTCCCTTCCTTAATCGTGTTCTTGATCGCTAATCGGCTGGGCTTGTGGCCGAGGAAGACGTGGCAGACTTCCTCCATAAGTGTAGCATTATGGCGGTTTTTTCCATGTGTCGGGTTCAAAATAATTAAACGCTGCCCATCAGGCAGTTTCGCCGACGCCGCCCCGCCCGACCACAGGTCCTTACCGTCACCAAGCAGATGCTTCCGCGTTTCCTCGCTCAATTGCTCGATCATCTCGAACGGTGCGACAAAAAGCTTTGCATACTTCGCCAACGAGAACGGATCCAAAGGCTCATCATCGAACCTCAGCCCCGCAAACTCCCGCAAAGCTAACGCTCGTATCTCCTGATGTCGGCCCTTTTGAGTTGGAGGAAGTTTGTCCGAATCCATATTCAGTTGGCAGTTGGCAGTTGGCGGTCGGCAGTTAGTCGTTCCGGCTGCGGGGCAAGAACTTTTCCGGAGCGGCGATCATTCTCCCGAGCATACCGCCCACTGATTCATACCTCGTATAGAGCGACTTATGTTTCTCTCCGTCGATATATCCGCACGCAAGTGCGAAGTCCAGCCACGATGCGGTTTCGGCTCCTTCGCCATCAGCATCGGCCAACTTGCTTACAAACATCTTAGGATACTGTCGTTTTCTATATCCTTCAGCGATATTCGCCGCTACAGATCGTGATGACCGTCGAATTTGATCCGTTAACGAAAAGCGTTCGTCCTTTGGAAAGTTCTTCGAAATCTCAAAGATCTCCATTGCCAACTCGAACGCAAGTTGATAGACCCGAAAACTCTTATGCCCTGTCATAAGGAAAATGACGTGACCCAGTATTGCCGACCGCTAACTGCCGACCGCCGACGTGCCGACTCCATCAAAAAGCGGTCGGCACACCGGGAAACCGACTGCCAACCGCCAACCGCCAACTGCCTACAGAAGTCAGATTACCTTGTATTCCGAATCGACATCCTCATCCGAAAGTGCGACCCGGTAATTCTTCGATTGTTTCTGCTTCGTGATGAGAAGATCGTCCTTTGTCTTCAGCAGGTCGGCCCGGGTGTAGACCGAGATCTCGAAGTTGTACCCGTGCGTGATCGCGTCCTTCGGGCAGGCCTCGACGCAGAACCCGCAGAATATGCAGCGGCCATAGTCGATGTTGTAGACCTTTGCGTAACGCTCGTCC
Source organism: Acidobacteriota bacterium (assembly GCA_023415725.1). GTDB lineage: Bacteria > Acidobacteriota > Blastocatellia > Pyrinomonadales > Pyrinomonadaceae > OLB17. The sequence goes on from JAEZJR010000242.1 coordinate 20,398, forward strand.
CGGCCGACCCGCTCCTCGTAGGGACGCTGGTCGGTTTCCGCTTCGATGTATATGCAGTCAGAGGGGCAAGCCGCCGCGCACAGGTAACACGCAACGCACTTCTCCTTCCCGTTTTCGTCTACGTGCAGCAGGTGCATCCCGCGGTAACGCGGCTGCACCGTGACCGGGTCGTCCGGATACTGAACGGTCCATTTCTCGCGCGGAATTTCGGAAAGCGTACGCGACATCCCCTTGATGATCGCGGTCGTCGATTTGATTACGTCGGTTATTAAAGACATTTTGCGAAAACCCTTTTTGTATTATCGGTCCGGCAAACTCTACGCCGCGATCCCGAAAAAGAAAACCTTTGCTTATATGATGTACAAAACCGGGGCGATTATCAAAACACCCCGGCCATTGAGCCCCTGCCCTTAAAATGATTGAAGCAATCGCCAAATTGATACTTGGCGATTGCAACAAAGGTTTGTCGAAGGGGCGAAGGAATTACTGCATTCCTTGCATCATCATCTGCATCCCGCCGAAGAACAATATGAATATCCAGTAACCGAGGCCACCGATCAGTCCTAGGGCACCGGTGATAATACCAACCATGGCTAGAGTGCTCCCGCCATACATCGAAGGGTTGCTGTTAGCCTTTCCACGAGCCATGAATCCTGTGATAACTGCCGCGAGGCTTGGTACGAACAAGCCGCAGCAAAGCAACCCCAAGATTCCAAGCACTAGGGAAACGATGGCGAGCGTCTGATTTTGCCCCGAAGGAGCGGCGTTTTGAAATTGGGGATTTTGCATTTGATTATCCTGCCAGTTGGTTTCCTGGGCCGCTGGCGGCGGCGTTGATTCGGCCTGTGCGAGCGGTGAGCTGGGCTCGCTGCTTGCAGAAAATGGGCTGCCGAAGGCCGGCTCTTCGGCTGCGAACGGCCTTTCCGGTTCGGCGAAAGCCGGACGCTCCGGTTCAGGAGCCTCGAACTTGTCTTCAGCTGCCTCGAACTGAGGCGGCTCCTTATCGAACGGTGAGGGGATAGGCGGGGTCGTCTTCATCGCCGCGTCATCGCCACCCCCGAACGGTGAGGGCGGCGGGCTGCCCGCGGATGCCGATCCCAGATTTTGCTCGATGAACTGCGGCGGTTCGGGCTCCGCGATCGGCGGGACGTCGATCACCTGCTCGTCCACCTCCGCCATTGCCTTGCGGATCTCCGCCTCCGAAGCGTACATCGTCTTCTTCGGATCCGGTGGAGCTTCCGCCGGTATCTCCAGGACCTCTTCTTCAACCGCCGGTTCCGGCTGCGGATTCTCCGGTGCCTTCGGGATGGCGGCCGCTATGTCCTCGGGCCGCGCGACCATCGTCTTATACGGGTCTACCGGTTCCGGAGCATCGACAAGCGGCGTCCCGTCGGTCTGGCAAAACCGCATATTGTCGTCAAAGGTCCTATCGCAGCTCGGGCATTTTTTCATATTTC
>JAEZJR010000250.1 GCA_023415725.1 Acidobacteriota bacterium
CCTCAGCGCGGTCCACTCGAAGATCACCGAAGGCTTACGTAAGCGTGAGCTTCGATCGCTTCTCAAAAGCATCGAACATCACCAGGACGGCTTCCACGTTCTCGCCGGTGATTTCAATACTCTCGCCCCGGGCGAACCGCTCGACCTGGGGCGTCTGCCGCCACGGCTCCGACTCGTCGCATGGGTCACCGGCGGCCGCGTCCGTTACGAAACGATCCAGATAATGCTCGATGGCGGCTACATCGATGGATACCGCAGCCTCTGTTACGACAAAGGCTTCACCTTCCCCCCCTGGGACCCGCACGTCCGCCTCGACTTTGTCTTCCTCCCGGCCCAGTTCGCCGAAAACCTCAGCGCCTGCAAGGTGATCTATGACGCTCCCTCAATAAAAGACGCCTCCGATCACTTCCCCCTGTTGGCAGAGATAACCCCGTAGGACAGGCTGTTAGCCTGTCCCGTGTTAAAAAGAAGAAAAGTGAATCAAACCTAACCTCTTGGTGCCCCGAAATCTCAATTAACGAATCCGCGCGAGTTTCCGTAATCCGGCCGCATACCCGAGCCCGACGAGTACAGCCGGAATAGTACCGAAGAGCATAACGCCGAAAACCGGCCTAAAGAGATAATCATATGCCGCAAACGAAGTTTGGCTATTCTTGAAGAATTCAACCGAGGCCCCGGCGAAGGACTGAACAAATAGACATATGAGTGTTGATGAAACTGCAAAAACAAGTATTGAGTAAACACCTCTACTCAAACCATCAATTTTGTGCTCGGCGATGAGGCCGACCACACTCGCCGAAGAGTACAGTCCTACGAGCGATGACAAAAACGAGATATGGAACGTTTTGACTAACTCCCAGTAGCCGTTTAGCTCGCCAAAGAGTGCCGCTACCCCGGCAAGAATTAACACCTCTAAGACGAGGCCAACGGTTGCGAATTTGAGAGTTGTGCCTAAGGCGTTCATGGAACGAAAAGTTATTTATTTAACTTCACCAAACTCCCGTCCGCGCTGATCTTTCGGTTCCCGGCCACACGTTCCGCTTGTTCAAACGCCCTTAAGAAATTCTCCCCCAGCACTTTGCGGACTTCCTGCTCAGTGTAGCCGCGGCGGAGCATCTCGTAGGTCACGAGTGGAAGGTCTTCAACTCCCTTCATCGGGGGCGGGAGGAACGGCACACCGTCGAAATCCGAACCGAGTCCGACGTGGTCGATGCCGGCGATCTTCTTGATGTGGTCGATGTGGTCGACGATGCGTTTGTAATCGGCAATGTAGATCGGATTCTTAGCCTCGAGATCGGCGATCGCTCGGTTCATCGCGTCGCGGTCGTTCTTGTACTGCTCGCGGAGGGCGTCGATCTGGGGCTTCAGCCGGGCCGAGCGTTCATTTTCCTCACGGTTCGTTCGTTCATCCAAAAACGAAGGGTAGAATACGACCATGATCACCCCGCCGTTGTCTTTCACGCGGCGAAGCACGGCATCCGAAACGTTTCGCGTATGATCGTTCACGCCCCTTGCTCCCGAGTGCGACGCGATCACCGGTGCCTTCGTGATGTCCAGCACATCGTTCATCACCTTCTCGGAAACGTGCGAGATATCCACCAGCATCCCCAAACGGTTCATCTCGCGCACGACCTCTTTTCCGAAATCCGTCAGGCCGTTGTGCTTGATGTCGCGGTGCGCGTCTGCCCAATCGTGCGCAGCGTTGTGGGTCAGCGTCATGTATCGAATCCCGAGCCGGTAGAAATTCCGCAGTGCGTAAAGCGAATTGTCGATCGCGTATCCGCCCTCGATCCCCATCAGCAAGCAGATCTTGTTGTCCTTCTTCGCCCTCCGGATCTCCGCGGCCGTTGTGCACGTGATCAAGTCCTCATGCCGCTCCGCCTCGCGGTTGGTGGCGTCGATCAACTCCATCGCCCGCACCATCGCGCGTCCCGCCTTCCACGTATCGCCGCCGACGTAGATCGACATGAATTCGCCCGTCATCCCGCCCTTCTTCAGCCTGGCGAGGTCCGTATGCATCGGGTCGCCGCCCGGCTGTAGCCGGCCCATTGAGTTTTCTGCCAGGTTGAAGTCAGCGTCCACCATTGGCCCGGTTATATCATTGTGCCCGTCGACGACGATGGCTTTTTTATGCAATTTCAACGCGCGTTCCCACAAAACCGGGTCGCCCCCTTCCGGCATTGTCTGGGCAGCCGAGTAAGCGAAAAACGAGAGAACGAACAGAAATACGATCGATAATTTTCTCATAGGGTTCTGGTTGGAGAGTGTACGAGTTCGATTCTAGCGCCGCTTTCGTCAGTCGGAAAACTCTTGCGAAAGCATCGGGAAGAACTTCCCCTCTAATTTGCCCCCTCTCGCGATCGGAGGCACGCCCGCGAGCAGCGGCTCGTCGGAATCGGAAACGACACCGTCGCGCATGAAGTTGATCACGACGCCCCGCCTTGGCCTGTCTGAAATATTCTCAAACGACCCGTGCAGCGTCATCGGGTGATGGAAACTAGCCTCACCGGCCCTCAAAAGAGCCGGCATTGGTCTGAAATTCTCCCGTTGCTCCTCACTCAAATAAGCCAACACCGTGTCCATATCGCCCGCCAAGGATTCCCGGGGCAGCAGCGGCCACCGGTGGCTCGCCGGCACGTAACGTACGCAGCCATTTTCCTCGTCCGAATCATCCAACCCGATCCAGGCCGTCAGATGCGCGCACGGAACCGTCCGCGTCCAGTACGAATAATCCTGATGCCACGCCACCACCGCCCCATCACATGCGGGCTTAACGAAGACCTGATCGTGCCAGAACCGCACTTTACCGTCCAAAAGTTGCTCCGCTACGCTCACCAGCGGCCGGAAGAAAACCAGATCGTGAAACGCCGGAGCCACCCGCCACGCCCCCAGTGCATGGAACAACCTCTTTGAAGGGTCCGCCGATTCGTTCGAGTTGTACTCGTAAAACAATGGGTTCGTCGCCTGCTCCGGCCGCATCAGAATTTGCAGATCTGACCGCATCTCGTCGACCTGCACGGCATTTAAGATCGGTACACCGATGAGAAACCCATCACGCTCGAAAGCGTTAGTTTGCTCCTCGGATAATTCGCGCTCGTCACCCTCTGCAAATTGCTCCAGGATGAATAAATGCACATCCGCGAGGTCGTTCATGTTGGCTTTGTCGGCGATCGCACGCTGCATAGGCACAAGTTTTTTTATTCCCAAAATTTCCCGTTTATGTTACAACAATTAACGGCGATCAGTTTCCGGGCCCGCTCCACCGCTCCTACGGCCCGATCACAGTTCCCATACTTTCGCCGCACTCCTGAAAAATATAGGCATACTCCCTTCGGCATCTACCGCATTTAATGCCGCTTTACGTATGCACGGAATGATGCGCGGTTCCTCATACGAATCCGCCACGCATTTATGAGCCACAAACTCGAAATGTCAGCCTACGCTCCGGCCGGCGCACACGCCGAACCTCCCGCGCGGGAGGATCAGGGCCCGAAACGTATGTCAGGCGCTTTTCTAACTGACGAACAATACCGCGGCTTCATCGAGAACCTTCCCGTTCTCTTCTACGCGGTCGACCCTTCGCCGCCGTATTCCCCCATTTACGTCAGCCCTGCCTTCGCGCGTTTCGGCTACCCACTCGAGGACTGGACCCGCGACCCGGAGATGTGGATCCGCGTCATACACCCGGACGACCGCGAGTGGGTTTTCAACGAAACCACCGAATCAACCGTCACAGGCGAAGAGGTAGATTACGAATACCGCATCCTGCACAGCGACGGCTCGATTCACTGGGTACGCGACCGCGGCTGTTTGATCCGCGGCAGGGACGGCAATGTTGTCTGCCGCGAAGGGATCATCCTTGACGTCACAAGCCAAAAGCAGGCCGAAGAGCAGCTAAAGCTAGGCGAAGAACGCTTCCGCAACATATTCGAGAACGCTACCGATGTCATCTACGTGCATGACCTCGATGGCAACTACCTTTCCATCAACGATGCCGGGCTACGAGTCTTCGGCTATACCCGTGAAGAGGCCCTCAAATTGAACCTTCGCGAGGTCGCTGTGCCCGAACACTATGAGGTAGCCCGTGCCAAGCTCGCTGATAAATTGAAAGGTATTACGAAGCAGACCTCGTACGAGGTCGATTGCTACCGAAAGGACGGTTCGCGTGTCACTCTTGAGGTGAACACCAGCGTCATCCGCAAGGATGGCCAGCCTGTGGCGGTGCAGGGCATCGCCCGCGACGTGACCGAGCGCAAGCGCATCGACGCTGCCCTTCGTGAAAATGAAGAACGCTACCGCGACCTCTTCGAGAACGCCAACGATCTTATCTACACGCACGACCTGTACGGGAACTTCACCTCTATTAACCGGGCCGGCGAGTTGATCACGGGCTATACGCGCTCCGAAGCGATCAGGATGAATATCGCCTCGGTCGTCGCTCCGGACTTTCTCGAACAGGCGAAGCGGATGACCGCGCTAAAGGTCGAAGGCAAGGGGCCCACGTCATACGAATTGGAGATCATCTCGAAGTACGGCAACCGCGTTTCGCTCGAGCTCAGCACACGGCTCATTTACCACGACGGTAAGCCGGTGGGCGTCCAAGGCATCGGCCGCGACATCACGGAGCGCAAACGCACGGAAGAGGCCCTCAAAGCCAGCGAGAACCGCTACCGCCAGCTCGGCGAGGGAATCCTGCATCAGATCTGGACCGCCCGCCCCGACGGAAAGTTCGATTACGTGAACAAGCGGATGATCGAGTACTTCGACCGGCCCGTTGAGGACCTTCTAGGCTACGGCTGGCATGAGGTCGTGCATCCGGACGACCTGAAGGAATGCCTTTCGCGCTGGATGCGGTCGCTGAGTTCCGGCGAACCGTTCGAAACGGAGTTCCGCCTCCGCCGGCACGATACCGAGTACCGCTGGCACGTCGCGAAGGCGACTGCGGGACGAGACGTTCATGGCAAGGTCATAAAATGGATTGGGACAAATACCGATATCCATGACCAGAAACTCAGTGAAGAGAAGCTGAACTATTACGCCCGGCACTGCCCGCTCACCGACCTTCCGAACCGCGTCGAATTCATGTCGCACCTGAAACTGGCGATCCAGCGTTCGCGGGAGAATCCGGAGGCCAAGTTTGCTGTCTTGTTCCTGGACCTGGACCGTTTCAAGGTGATCAACGACAGCCTCGGGCATATCGTTGGCGATAAACTGCTGATCGCCATTTCCGCGCGTTTGAAAGGCTGCCTTCGACCGGGCGATGTGGTGGCACGGCTCGGCGGCGATGAGTTCACGATCCTGCTTAACCGCACAGGCGGCGAGACCGAGGTATCGGCCGTCGTCGAACGCCTCCAGAACAAGATCTCTGCCCCGTTTACGATCGATAATTACGAGGTTTTCACGACCGCGAGCGTTGGGATAATCCTTTCTGACGACCTGAAACGAGCACCTGAAGATTACCTCCGTGACGCCGATTCCGCGATGTACCGGGCAAAGGAGGGCGGCAAGGCCCGCTACGAGATCTTCGACCGTGAGATGCACGTCCGCAATCTCAATTTGCTGCAGGTGGAAACAGACCTCCGCCACGCGGTGGAGCGGGACGAGTTCGACGTCGTCTACCAGCCGATCGTCGATCTCATGACCGGCAGCGTAAGCGAGTTCGAGGCCCTGATCCGATGGCGGCACCCCTCGCACGGGATCGTCTCGCCGGACCAGTTCATTGGTGTGGCCGAGGAAACCGGCCTGATCATCCCGATCGGCAAATGGATCCTGGAGCGTGCGTGTCGGCAGATCGCCGAATGGCAGTCCTCCTTCGATCGCAAGCTCTCCGTCAGCGTAAACCTTTCAGCCAAACAACTTATGCACCCGTCGCTGACGGGAACGGTCGAGGATGTTCTTATCGAAACCGGCCTCGACCCGAAGCAGCTGAAGCTCGAGGTGACCGAGAGCACGGTCATGGAGCACAGCGAACGCTCGCTTGCGGTCCTTAAACAACTCGACCAGATCGGCGTCCTGCTTTCGACCGACGACTTCGGAACCGGTTATTCTTCATTGAGTTACCTTCATCAGTTCCCCTTCGACCGGATGAAGATCGACCGGTCGTTCATCGATAAATTGGGCACGGATAATAAGAGCGACGCGATCGTCAAGACGATCCTGATGCTAGGCGGCAACCTCGACCTGGAGGTAGTTGCGGAAGGGATAGAAACGGTGCAGCAGCTCGAACTGCTGCAAACGCTTGGCTGCAGCCTCGGCCAGGGCTACCTGTTCTCCCGCCCGGTCGGAGCCTCCGACGCCGCCAAACTCCTCGACGAACGCCACCTCGAAACCACCTTCGAGCCCTCCCTTCGTGGCCTCGCCGATGACCCCATCCATGAGTTCGCCGTGGTGCAGTGAGCGCGTCCCAGATCGGAAAAGTGAGACGCAATTGAGACCGATTTGAGACGCGATCGGGACGCGTTTTGGCGAGGTGAGACGCGCTCGTTTTTCGACATCACCGACAGAGCCGATCACAACGACAACATCTCGGAAAACCGAGAAAACGGCCGCGGTGCGATCCGGGGTCGTGGGCGGCATACGGACGGACCCGGCGCGGCCGGATGAAAAAGTTGGTTGACTGTGCGCAATGAATGTGCTATCCATGATACATCGTCGCATCTGCGACAGGAGGAAATTTTTATGGTGATGGACAAGGAATGGGAGAAGTTCCACGGCGGGCCGACGGCCCCGAGGGATAAGCGGATGCACGCGGCGGTCACACGGCAGGGGCAGATCATCATCAACGAAAACATTTTCCGGCTGATCGGAAAGCCGGACGCGGTGTACATCTACTTCAACCGAGCCCGGAAGCAGATCGCGTTGGAGTCGACGAGCGCGCGGTTCTCCGAGGCGTTTCCGGTCAAGCCGATGAAGACGAGCGGCTACCGGATACAGGCCGCCCTGTTCATGCGGCACCACGGCATCAGGATCACCGAAAGGCTAAAATTCGCCCGCCCCGACATCGGCCCCGGCGGCCAACTCATCCTCGACCTCACCCATACGGTCGTCGCCGAGGGGACAAAGCGGCAGAAGAAAAAACCGGCGTCCACCAGGCAAGGTGCCTGAATTGCGAATATGCCGGCCTGACACCGATCTCTCTGTGACCCCCGTCGTTGGGGTGCCCTAGCGCGAAACGGGTCGGAATTGCAATATTGCAAGTCTGACCCCGTTTGCTTTAATGTTAGCGTCGCGAAAGAACTTGAACGGCTCGGGCACCTCCATCGCGGCACGGAGAAGAACTACCTGATGAGCCGGGAGACGCTCCCCGAGCTCGGCCGCAAGCGGGTCTACGTCGTCACCGCGGAGGCGAAACAGGAAGAAGAGCTGAATCATCCCTTTTGAACCGACTCGCAGGGAGATTTAACAGATGGCAACGATTTGTTGCAGGACAGACAGGACAAACAGGACACTAGAATGAATTCACCTTATATTATGCATCTCTCAAGGTGTCCTACTTCCCTGTCCTACTTTTGACAGTCGACAAAAAGCAGGACAGTTAGCTCCGTCGTCCTGTCGGTAAAACGGGAACAGGACAGCGATAAATGAAGTAAAATATAGGTTTAGCTTCTATTGTCCTGTTTGTCCTGTTTGTCCTGTCTGTCCTGGCTCGAATTGATAGTTAAGAAAGAATCGAGCAATCGGCCGCTTAGGTGTAATAGCTATTGGTTGACAATGCAGGTTGCGGCTGTGGGACCGAGCCAACTTGGCTGGTTCCGTTAGTATTGATGAGTGGGGATCCGAGGTGGTCGCTGGTGGTGTAGACGGTCTTCGCGGCGGTGCCGGTCTGCACCGCGGTGGAGTACTCCCCGATCAGTTTGCCGGCGGCGTCGTACACGAACACGGTCGTCTCGCCGGTCGCGGGGGCGTGCTTCTTCACCCGCTTCCCGTCCCCGTCGTAATGGTACTGCCCGATCGTGCCGTCCCCGTCGTAATGGTACTGCCCGATCGTGCCGTTCGCGTCCGCGACGCTCCTGCTTGCCCTCCGCGTCGTAGGGGAACGTGTGCCCCGCCGCGTCCGCGGTGGTGTCCCCGGCGGCGTCGTAATCGTAACCGCCGCCCTCGTCGAGCCGGTTCTTCCGGGCATAGAAGGTGGGGTCAGACCTGCAATATTGCAATTCTCCAGAGCTTCGGCTCCCAGGCCGCTGCGGAATATTGCAGAATTGCAGGCCTGACCCCAATTTCTAAGCTTATTTTTTCGGTATGTTTAACGAATTGAAAAAGACAAAGTGGGTCGGGTTATTTACGGTTTCATTTTCCCATTCATATTTGAAAGGTATTTTTATCGAAAGCCCTTTCACAGTATGCTCTGCCGGAACAACGAACTCCATTGATTTGCCTGATTTTACTTCAAAAAGGGTGCAGGTGTCGCCAGTGTTGTATCCGACGGGGACGTTAATATTTGGCCGTTCGTCTGTTATCGCCACCGGATTAAGCACTACATCATACTTCACGCTTATTTGAGCGTTTTCGTTGAATGCGGAAAGTTGCTCGCCTTCTTCTGGAATACTAAAACCGCAAACACTAATGGAGTAGCGCATGTTGTTATTCAATCGCAGCCAAACACCTTCGCCACCTTCGTCGTCCCTCAGAGGAGTTCTCTTTCCGAGCCGATCAAACGTAACGTAAACGCCGGACTTGTCAGCGATAACTGTTGGATTTGAGGCTTTGCCGGTATTTCTTATTTTGTTTTGCGCTTCAGCCGGAAATGACGACACAAACAGGAAAAGTGTCAAGCTGACAAACAATTGAATGAGTGTTTTATTCATTTCTTTTACGTTTTGGGTTTATATCCCTTTGGAAAGGTAACTAATGATCTCCTATCTTTTGGACCTATTTTGTAAACATCTGTTAAGACTTTATCAATTGCAGTATTTCGATTACTTCGGACTGTTGCGTGGTCTGCGGTTTCCCAACCTTTCTCCCAATAGTTGACCCTTCCATTATTGGGTAAATTGAAATGAGCAGAAAGGCTACCGTTAGCTGAAGCTCTTAACTCGTTAAACACCGCTTGCACAAAAAGCCCGTCCCTGTCTGATTCATACTGAGTTACGCTTTTGCCCGTTTTTATAGCACTTTGCATATTGGCAGAATCTATACCTTCATTGGCGATCAGACCTAAATTGGACTCCTGGCCCTTCGCAAATTGTATAACCACGTTCTTCATATCGGGCGTGAGTGAAGTATGTGCCGGAGAGTTACCAGTCCACGAGAATGAAACTTGGACATTACTTGCAGTGTCTTTTAAGTAGACTGGGTTTCCATTACTATCTTTCCCCGTTTCAATTGGCTTGCCGTCCACTCCTAGACAATTACCTCCCTTCGATTCGCATCCATAAGAATCCACCGCTTTTTTTGCCTGTTTATACTCTTCGGAGTCTGATCCGTACTTAATTTCAATATCAGTCAGAGCACCTTGTGCACTAGCCAAGTTCCTCCTAAAATCCTTGCACTCGGCAGTCAAGCCTTTACACTCGTAGAGGCCATCTGGATCGACATAATTCAGAGGATTGTTCAATACGTAGACGTAACGATTCCAAGATTGAGGTACCCCTGTTCGACCAGATGCCAGTAATGGGTCCCCGGTTGTAAAACGTCCACGGTCTGGGTAGTAGTACCTGGCTTCCGCGAAATCCAACCCTGTCTCCCCGTCTCGCTCGTAGCCCGTGAACTGCTTCCGGACGAGGTCGGAGCCGTAACCGATGCGGGAGACCTCTTCGCCGAACGGGTGGTAGTCGTGCCGGGAGACGATTTGCCCGATCCCGTCGGTGTTGATCCGCGGGGAGCCGAGG